>JAQBZB010000468.1 GCA_027622275.1 Planctomycetota bacterium | reverse complement strand
AGGCGATCGCACGCTGCTCGACAACACGGCCATCATGCACTGTTCAAGCATGATCCACGGCAACCATGACGCCAAACAACTGCCGGTGGTCCTGCTCGGCGGTGCCGGCGACAAGCTCCAAGGTGGCCGAGCACTCGACTACCTCGATTCGCCCAACCGGCGCATGTGCAGCCTGTTCCTCAGCCTGATGGAGTGGGGCGGCCTGGAACTCGACCAATTTGGTGATTCGACGGAGCGATTGACGGGCATTTGATTTACCCGTCCGACGGACTGGAAGTCCGTTGCACGATCCGAGCAGGTATGCGTTCGTAGGACGGCCTTTTCGGATTCGCGCCGTAGCGAAAGTCGCCAAGACTTTCGGCGGACGAACGCCTGACCGAAACTCTTGACTGAGCAGTCAAGCCGGGGTCTGGAGTCCGTTTCTTTCCGAGGATCACAGCCGTGTCATCCCGTTTCGCGCCGCTCTCTTCGGCCA
The DNA here is from genome assembly GCA_027622275.1 of Planctomycetota bacterium. Taxonomy (GTDB): domain Bacteria; phylum Planctomycetota; class Planctomycetia; order Pirellulales; family Pirellulaceae. Next base: position 4,318 of record JAQBZB010000468.1, on the reverse strand, counting down.
CCGCGCGCAGCCGCATCACCTGCGACAACCCCGCCGCCATGCACGCCAGCAACCCGGCATGCAGAAACCAGCGACGAGAAATCGATTGCGTGAACGGACGTTCCATGTTGAACTTCCTGATGCGCTGTTTACCGATGGATTGACGTCGTTGAATCAGTTGCCAAAAGCTTTTCGAATATCGTGAATTCGGCTGCCGAATCGAATTCGCGATGATCGTGTACCAGTGCGCCGAAGGCAATTTGTAGCGTCTCTCCTTTGGCAACCGGTATCGAACTGCGGGCTCCCTGCTTCATGGCTTCGCGTCCGAAGGGGTTGGCGACAAACACGCCGTAGTCGCGGTTGTGCCACCACGATTCGCGGAAGTTTCCGGGGCTCGCCATCAGCATGATGCCGCCAAAGTGGTCGCCATTCGTCCTCGAGTAATCGCACCAGCGGGCCGGCTGCCCCCAGGTGTCTTTCGCCGTTTTCTTTCCCGTCGAGCTGCGCAGAGTGCCGCCATTGTTTTCGGTGAAGGGGGTCGCCACACGGGCGCCGAAGCCCATCTCTTCCTGATCGCCAAAGACGATCTCCCGCTGATCGGCAAGGAACTCGGCGCTCCACACGAGTAGCCAGCCGTTTGGTCGGGCTGTCAACGTGACGTGGTTCGTCAACAGGCAGAGCGGCTCGCCGGTGCTCGTCTTCAAGCGACACTCGGTTGCAAACCGCAGTTTCCCATCAACGATGGCTGGCGGCGAAACAAACCGGACGTGCTCCATCGCCGCTTTGTTGCGCCAGAAGTCCTGCCCGCTGATGTCGCCGAATCCGAGCCAGATTCCCGGGTGCATCGTGTCGTGATCGACGGCATCCACTCCGTTGATCGGCGGATGATTGCGAGTAATTTGCAAGCCGTTCGCAAGCCGAGCGTTCGCGAAGTACGGTCGTCGGATCTTGTCGTCGCGAAAGACGAAGTCGACGATCGGCTTGCCGCTCAGCGAGATGCGCAGGCGGTCCTTCTGTTCTTCGACACGAAAGTCGCCCTTCACGGAGGTCGGATCAGCCGGGCGCGAGGCGGGCGTTTTCGATCCGGCAGGCATCGGAGTTGTCGTGTCTGCCGCGAGTGGCGTTTGATTCGATAGCAGAAACGTCGTCAAGTCGGCGACTTGTTGTGGGGTGAGCATCTCAGCCATCTCCGGCATCGCTGACTTCGGGACGGTCTGGCGTTCCTCGATCGTCCCCTTCGGAATATCGATCCGTTCGCCGGTTGACTGCCCCAGAGACAACGTCAATCCGCTCTCTTCCAGCAGCACGCCAGAGAAAACTTTTCCGGCATCGGTGACGACGATCAGTTGACTGAAGCCTTCGGTGATGACCGCGCTGGGCTCGACGATTGACTGCACGATGTGCTTCGCGTTCGAGCGCAGGCCGATACTGCTCAGATTGGGACCGAAACCGTTCTTCGATTGACCGAGGCTATGACACTTAAGGCAGCCAGCGCCCTTCGAGTGTCGAAAGAGCAGTTCGCCCCGCGCTCGATCCCCGCGTTCCAGCAAGGCGAGTGCTGCGTCGATCGTCGCCCTCGACTCACGGCGGTCGAGCGGCACCGGCGCGACTGCGATGAGGTAGTTTCCTTTGCCTCCACTGGCACCGTCGTCCGTGTTACCACCAAGTTCGATGCGACCCGCGTCAAACGTTCGCTCGTAAAACTCGAACCGCGCGCCCTCATCGATCGCGGCCATGAACGACTTCTTGTCGAAACCCTTCAGCAACCAACTCGGAGCCGACTTCTGCCGCACATCAATGCCGACCCACACACGCACGGGCACGAGCGCGTCGGCACTGAGCCATTGCTCGCCACGCGAGTTGTCATCGTTGTTCGCCGTCTGAATGAGATCGCAGCCGACGAGTTCCGGCGGAACGTTGCTCAGTTGATAGCTGCGATCGACGTAAGTCGGAGTCCCGAGTGCAAAGCCACTCGGCACAACTTTGTAGGTCGCACCGCTTTGCACTTTCAGATTCCGCACTGCGGCGACTCCGCTCCCCGACGCGGAAGCTGTCACGGAGGCCGAAGCAGCCGACGCGACCTGCAAGGACCGACCGCGAATTGCCGGCTGCGAACTCTCCCCGATCCTCGCCAACCACAATTCGGCCACTCGACGCACATCGGAATTCACGTCCGCTTGAGCCAACTCGCGGACGTCAGCGGAAGTCGCCGCATGCGTTTCGAGCAGCGCCAACAGTGCCGCTCGGCGCACCGCCGCACGCGAATCCCCCAGCAATGCCTGTAACTCGGCCACCGAACTCAAGGCACGCAGCGCCTGCCATCCGGCATAGACGACGGTTGGGTCAGACTCGCGCTGCAACTGTTCCAACAACTCGGGAACCAGCGCCGTGTGACGAGCCTCGTGTACGGCTTGAACAGCAGCGAATCGCACACGCGGTTGAGGATGTCGCAGCGCGACTCGCAGGGCACCCGGTAGCCGCTCGGTCTGCCCGAACTGCTTCGCGCGATGCGCCAGAATTCTCACCGCTTGAACTTGCAGGTTGAGCGATGCTTTCGAGTCAGCTTGCAACGTGTTTGGCAGGAACTCGACGAGCGACGTCGCTGACGGCAGGCGTCCCAGCGCCCAGACCGACCACGTTTCTTGATTCTCAGTCAGCGTGCCTTCGGACAATTGCGCTAAAAGTGGCTGCTGCACGTCGGTCGATCGCCGCACCAATTCGTCCTGCGCGTTGATTCGCCGGACGGGCAACGGAGAGTCGAACTCGGCAATCAGGTCGTCGATCGAAAACTCATCCAGACGCTGCGACCTCCTCAGCGGAACAGCCGGCGGTGCGTCCTTCCAGGCGACTCGGAAGATGCGGCCTTCATTTGTGAGTTGTCCGTCTTTCCACTCGGCGCCGTAACCGGTGCTCCAGCCGAGAATCCACAACGCGCCATCCGGGCCGAACTCCAGGTCCGTGGGCCGGAACAGCGAGGAGCCTCCTTCAACGAACGGTGTGAAGCCTCCGTCCGCGGGCCGCAACATCGCCCCGTCCCACTGCGATCGCCAGAGATATGTCGTCTTCTGCAACCAATCATTGACCAGGAACGCGCCGCGATACTCGGGAGGGAACTGCGGAGACCGGCAAAAGGCAACTCCCGTCCCCGAGCCTTCAAACAACGGCCCGCTGACTGGCGCGGTCGGAGCGTGCGGCTCTGTTCCCCAGTGACTGCTCCACGGATGATTCCAACCAAAATGCGCGCCGAAGAATGGCATGAAGACTCGATCGCCCATCGTCTGATCGTTGTCGGTCCCCAACCAATTGAACCCGCTGTCCAGTGTGATGTCCCACGGATTGCGGAAGCCGCGCGCGACGATCTCCAGATTGTGTCCGCCGTCGTCGCAGCGCAGCACGCCGCCATCCAAACCCCAATCATCAGCCGGATCGTGATACGCCCGGCGATAGTCGTTCTTGTTCGTGGTCACCGGAGCGGGAAAATCCGGCACATCCTGCGGGGCCCTGACTCCCCACAAATCTCGAAACGGCTTCGGCGCATAGCGGTCAGCTTGATTGAGTCCTTTCGAGTTCCCCTTGCTCATATAGAGCTTGCCATCAGGAGCCCAATTCAGCCCATGGAGCCCATGCTCCAGATTGCCAAGATCGGTATAGACCTTGACGTACTCATCGGCCTCGTCATCACCGTCTCGATCCCGCACGACGGTCAGATCGGGAGCATTGGCGATCCACAAGTCGCGACCATGCCACGCCAAGCCCTGAATGGCATTGAACCCCGTCGCGAACTCCGTCGTGCGATCCGCTCGGCCATCGCTATCGGTGTCCTGAACGATGAAGACGCTGTCGCCAGGTGTTTCCGGCGTGGGATTCCGATACTGCGGCCCCATACCCACGAACAACCGCCCCCGCTCGTCAAAGGCCATCGAGCAAGGCTGCCGCACCAGAGGCTCGCTCGCGAAGAGAGTGACGGTGAACTCTTCGGGCACCGTGGGAAGCGCGGCGAGATCAACCGACTTGTTCAGGAAAGACTGCCCAAACGCCGTCACGGATCCACAAACGAGAGTGACGACAAGCAGCAGCAACTTGAAAAGACAACTCCAGCGACTGGACACCGCGGGGAGTGGAAGCCGAATCATGGATGCACCTTTCCTTCAAGCCGATTCCCGCTGAACTTGCCGTAGAGGCCGTTGCCCCATTGGACCGGTTTGAGTTTCGACAACCGTCGGAGTTTCTCGCCGAGCGGGCCGGGAACGGTTGCGGTCGCCAGTTGCTTTCCGTCTTGAGCGATCGACAGCTCGGCGCCGCGGATCGTGAGGTCGAGTTTCGTCGGGCCGTTCGTCCA
>JAQBZB010000467.1 GCA_027622275.1 Planctomycetota bacterium | reverse complement strand
CTGCTCGCCTCGCCGAAGTTCGCGCGGCGTTTAACGTGCCAAAAGCATTCACCAATTACCGTGAGATGCTGGCTGATCCCGAGATCGATGTCGTGAGCGTCGTAACGATGTGGGATCAGCACGTCGAACCGACCGTGGCGGCGCTCGATGCTGGCAAGCACGTGTTTCTGGAAAAACCGATGGCATCAACGGTGGCCGACTGCGACCGCATCGTCGATGCGGCCCTTCGCTCGCGAGGGAGCTTGATGGTTGGACACGTCTGTCGCTTCAACCCGCGCTATGCCGCCGCCAAACAGGAGATCGAAGCGGGGAAAATCGGCCAGATCGTCGCCATTTATGCACGGCGCAATTTGCCGACCTGGATCACGGCCAGCGTGCTGGACAAGATCGGCCCGATCATCGGTGACGGAGTCCACGACACCGATCTGATGCTGTGGTACACCGGGTCGAAAATCGTTTCTGCCTACGCACAGACGACACGCGTCCGGAATTTGAAGTACCCGGACGTTGGCATGACGATGTACCGGTTCGAAAGTGGTGCGATTGCGATCAACGAAAACAACTGGGCATTGCCAGATCGCTCTCCCATGCAGATCGACGAGCGCATGGAGATCGTCGGCACTGCGGGTTCCATCTCGATCCACGACACAACGCCGAACTTCCTGGTGGTCGATAGCGAGCAGGCTCGCCACCTGGACACGACCTATTGGCCGCAAATGCACGGCGTGCGCAGTGGCGCGTTGCGCGAAGAGTGGGCTTATTTCCTTCGCTGCGTCGCGGATGGTCGCAAGCCGGAAGTGATCCGCCCCGAAGAGTCCCGCGCTGCGGTGGCCGCCTGTCTCGCCGCCGAACAATCCGCAGCAACGAATCAGGTTGTCTTCTTATGACGCCACATGACCGTAACGAATCGAGGGCTCCGATGAAGAAGGCGTTTCACCACACGGGTGTCATTACGGATCAGTCGCATCCCGGCGAAATCTACGTCGAGGCCACCAGGGTTTGGGTGACCAGCCCTGAGAGTCATCCCCATCGGATCGAGTTTCTCAGGTTTGAACCCGATTCGCCGGTCTGTAGCCTGATCCGAGAGCGCTGCCACACAGCGTACGTTGTGGAAGATCTTGACGCGGCGATCAAGGGAGCGACCGTGCTGCTTGGCCCATTCGAAGCCCTGGAAGGACTCCAGGTCGTCTTTATTGAGGAAGATGGTGCGGTGATCGAGTACATGAAGTTCTCAAGCGGCCGCACCAGTATCGGATAAACTCCATAACCCCTGCTGACGAAGTGATCATGGCCCAGCGACATCGGCCGGCGCCGTGAGCTTTTTCCTGACCGACACTGAATTGTTGAACTCCGATCCCGAGCGAAGGAATTTCCATGTCTGGTACACGACGAGATTTTCTTCAGGCTGCAGCCGCAGGAGTGATAGCTGTCGGCGGCCCTGCGGTGCGGCGAAGCGCGGCTGCCCCGGTCACGCTGGACTCCGCCGAAATCCGCACGTCGAATCATCTGGATGCGGACTTGCACTTGTTCCTCAGTCGCGACGAGTTGGCGGTCGTCGAAAACGTCGCGCTGGAGATCAACCGGCCCAAAAAGCATCCGCAGCCGGTGCTCGTCGCCGATCGACCGTGGGAAGGGGAACGGGCGCAGGCGTGGGGGAGCGTGATCATTGAGCCGGACGGCCTCTTGCGGATGTGGTACTTTGCGTTCAACACGGAACGCAAACCGGACGAACTGGACCGGGGCGGCTACGCCTACGCCGAGAGCCGCGACGGAATTCACTGGGAGAAGCCGGACCTGGGTGTCGTCGAATTTCGCGGCAGCAAGCGGAACAACCTCTTCTACACCTGCGCTCCGGACGGCAAGAACCTCGTGGAGGAAGAACTCGCGCGCCGCAACGTCGGCCTGCCGGCGATCAGTGAGGACGGAAAAGTTCTCGGCGTCGTCAACAACCTTGATGGCCTGACGGTGGTGCGCGACGACGACGATCCCGATCCGCTGCGGCGGTACAAGCTCATTGCCAATATGCAGGACCATCGCATGTGGGCGTATGCTTACTCGGAAAAGTACCCCCATGTGACCAAGGAGGACGAACAGCAGGCCCGCACGATCATCGGGCAGTATCTCGACACCAGTCCCGACGGCATCCATTGGACACGCAAGCCGCGGCGCATTTCGCACGGAGCCGGGGGCGATTACATGATGGTGCAGCGCGATCACCGCAACCGCCGCTGGTGGCTCAATGAGCGCAGCGCCAAAGGGACCGGTGGCCGCAACGCCGCCCTGCGCGTCGGCACCAACTGGACGGACTGGTCGGCACCCGAAATCATCTTCGACAACGGACCGGAAAGCGAGTTCGGCAAGCGCTTCGAGTGGCACGGCGGGATGACGCCGTTCAACTACGGGAACGTGAACCTCGGCTTGCTCGAAAAGTGGCCGAATGTGGGCTTTGGCGCGACCTGTGAACTGATCTGGCAGCCGGAAGGGGGCCAATGGAAACGTGTGGCGCCGGGCGTGCCATTCCTCGACGTCGGTCCAGACGGGGCCTTCGACCGACTGCTGGCTTACCCGACGCACAACGCTCCGATCCGCATCGGCGATACGCTGCACTTCTACTACACTGGCGGAGGCGTGAAGACGAATCCGAAGCAGGGCATTCCCATGTCGATCGGCCTGGCAACGTTGCGACTCGACCGCTTCGCCGGCTTGGGGAACTGGCGTTCGCGGCACGTGGGTACGGTCGTGACCAAGCCAGTCACGGCGACGCACCCGCATCTGGACGTGAATGTCGACCTGCTGGAGGCGACGCCGCTACAGGTCGCCGTTGTCGATGCCGAGGGAACCCCCTTGCCAGGCTTCGGGTTCGACGAATGCCAAATGAACTACGATCCAGGGCAGGTCTACACCCGCGTGCGCTGGAAGCAGCACGCGGACCTGGCTTCTCTACAGGGTCAATCGGTCCGGCTCGCCTTCCGCGTCGCGACGACGTTATTGTACAGTTATCGGTTTTCGGCAGAGTAGCATCGAGCCGAGCATCAATCCGGCAAAACGCCCGTAGGCACCAAGCCCGGATAAATCGGCTAGGATGTCCGCTCACCAACGTGGACTCGTTTCTCACACAAAAGGAATTCGGGAATGAAAGCGGTTGATCTTCTCCAGCAACGGGTCTGCGAAACGATTGACGCACATCGCGCTGAAATCGTCGGCATCGGCGAAGCGATCATGGATGCACCGGAACTGGGCTTTAAGGAGCGTCAGACAGCGGATCGCGTCAAGGAAGTCTTCCGGCGAACTGGCTTATCGTATGATGACGGTCTGGCGTTGACAGGAGTGAGAGCGGTTTTGCAGGGGGAAAAGCCCGGTCCGACTGTGGCGTTGATGGGGGAACTCGATGCGCTGCTGGTGCCGGATCATCCCCGTGCGTGTCCGCAGACGGGCGCCGCACATGCCTGCGGACATAATGCACAAATTGCCGGCCTGCTGGGAGCCGCGATCGGACTGACGCAATCGAGCGTGGCGAAGGAGCTCGCGGGACGAGTGATATTCCTGGCGGTTCCTGCCGAGGAGTATGTTGAGATCGATTACCGGATCGGGTTGGTCAAACGCGGAGAGACTTCGTTTCTGACGGGCAAGCAGGAATTGATCAAACTGGGACTGTTCGATGACGTCGACATGGCGATCATGATTCACTCGACAAGTCCCGACGTGCATGACGGGAGCGCCGGATTGTCGCCGTCGTCCAATGGGTTCGTGGCCAAGAATATTCGCTTTTTAGGAAAGGCATCTCATGCGGGCGCTTATCCGGAACGGGGCATCAACGCCCTGAATGCAGCCCAGTTGGCTCTCAGCGCCATCAACGCGCAGCGTGAAACATTTCGCGATGAGGACTGCGTGCGCGTGCATCCGATCATCACGAAAGGAGGCGACTTGGTGAATGTCGTTCCCTCGGAAGTGCGCCTGGAAACGTATGTGCGCGCGAAAACGCCGGAGGCCCTGCTCGAAGCCGCGATGAAGGTGGATCGCGCGTTCCGCGGAGCGGCCATGGCATTGGGTTGCCGCGTGGAAATTGAAACGGTTCCGGGCAATTTGCCGCTCCGTAACGACCCTCGCCTGGCCGAACTGTTTCGCAAGAACGTCCGTGTGTTGTTTGGCGATCTGGAATATCGTGATTATCCGCATGGCGGGGGCTCGACGGATGCCGGGGACCTTAGCCAGCTCATGCCGGTGTTACACCCCATGATGACGGGCGCGCAAGGGTCTCACCATCAAATCGATTGGCGGATCGCTGATCACAACGCCGGTTATGTTCTTCCGGCCAAGTCCCTGGCGATGATGGCAATCGAACTGCTGCACAATGATGCGCAACTGGCGCGCGACGTCCTGTCACGATTCGTACCCGGGATGACAAAAGACGAGTACCTCGAGCGGCAACGCGCCGTGTTCCGCACGGAGACATTTGACGGGGGGGCCGTGGAATCAAAGGAATCGAGATGAGTAATAGACACGGCGACCGTGGAACTTCCTGAAAGACACCCACCATGTTCACAAAGTTCATCTGACCTTAAAGGAAAAATAAAGGTGTCAGGAGTCTTTGATTGGCAATCACGTACTCTGGGGGCGGGGTCGATTTCCGCAACAATGACTCCTGACACCTTTGTGTGTCTGTTTTTTCACCTTTGTTTTTTTGACACCTTTGTTTTTTCCCGGCCTACTCCTCATTCCAGCAGAAAATTACATGAAAGCGAAACTTCTGATTGCTGCCGTATTGGTGGCGATTATGGCCGCGCCCACGTCAGCAA
>JAQBZB010000466.1 GCA_027622275.1 Planctomycetota bacterium | reverse complement strand
AATCAATCAGTGGGCTCACGCCCACCGCTCGCCGGATCTCTCATCCATTTCCGTGCGTGGTATCGTCTGGTTGCAACGAGAGTCGGGCAACTGCTGTCACGCCGTCTCGTGCGAGCGTCAGATCGCGGTAGTTGCCCGCCAGCCAATCGGCGAGTTGGTCCTTGTAGTGTGGGCTGCCGGGGTGTCCCGACTGGCTGGGTGCATCGACGGTTTGAAGCGTCGTGGCGTCAGACAGATCAGCGATCATGCGGAAGCCGCCCCCTGTCGCCGCCGTCCAGTCAGGCCCGCTGCCGGTGTTGCAGACCGATTGCATGTCGCCGCGCACGCCCATCCCGGCGTAGTTGAACAGTTCCGCCAGATCGCCGCGCGCGAAGAGGATGTGGTTCATTGTCAAGCGATGCAGCTTCTCCCACTGCCAGTCGGCGACCGTTGGGCCAAGACGCTGTGTGAGATCCGCGAGTGCCTGCTGAAACGCGGCCCGCACACGCTGGTCCCGGTCACCCCGTGCGAACCAGCCATGCTGATCCTCGTCAAGCAATCGCGCCGCAAGGCCCTCGGCACCCATCGCCAACAAGGAACGCGCGTCCTCATGAAAGCGTTCCGCAACAACGGATCGCGTCCAATGCGCGAAGAAGACATTGAAGACCGTCGGGCCAATCGCGTTGGGATGGGCATTGCCGTCCCAGGAGCGCAGCGCGGCGATCGCCTGCCGCGTTCGTTCGTCCGTGCCTTCCGAGGCCGTGTCGAGGATAACGAGCAGCGGCGGCAGACAATGCACCGCTCGAAGAGAGAGCACGTCGAACTGCATCAGGCGGAAGTGGTCGGGAGTGATGCGTGCCGGATCGTGGGACTCGATCATCTCGCGGATGCGGCGAGCGCGATAGCCGGCGGGCGCCGTGCAAGAGAGCGGGTACGGATAGTCGCTCGTGGCGACAGGATTGTTAGCCGTCGCGGCGAAACCTTGGGCGGGATCGATCACCCCCGGCATGTCTTCGAACGGAATCAGACCGTCCCACTGATGCGCCGGATCGTCGCCGGGGCGATAGCCGCGCTCGCGGACATTGCGGATGGGAATCCGACCGCTGATCTTGAGGCCGATATGCCCTTGCGTATCGGCAAAGACAAGCGAGAACGTCGGCACATGCCACGGACGCAGCGACTCGTTGAATTCGCTCGCGTTGCGGGCGCGGTCCATGCCCAGCAGTGCCGTCAGCCAGCCACCTTCGTGCATGCCGAGCCATCGCAAGGAGACCGGGCCGGTCTTGTCCGCCGGCGGCGGCAACACTTCGTCGACGATCGGGCCGTTGCGGGAAACGCGAATCGTCTTCGTCACCGGATCGACGTCGCGGACGCCGATCGTTTCATGACGCTCGCGCCACGGCTCCCACTGGCCATCGAAAAGAAAGCAGCCTGGATGATCGGGATCGGTCTGCTCTTGATAGAGATCGCGGAGCGAGCAGATGTTGTTCGTGATACCCCACGCCACATGTTCATTGCGGCCGAACATGATGGCTGGCATGCCGACGTAGGTCATGCCGGCAACGTTAAACGAGCCGCCGTGAAGATGAGCTTGATACCAACACGAGACCGCTTCGATGGCAATGTGTGGATCGCTGGCGACGAGCGGGCTGCCGCTGGCAGTCAACCTGCCGCTCACCACCCAGTTGTTGCTGCCGGTGGCATCGTCGCAGCCGCCCAGCGCCGGACTCACCGGTTCCGCCGGGTGATCGGGCTTTGACGTCGGATAACCATCGGCCGGCAAGAGGCACTCGTCGAGTGCTTCGCCGCAGTGAAACTCCCGATACAAATCGCCAACGCCCAAACTTCGCTTGACCAGCTCTGGGATGACGATGACCGGGAAGCGGCCCGTCAGATACCAGCGAAACTCGCTCTCGACGGTCAGGCAATCGATTTCCGTCCACGGTTCGGGACGGTAGTCAAGCAAGTCAAACTCGATCGGCAGGCTGTCCACCGATTGCTCGATCACGGCGTTGATACCCGCGGTGAACGCAGTCAGCAACTTCCGCGTCTCGTCCGGCAAGCGACCCCATTCGGCTTCGGCAATGCGACGCAAGCCAACCGTCCGCGCGAGCAGATCGGTTTCCAAAGCCTCGGCCCCCAACACTTCCGCCGAACGTCCCGCGCCTTTTCGTCGCAGGTAATCCAATTGGAACAGTCGATCCTGTGCCATCGCGTAACCGAACGCAACGAACAAGTCTTCATCGTTCTCGGCGTGGATGTGTGGAATGCCTCGCTGATCGCGTTCGATACTCGCCGCGGACTTCACTGGCGCGCGAACCTCGCCGGTCGCTGCCGGTACTCGCTGTGCGGCACACTCCCGCCACCATTGATCGAATTCCCCGCGCGAGCAACCGGCAGCTTCACAGACGACGGCGATGGGGACTCCCGCGCCCAGTTGCTTGAGGATCTCTATGTCAGCGAGGTTCATCCGTTTTCTTCTTATTGTGAGGGCTTCGTCAAATCAACTTCGTGATGCCGGGAATGGCGATCTCGATTTCAGGGGCCGAGCCCCAAGCGTATTGTTTGGGTGACAGATCCTGCTGCGAATTCAGCGCCTGATCCCAGGTGACTTCCTGGCCGGTGTAAGTCGCCATGCGTCCCATGATGGCCAGGAGCGTGCTCTTGGCCATGTACTCGCCGTTATTGAGCGGTTGGCCCTGACGAATGCCGGCGAACAGTTCGTCATGCTCGACCTGATACATGTTCTTCACTTTGTCCTTGAACTCCCAAGTGGACTCGGTCGTGATCTCCAACCGACGCTCGGACACCTTGGCACTGCCTTTAGATCCCCGCGCGTAGGCGGCGCTATCGTTCGCGCAGTCGGCCTGCTGCCGCGTGTTGCTAAAGATCCGGGCACCGTTTTCATATTCGTAGGTCACGCTGTGGTGATCGTAAATGTTGCCGTACATGGCGTCGGTTCTGACCTGGCGGCCGCCCATGCCAATGGCCTTGACGGGGTAGCCGTTCAAGATCCACGCACAGACATCCAGATAATGCACGTGCTGTTCCACGTTGAAGTCGCCGGACAGCCACGTGAAGTAATACCAGTTGCGCATCTGCCAGTGCATGTCGGTCCAATCCGTCTGTCTTGGTTTGACCCAGATCTTGCCGCGATAGTCGTTCGCCAGCAGCGTGTGGATGTCGCCGATCGCGCCGTCGTGCAGACGACTGACCGTTTCCCGAAATCCAGCGTCGTAGCGAAGACAGAGCCCGGAGACGACTGACAGTTGCTTGCGTTTTGCTTCGGCACACGACTCCAGAACCGATCGCACGCCGGGAGCATCCACCGCGACGGGCTTTTCGGCAAAGATGTGTTTGCCCGCCTGCACGGCACCTTGCAAATGAATAGGCCGAAACTGCGGCGGAGTCGTCAGCAGGACGACGTCGACGTCGGTGGCCAACACTTGTTCGTAGGCATCAAAGCCGACGAACTGTCGTTCCGGCGGCACATCGAGCTTGCCGGCCAGTTCCTCGTCAGCCGAAAGTGTCTTCAGGCTCGACGTCAAGCGGTCCTCGAACGCGTCCGCCATGGCAGTCAGCTTGACGTTCTTGTCGGCCAGCAAGGCTTGTTTCGCCGCGCCGCTGCCACGACCACCGCAACCGATCAGACCAACTTTCAGCAAGTCGTCGCCCGCGGCGTGGACCGCCGGTGGCGAGGCCAGCGTGCCGATCGCCATGGCTCCGCCAGCGAGCGTGGCGGTCGTCTTCATGAATTGTCGACGACTGGTCGTCTTGTCGTCGTTAGTTTCTGTCGGATGGATCATGCAATTCTCCTTGTTGTTTTTGAGCTGTTCAAAAAGACAGAGTTATCTCGTGACGCCAAAAGTAGGCCGGAACTGCGCAAAGCCTTGTTCCGCCTACTCGTTTGACTTCTTCTTCAGCGGTCTGATCTCGACATTACGGAAGTAGATCTCGTTCTTTTCATTCTCCAGCAGAATCCTGCCTGCTGACGGGAATACGTTGTAACACTGGTTGACGGTTTGGCCGTTGATTTTGACGGTGATACGATCGCCCTCGCACATGCACTCGACATTGGTCCACTCGCCCAGCGGGCTGGCAAGATCGTCCTTGCCATGCGTGTCGAGCAGTTCTTCGAATCCGACTTCATGCTGCGACCACCAGAATTGCTTGCCGGTGTAGAGCGTTTTCGTCCCGCCTTGTTGCCAGCGCGTGCGACCGTCGGCGGCGGTGACTGTATCGCTGGTGATACTCACGGGGATGACGTTGTCTTGTTCGTCCTGGCCGCGAATCACGATCAAGTCGCCTTCACAGCCCTGGGCCAGTTGCACTTCGATCGACGCCATCCAGATGCCGCGGGCATTGCCTTCAAGTCCGACGGCGTGCAGCAGGATGCCGGAATTCCGCACGTACTTGGAACCGTCGGTTCGCTGGCCCCATTTGTAATCAACGCTGAGGTGATAGTTCTGATAGGCATCGACGGTGGCTAGATAACCCATCCCTTCGCCAGCGATGCGAATCGTGCCGTCTTCGACCGAATAGTTTTTCTCGGTCTCACTGCGATCGGTTGCTCTGAGCCACGTCGTAAAGCCGCTCAGATCTTTTCCGTTGAAAGGCCGAATCACCTTCCCGTGTGGCTCGATGGGCGACGTCGGCTCGTCGCACCAGGCGTGCAAAGCCAACACGTTCAAAACACACAGCACGCTAAGACCAATCAAATAACTTTTCATGATTGTGATCGACTTTCTATCTGTCTCACCGGTCGCCCCACGGCAAACGCACACTAAGTCTTTTGTAGTCCAAGGACTCGGGCAAGATAATCGGTATTCCAACC
>JAQBZB010000465.1 GCA_027622275.1 Planctomycetota bacterium | reverse complement strand
CACCACTACCCGATAACGACAAATCCATCGAGCACGAGGCACATCATGACTAACACATCGATTCTCCTGACACTTGTAATGTTTGTCGCCTTAGCCTGCGTCATCGTTCGTGACGCCGCGGCCGACGATCAATGGGTCGTCTATGAGGGGAAAGAGGGCCCTGGACACGGCAAGCACATTGTTTTCGTAACAGGCGACGACGAGTATCGCTCCGAGGAAGCCATGCCGCAGCTGGCAAAGATCCTCGCCACGCGATACGGATTCAAGTGTACGGTGCTGTTCGCAATCGATCCTAAAGATGGCACGATCAAGCCCGATCACCAGACGAACATTCCTGGAACCGAAGCTCTTAACGATGCCGATCTGATGGTATTGTTTCTGCGGTTCCGCGACTTGCCGGACGAGCAAATGAAGCCGATTGTCGACTTCGCGAATTCCGGCAAGCCGATGATGGGATTACGCACAGCAACGCATTCGTTTAATTACAAGAACCAAGACAGCCCGTATGCGAAGTACAGCTGGGGTAGCAAGGATCCGGTGGGCGGCTTTGGCCAATTGGTTCTTGGCGACACCTGGATCAGCCACCACGGGCACCACGGCCAGGAAAGCACGCGCGGCGTGATCAATGACAAACACGCTGATCATCCGATTGTGCAGGGCTGCGAGGATGTCTGGGGGCCGACTGACGTCTACGGCGTCGTTCACCTCAAACCAGATGACGAGATTCTCTTATGGGGACAAGTCCTTGCGGGCATGACGTCTGGCGACAAACCGGTCGCAGGCGCGAAGAACAACCCCATGATGCCGCTCGCTTGGACACGCAACTATAAAGGCGAAACCGGCAACACCTCCCGCGTCTTCTGTACCACCATGGGAGCCGCGACCGACCTCGTCAGCGAAGGGACACGGCGGCTGCTCGTTAACGCTTGTTTCTGGGGACTGGAATTGAACGTCCCCGGCAAAGCCAACGTCGAACTCGTCGGCGAGTACAACCCAACGCCGTTCGGCTTCGGCAAGTACGTCAAGGGCGTGAAGCCCGAGGATCACAAGCTTTAATTACTCTTTCTTGGTAAAGAACAAGATGCCCATCGCGCCGACGACCAAGCCTTGAACTGGTGCCAGCCAGAGATTCGAAAGTATGATCACATCAGCCGCAGAAGCGCCCTCGTGGGCTGTGACTTCGCCGTCCAGATTACTCGCATTCAACTCATCCAAGAGATCTGCGGACGTGACCTCGGGTGCCTTCGCTGCCGTAACAAACGGATGTGCGAAGAAAGATACAAGGATTAATAACAGGTAGCCGATCGACAATCCAAACGTGAGGCGATAGAAGTCGCGTCGGACGAAAGTCTCACCCTTGGCATCGCCCTCCTCTGGATCGTCTGTCCGCCTCGCCACGATTGCACTAGCGCCGAGCACGGACAGAATGAGTGAGACGATCGGAAGCACCGTAGGAAGCGACGCGCTCCACACTTCTTGCAACTGGCCCGCGAAGACATTGCCAAATGATGCCCCCAACAGGGTCAAGAAGATCAGTCCGGCTCCAACGAACCAGACAAGCGACAGACGCGATCGGGCCTCGGCGATTGGAATAAGGTTTTTGTTGTTAACGTCCGCCATGATGTGACTCGCAGGAGTCCCTACAAGGAACCAAACGACGCAAGGATTCCAGATTTAATGAGGTGAGTCTGAGGACCGAGTTTGTCATATAACGTGAACTTGCCACCTCGTTTACGTTGGAAGGAGTAGACCAGCACATAGCAGTTGCGGTCCTTAAACTTGAGCTTGGCGATGTGATCGGGAAGCTCGCTGCCTCCTTCGGAAGTATGTGGCAGCCTCGTGTCGCTGTAGCCCACCAAGTTCTTTGGTGTTACTACGAATGCGAGCACGCGGAAGTACCCTGGCTTTTCAAAGAACAGCCGGCCAATGTAATCCTTGAAACTAAGTGGAGGCAGTTCACCGTAGACCCAACGATTGTCGCCCGGCAACGGCGCACCTTGCTCATCAATGCGTTCGAGCTTTGCCAGTAGCGCGAATCCATCGTGCCCAACACCGAAGAGTCCGCTTTCAAAACTCTCATCGACGGATACGAGAGCACGATAGAGTTTGTCGTAAATCTCGCCAAGCGTCGAGTCATCGTCGCCCAACACGTTGCGGGGAATATCCCGACCAAACGTAGCTCGATGCGTGTAACGTGGCGGTGGCCAGGGCAACTGCGGGAGCGCATCTCCTGCGCCCTTTTCAGCTGCACTTCCAACATTCGCATTGAGATATCGCGGACTGAGTTCGCGGGACAGCGTCCAGAAGAACGGTTGCAGATCACTGTTGAGATACTCCAGAATCGTGTTCTCCGCAAACTTGGGCCCGAGCGACTCAGGATCAGCTCCGTTGTTCAACAAGGCTTGTGTAGCAGCCTCGTAGACTCGCCGATCGGGATCGTCGAGCAGTTGGGCCAGTTTCGATCGCACCTCTTCGGTATCCAGACCGATGCCGCCAAGCGTAGTCGCCGCACTTGCACGAACGAAAGGCCAAGCGTGCGCAAGTAACTCGACCAAAGCAGGGATCGCACTTCGTGCGTCGGGGCCATACGAGGCCAGCGTTTCAAGCACCGCATCAAGTGTCCGTGACTCCAGCATCATGCCGGTGGCAAACTCCTTGTCATCTGTGGGAGCTGGAGCGGGCAGCGCCTTTGCTTCGCGATTTAACAATTCGAGCAGCGCAGCAATTGCAACTTGCGGATCGGCAAGACGCAGATTCCGCAACGCCAATGCTGCCCTCTGCCGGACTTCCGAGTTCCTGTGACTCAGCCCCTTGATGGCGATCGCGGCGGATTGGTCGCTCACGATTCCGAGTTCGCCGAGCGTTTCGATTCCGTCCACCAAACGTTCGGCATCTTCGCGTATAAAGTTAGTGAGATAGGTGGTTGTACCGCTGAGACGAGGATCGCTCTTTTGGAGTTCACTCAAAGTCGCTATGACTTGATTGAGGGCTTCGACGTCCGAGACTTGCTTGAGCAAGCCCTCAAGAGCCGCGGCAGCCGGTTCCGGGTAGGAGTGCATCGAGTCCAGTAGCTTCCGCAATCCACCAGAACTTCTATTCAAGTACGGGAACCATTGAACAAACACGGGGATCGCTATCTCCCCTGCAATCCGGCGATCGGCCAAGCCATGAGCTGCATTGAGCCGAATTATCGCGTCCGGATCGGTTGCTGCGGCTTTCAGGGCCTGGACAATACGTTCGTCCATCGAATGACTACTCGCCAACACTTGGCATGCTCTCTGTCGTAGCGCCGGCGGTTGGCTCCCATCCGCCAACAGACTCGTCAGGGCGTCGACGCCAGCCGGATCGATCTTCAGTAGTGTCTCGGCCGCGGTGCCCCAGCCACCGTACTCCACTTGAGCTTGCGAAAAGAACTGTACGAGTGCCGGCACTGCGCTCTCGACGCGGAGTTGTCCCAAGGTCTCGATAACTGCCGTATGGCTTCGTGCTTGCTCAGCGTCTTGAAGGATTGCGAGAAGAGTCGTTTCGACTTCCACCGTTCTCACTCCGATGCCACCAATCGCACGGATCAGACTTTCTCGCGGATCGAAGGAGTTTGAGATTGATGTCGACGTCGCCGACGGCGAAGCAATCGACTCTAACCCCTTCAGCAGAGAGGGAATCGCGGGCACGGCGTCTGCGCCGATGGCTCCCAACACGGACGCTAGGTTCGACTTCACTTCGCCGTCAGACTCCCGCAACCGATCGATCAGCTTCGGAACCAAGGGAGTGAGACTTCGATGCGGACCAAGCACCAACGACCTCAACCCTCGCGCTGACGCGATTTGAAGTTCCGTGTTGCCACTAGCGAGCGTCTCTACCAAGGCACTGATCGCGCGTTGTTCCAAGGGCGTCGGCTCGAATGATCGAGTCGCTGTTGTGCTGTCAGCATATTGCCCTGGCTTGAAGAACGCGTAGGACAGGGAATGCGCCGCGGCAATGCGAACTTCCTCTTCCTCGCTATTCAAGAGCGCCTCGATCAAGTTCGGCGCTGCCGACTCCACGCTGAGGATCCGTTCGGCGGCGGCCTGTCGGATTTCCGCGTTCGGATGATCCAGCATTGCTTTCGCAACCGCCGATGCCCCCGGTTGTCCAATCCGCTGAAGCGCGGCAATCGCCTCTTGCTGCATTTTTTCGTTGTCGCCGTACAACACCTTCGTGATCGCTGGAACCGCAGTCTCGGACGCTGGCCCCACGGCGAGCAACGCCATTCGTTGGATGTCTGTGTTCTCACTTTCGAAAAGCGGAAGCAGTTGCTCCGTGTCTTGTCCACCACGGACGTGTGCGACCATCGCCACCAAGCGGAGGTAGTAATCTGCGACCAGTAAGCCAGACAGGCGTTCTCTCAAGCCGGCGTATTTCTTGTTGAGTTCGTCGCGCTGCTCAATAGGCAATCTCTGTTCACGATCGCTCAATCGTCGCGCAACCTCATCAATCTGATTCTCGAGCTGCTCTACTTCCGGCAATTGGCGGTTGATCTTCTCTTTCTCGATCTGTGCCTTCAGTACCTCGACACACGCTGGAACAATTGCGCCATCGACACGGCTCAGCGCAAATGCCGCAAAGTCGGAAACGAGAATCGTCTCGCGCTCTTCGTAGCGGACTTGGTCTTCGACCGCTGTCCTGTCTGCCAGCGCCTCGGCAAGATAAGGTGTCGCATCTGCTCCGGTCTTGATCAGCGATGCAAGAGCAAATCTGCGAACATTGCGTGTGAACGGCGTTTGAAAACGCCAGCGCTGGGGCGGTTGAAAAGGCTAGCGCCCGATGTGTTGTTTG
>JAQBZB010000464.1 GCA_027622275.1 Planctomycetota bacterium | reverse complement strand
CGGTAGCCGGGAGCATGTAGCTCGCTGATGCACATTCTAAACCCAAATCAGTTTGAGACCCGTAATTCTTCCACTTTTGGGTCAAGTTCGAAGCGAGGCCATAGTCGGTCTATGACGCTTTGAGGAACTTGGTTGATGCCGTCGATGAATGCTTTGCATGCGTCGAAGAGGTCTCGGGTCGTCTTGTGGCATTCATGTTGTGTCACTTCTTCGCGCATCCATTTCCAGAGGCCCTCGATCGGATTCAAGTCTGGGCTATAGCTGGGCAGTTGCACCAGTTCCAGACCGAGCGACGCCGCTTGATCCTTCAGCCGATTCGCTCGATGCCAAGGCGCTCCGTCCCAGATGATCACGACTCGCCGAGATGTCTTCCCCACCCACTCCGCGATCCGTGTGAGGAACTGACTGGTATACTCGGTGTTGCAATTGCCTTCGTTCCACAGCAGGCAGTTGCCCTCGGCGAAGTTATAAGCTCCGTACCAGTTAATCTTTTCGGACAGGCTCGGGCAGGCAGTCGGTGACTCGCCAGACACGCTGACCAATGGGAGCCCATGTATAACCCAGTTCCAGATCTCGGTGAAAATGTGCTTCATCCACGTAGATGATTTGGATTTCATTGCGACACATTTGCTGGTAGAGCTGTTCAAACTGTTTGAGGAATTCCGCTCGCTTTTCGGGATCGGCCTTGCCCAGCAGTTTCTTGCATTTCTTCCAGCTCAGTTTTGCCAACTTGAGTAGTCGCCGGATTGTATTTCGCGAGACGAGCTTGCCAAATTTTTCCTTCATCCATTGGCGGAGTTTCTTCAGCGTCCACCCTCGCCCGGGCTGGCCATGATCAGCGGGAGTCGAACCTTTGACGGTGTCAACGATCTGGCCAGCCTGCTCTACCGAAAAAGGGGGAGGCGGCCACCGGTTCGCCTGTAGACAATCGCGTCAGGGCCGTGTTCGTTGTATCGATGCACCCACCCAATCACCGTTTCCGGCCGGTGCCCGGACTGCCTCGCGATCTGAGTCGCGGATTTGGCGGCGGTCGTGTTGAGGTACAGAGCCAAGAACCGTTCGCGAGTTCTCGGATGTTCCGCAGTGATCGACGCGAGCCTCAACTCTTCGGTCGACTGTCCCCACTTGTTCAAGTCCGGTCGAATCATCCTTGATTCCCCTTGTGTTAAGTTGCGTCCATGCCGTAGGTGACGCAACTTAACACGTTTCGGACCGGCCGGGAATTACGAATCTCCAGGTGATTTGGGTTTAGCGGTCGATTGCGACTCGGCATCGTTTCCTTGAAGAATTGATCCGTCTTGCTGCATGCCGGATTGCGCGGCACTTGCAATGTGGCCAGCTCCGATTGGTACTCAACATGGGTGAGGTTCTCCGCCGCCGCCCGTCGAGCCCCCACGCCGCAAACTTGTCCCTGAAGCTCATTCGTAATTGCCCAGTCGCTGACCGAGCAGTTTCGGGAAATCCATATGCCGAGCTGCTGATGTGCGGCTCGGTGCGATCGTTAGTTGGGCGCTCAGGCTTGGCGTCACTTTGCTCGTGTGTATCTCGATGCGTTGGATGCGGTTTCCTCAACAATGACATAAGCGATTATGGAATCAACAAGAATCGACTGCGACGTCATTTGACACCTCCAAAGCCGTATCGTGTCGATAAGCGTCGAACGCCACGACAGCAAATCGGAGATCAACAGCCTGTCGACGAAACCCCTCGGTCACCCTTCTTGAGTTCAAGGATTATCACGTTGAGAATGCCTTAGACCTCGCCCGTGTCGTCATAGGAATCCGCCGAGTACGTTCCGATGGAAGATTCTGGAAGAGCGACGAAATCGGGCCGCTTCCTGGGTGGCTTGTAGTTAGTACCACCGAGAAAGTTGCCGATGACCTCTGTACGTCCTCGGTTGGATCGAAAGTCAACGGCTTCATACTCCTGTCCGTAAATCAAAGGCCACGTTCCAAGAGTGGCTGTAGATCGTGCAACTCGTGAGCCGGATGGCTTTCGACAAGCGATTCCATTCTGTCGATCAGTTTTAGACGCCGCTGTAGCTCACTGAGGACGACCTCCGCGTTGCTTGCCGTCCATTCCGACATCAACCGGTTCTATGTGTCGAGGTCGTCAGCGGAGCGGTCAGACGGTTGCGTGAGCAGGTCGTATCCCGAACGGCTTTGCTCCAGATTTGCGAGCACTTCTGCCGTTTTGTTTTTGAAAGATCACGCTCCGAGAGCGTTGGGTATTTCTCCTGCACTTCATCAATGACTCGGGTGATCGTCTTCTTGGAGATGACGGGAAGTTCGCCGAGCAGTTTGCGGCTGTGTGTCAGGGCCGTCTTCTTTCGCTCTTTCCGACCGCAGGCATGTTGCCCATGTAACTCATTGAGGACGTGCCGATGAACGGCGTCATCCAGAGCGTGAGCCTTCCCTTAACGGCAAACCACCAGCAACGAACAAAACACAGAACGGGACAAACGGGGGGGTTCAGATCCGTACCTACGATGCACCCCCACAGGGCAAACTCCATTCGAAGCGTTCCTGAAGCGTTCCTGAAGCTCCTGAGAGCCTCATGAACAAAACCCGTCATAGTCAGGATTGGCAACCGAAGCTCCAGAGAGGCGATGGAGTGCGCTCTGAGGGCGTCTCAGGCCGCACGCTGTCTTGTTTGATGGATCAGGGGGCCTTGAGTTCCCGTCTGGCGAGCGGTCAGCGGGTGTGGTCCCTGCGGTTCTACGTCCACGTGGACGAGCCACCCGGCGGCGACAGAAGGCGATCTACGTTGGGAGTCACCGACGGCGTACTCTGTCTGGTACAGCGATACTTGGCCGCTGTCAGAGATGCGGATGCCTTCGACGCACCGCGCTTGAGTCATGGCACAGGACCACTGTTGTGCGTTGGGGCCGATCACGGCGATCTGTTTCAGCAACGCGTCGGCTCCGCGTTCGACCGCCGAAACCCGCTTCTTCGGTATGTGATTCGGATCGGTTCGGAAGCGGCCTTCGTCCACGCGGGGATGCACGGCCAGTTGTGCCCAGCGGTCATCGAACAGACGCACCAGACGACTGTCCCACCGCACTCAGACAAAGCCGGAGTCCACGGCAAGGCCGCCAACCTGTCGGATCTCGACGCCGGCGACCTCAAGATGAGCATCGACTTCCGCAGCGTCTACGCGAATATCTTGGCCGATTGGCTTCAGATCGATCCGTCCCGCTGCCTGAAAGGCCAACATTCGCCAACGGACTTGCTGAGTGTGTAATTCCGCTCACACGGCACCAACTCGGGAAGCCCTTCGTCTTGAAGTGAATTCGCCGACCGAGAAGCCGGACTCATCTTACACGAGGGCCTCTTTGACGATCGGTGCGTCCTCCGCGATCAGCTTGATCGGGCGATCGTTCAGCGTGCGAACGATTTGGTTCGCGTCGATGCCGAGCAAGTGGTACAGCGTACGGCCAAAGCTCTCGACCTTGTAGAAACTGTCGGAGACTTGTTCGCCGAGTCGATCAGTGGCACCCACCACGCAGCCGCGTTTGAAGCCACCGCCGGCCGCCAAGACGAATTGGGCGTAATCCCAGTGATCGCGGCCGGCACCTTCCTTCGTGCCGCACTTCGGCTTGCGACCCATCTCGCCCAGAGCCAGCACGATCGTGGAGTCCAGCAATCCGCGTTCGTCGAGTTCGTCCAGCAACGTCGCCAGTGAGTTATCGAACATCGGGATTTGCTGGCGTCCGGCCACGAAGTTCTGACCATGCCAGTCCCAGTAGCCGAGGCTGAAATGCACAATCGGCGCGCCTGCTTCGATGAGTCGCCGCGCGAGCAGAAAGTGCAATGGGTTGCCGGAGGGGTAACGGTACTTCGGCAAATGTCCCTGTTTGTACCGTTGGATCGTGGTGTCCTTCTCTTTTGACAAATCCAAAGCGTCCCGCAACTTCGACGATCGCAACATGTCGAAGGCCTTCTGCTGGTACTCATCAAGACCCGCGATCAACGGATCCACCGCGTCTTGTTTCCGCAGCCGCGCATCGAGCAACTTCAACAACTGAGCATTGCGGGCAAACGCAGGCAGTTCCAGTTGCGGCGCGAGCATCTTGGCGATGTCGTCTTTCGACTCCAGTGGATCAAAGATAAACGGATTGAAGGCCGGACCCAGAAAACTGCCGGCGATCGAGTTGCCGATGTGATGGTCAATCTTTCCCAGCACGGAAAACGACGGCAACTCGGCCGGACCCGGCTGAAACTTGGACATCACGCTGCCGATCATCGGATACTTCGCCGTGCCGCTGGGCAAGCGCGGATTGCCGGTGAGCCAGTACATCGGAGCACGGCTATGGTCACCGGGCTTGTTCATGGTCGTGATCGAGCGGATGACCGTGTATTTGTCGGCCATCTGAGCCAGTCGCGGCATGAGTTCGCCGACTTCGAGCCCCGGCAGTTTCGACGCAATCGGTTTGAATTCACCGCGATAATCAGCGGGAGAATCCGGCTTCATGTCGAACATGTCGGTGTGCGGCGGCCCGCCGGCCATCCAACACACGATCATCTGTTTGGCCTTCGGTGCCCCATTTCCGTTGGCGACCGATTGGGTTCGCAGCACATCCAGCAAATTGACTCCGCAGAGCGACGCTCCGCCGATCCGCAGAAAATCGCGACGCGAGTGATTCCGAAATGAAGTGCAGCCGAGTGACATGTTTCAACTCCAATGGTGTGGTACCGCTAAGGGGTGTGGCACTGTTAAACATTTCGGCTTGAACGTCGCTCGTTTAACCGCACGCCGCAGGCACGCGCGTTTGTGCACATCTCGCGGTCGAAACTACCAAGAACTGATGAGACGCGTTT
>JAQBZB010000463.1 GCA_027622275.1 Planctomycetota bacterium | reverse complement strand
TCGGTCGGCAATAAGTTGAGCCCGGCCGATGTCAAAGAGGTCGAGAAAACGGTACGAGACCGAGGCGAAAAGTACGTGATAACCATTTCTGCGTCCGATACGGATCAGGCTACGGTGTTCGTGGGAGAGGACATGTTTTTTCGCGACGCCCGTGTATACAAGGTCGTGCGGAGTGACAAAACGTGGCGCGTTGAAAGCATCAAAGATTCTCCCCGACAGTAATGGTTGATGTGCTCGTAGACCTTCGGGAATGAAAAAGTTGCATAACAATGCGTTCGCCAGCATCTCGGCGGCCACAGCGGAATGGTAATCGAAAGGTACTTGTGTGCTGAACATTCGACGATCTGAATTGACCGATCTCGATACAATCACCGCGATCTACAATGAAGCCATCCTGACCACGACTGCCACGTTTGATCTTGAGCCAAAGACGCGCGAAGAACGTCTGAATTGGTTCCAGCAGCACGACGATCGTCACCCAATACTCGTGGCGGAATTGGACGGACTCGTAGTCGGCTGGGCGTGTTTATCCCACTGGCGCCCCCGGTGCGCCTATGAGGACACCGGGGAAACGTCGTTCTACGTGAAACAGGAACATCGCGGGATTGGCATCGGACGACAGCTCAAGCGGGCTATCATTGACGAGGCTCGCCGCTTGGGATTTCACACATTGATTGCCGGAGTGGCGGAAGGCAGCGATGCCAGCTTGCACTTAAATGAGAGTTTCGGGTTCGAGGTGGTCGGTACATTCAAGGAAGTCGGCCGCAAATTTGGCAAGCGTCTTGACGTTACCTATTTGCAGTTGTTCCTCGATTGATTGCGTGTTCGCTACATCCCGCAACGGGTGCATATCACCGCATTCCGATTTTCGGCGTTTACGTTGGTAGCCAAAGTAGCGTTTGTTTTGAAAAGCAGTTGCGAAACGATCTATCAGGCTGAATCGGCGAACAATCGGTTCAACCGGAGCTGCGGGCCGCGCGGTTTCTGAAATCGAGGTCGGTTGGCCGCGGCCCGGTTAACCGTGACGTTGAACTAAACCGCTCGGCTGAAGAGTTTGCGGGCGGGCTGAGTGCCTGGACGAGTTCGCCGGTCTTCAAGTGTCAGCGGTACTATGCCGCAATCCGACTCCCAGAGAGTCGTTTGCCTTCCTTGCTTCTTCAGCTTGTCCGGCATACTCGATCGCTCATGATTGGACTTCATGCTTCGTTCAAGAACCTCTGGGTCTCATTGGTTGCCTTGCTGACGCAGTGTGTAGTGCGAATGGGCCTCGGACTCCGGGCCTTCGTTCGCCGCTCGCCAAGACGCGACAAACGATGTTGCCTTCAGGCATGAACAGACCTTGGGCAGGAGCCAACAGGAAACAAAGATTTCGGAGCTCAATACCATTCACGGCTGGGCGAGCCATCCCAGTCCATTCATCCTCACTACCTTTCTGTGTACGCTTCAACGAGTGAGTTACCCCACACGCTGCAACACTCGATACAGAGCCCGTGGCTAACGGTTACTCCGACGGGATTCGCACCCGCTCGTCATCAAACCATTTCCAATACGCACGTCCAACGATTTGTTCGTTGGCGAGCGGCGAGACCGGCCCGCCACATCCGGCGACATTGGGCAGCGTAGCACAAGACCCAGCAAGCACCAAACATGTTCCATCGCGAGCAGTCGCACAGCGGCAACATCAAGAGCAAGCGTCCGAGCAACCTCGTCAGCATCGTCAGTCGGGAGTCGTCCAACGAACGTCCATGATCTTGACTACGTCTTGGAGCACGGCGGAAGCGAAGAAGTTGCTGGCACGCCCACAGCATTCATCGAATGTGCTTGGCGACGATATACGAAGCATTCACGAAACAAGGCCGGAGAGATTCAATGCGCGGTCGTGCCTCTCGTTGAAACCTATCGCCATCACGGTCCGTTCCTCGGCGTTGTTTTGGCGGGTGAGTTCACAGATGGATCGATACAACAACTTCGCTCGCATGGTTTCGGGATTCTCTTCTTCCCTTACCACACATTGTCCGTGCATTTCGTGCGGTCGGTATTGACGCTGAGTTCGAGGAAAACACTCCCACGGCCCACCTGCAAAACAAAGTTGACGCCTTCGAGGCTCTCGAGGTTTCTGATGTAAGGAAAGTAGTTAACAAGCTCAAGCAATTGCGGCGTTCACACATTAAGGCGTTTCTCGAGTCACTTGAGAAGGCGCTCACTCGACAGATTGCTGCAATCTCGATTACGGCGTTGCACGGTTTGCCGGCAGAAGTGACTACGGTTCACGCTGCTATTCGCTATATCGAGCAGTACGACGAACTACAGACGGCAGCTGGATTTGTCCGTTATGAGGTCGCGGTGCGCTACAATAACGGTGATCGGGTTACAGGTGACTTCTCAGCGAAAAATCGCGCAATTGGATTTTTGTCCGGCCCCCATTGAGTTTCTATCCGGCCATCCATGTCGCGGCATCCAGAGAGCTACACGCGCCAAGCAGGCCTATAGCTCAAGCCAAGCGCGAGGATCTTTTGAATGAGATCACCGTACTCAATCCCCGCGACATGGGCCGATTCGGCGAAGTCTTCGCCGTAGGAGAGGTTGGGGTTGGGGTTGGCTTCGAGGACGTAGATGCGGCCGTCCTCGGTGACGCGCAGATCCATACGGGCATAGCCGGTCATGAATAGCGATTTGTAGATCCGCTTGCAGAGGCGAATGATCTTGGCGGACATTTCCTTCGACAAATCGGTGGGCGCCTCCGTCTTGACACCCATCTTCTTTTGATAGGCGTAGTCCCACTTCACCTGTTCGGTCGCGATGTTGGGCTCGCCTTTGGGGAGCTTGGTCATCAGCAACTCCCAAATCGGCAACGTCGTGATGCGGTTGTTGCCCAGGATGCCGACGTAAAACTCGCGGCCGACGATATACTCTTCGACCAACGCATCGGTCTTGGTCTCGTCGAACAGGAACTGAACTCGATCGACAAGTTCTTCGGCGTCATGCACGATCGACTTCTTGCTCAACCCGAACGACGCATCCTCGGTCGCGGACTTGACGAACAAGGGATAGATCATCTTCTTGGGCGGTGTGATCTTGTTGCCGAGTTCATAGACCGTGAACAGGGGCGTGGGGATGCGGTGATATTGCAGGATCTGTTTGCACAACACTTTGTCGTGCGCCAGCATCAAGCCGCGCGGGTTGCAACCAGTATAAGGCTGCTTCATCAGTTCGAGATACGACGCCACGTGCTGGTCATAGACCGCGACACCATGAAACTCTTCGAGCAGGTTGAACGTGATGTCCGGCTTCCAGTCGAGCAGTGCGGCGCGGATCACGCCGGTGTCGTTGCTGACGCCGAGCTTGAGAATGTCGTGGTTCAGCTCGCGAAGTGTTTGGCAGACGTCGTACTCCGTCTTCCAATTAAGAATCTGCTCGTCCGTTAAGCCCTCTAAGGTGTCCGGCGGAACCAGCTCTTCGTCCATCAGAGCCATCACGCGAAGTTTCTTCATGGCGAGTTTTTCATAGCTGGGGCCGGTCAAAGGGCGACACGGTGGTTGCCTCCGTGCAGATAGTTCATGGTTTGAACGGTCAGCATGACCAACAGATCGCGTCGCGAGTGGCGTTCCGAACGCCGCAGACGTAGCCGCAGTTCACGGCACCGGTCGATCATCTCGTTCAATACCTGATCGATGGTGTATTGGTACTGGCCGGTCCATTCGCCGATCGCCTGCCGCAAGTAGCGACGATTGGTACGCAAGAACACGGTAGCCGCCGGATTGCCGCTGAATTCCAGCGCGGGGGAGAACAGCTTCAGCAGATCGCGGTCGTAAACCGTTGGATATCCCACGCCGTAACGCTCCTTCTTCTCGTCGTAGTGTTCGCGAAGCGTCTTCCGTAACGTTCGCACCGAATCCATTCGCTTGCGTGTCGCGACCACTTGCTTCTTGCCAGAAACATCCGCCATCAAGCGGTCGACATACTCTAGCTTCTTCAGCGCCGGCCAGTCGTTGTACTGCGTCCGCCAGGGCGAGCGGGGCCGCAGCCAAACGGCGAACGTCTCGGCAAAATCTTCAGCGGGATGCGCCTGGGCGTACCACATATCCAGATGCTGGACAAAGCTCTTGCTATACGGTTTCGGCGAGTAGTGTTCGGGGTACGGCAGCGTGGAACTTCCAAACACCCGCTGCCAGGAGCGACGTCGGCCGAGTCGATAGGCATTGTCGATCGCATGGCCCGCTTCATGCCGCAAGATTCTCATGCACGTGGCTTTGCTGCCCCCTTCGACTTCGAGCATCTGCTTGCGTTCGAGCCGTTCGAGCCGTGGATGCGCCAGATAGAAAGGGATGGCGACGCCGGGGATTCCGTCGGGTGTGAACCACTCGTCGGACAGCCAACAATGCGGCCGGAACTTCAGTTCGCGCGTGGCCAGCTCGTCGTACAGCTGCTCGATGCGATGTTCCAGACGGGTGCCTCCGATCCGCAAACCCAGGTCGCAGATGCGCATATCCAGCAGTTCGCCGTCCGAGAACTCCGCCCATACAGGCTTCGATCGTCGGCGAGGTCCGGCGGTTCGATCGTTGGTATTGCTGGTCATTTAGGGTCCGTCATGGATGTGTGTCAAAATCATATATTCGGCGAGATCGACCCGCGTGGCCACATTTTATAGGGGGAGCGCGAGATTGGCCAGATTCATCTCGCCAATTTTCCCAATCGGGAAACACGAACAGGCGAGCGGGGGACGTCAGTCCCCTGATGGGTTCAAATGCCGCAGCCAACTTGCCGCGTCATCAGGGGGACTGACGTCCCCCGCTCGCCTGTCAGACTCTTGCCGCTCGACAGGCCCAA
>JAQBZB010000462.1 GCA_027622275.1 Planctomycetota bacterium | reverse complement strand
GAGCGGCACGGGCCAACCGACGCCAAGTCCGGGCGGTTCCAGGACGAGCTACTCGAGTCGGAGTTGAGCGAGCTGATCGTGCGGGGTATCGAATGGCTGGCGGATCATCAGAACGAAGACGGCGGCTGGGGCGATACCGACAAGAGCTACTCGAATATCTCGACCACCATGCTCGCGGTCGCCGCGTTTCATTTGACCGGTGTGCCCTGCAAGCACGCGGATTTGCTGGAACGAGCCGAAGCCTACATCGAACGGCAGGGGGGAGTTCCCGGGCTCAAGAAGCGTTACGGCAAGGACAGGACATTCGCCGTGCCGATCCTGGCCAATTGCGCGATAGCAGGGATCGTCCCCTGGAAGTCCGTTTCCGCCGTGCCGTTCGAGTGGGCCTGTTTGCCGCAGAGCTTTTACCGCTTCGTCCGCCTGCCAGTCGTCAGCTATGCCATCCCCGCCTTGGTGGCGATCGGCCAGGCCCGCTTTTTCCACGCCCCGCCGCTGAATCCTCTCCTTCGATTCGTGCGAAAGCTCTGTATCGAGAAGAGCCTGGAAGTTTTGCACGGGATGCAGCCCGCGAGCGGCGGCTACCTGGAAGCGGTTCCGCTGACGAGCTTTGTCGTCATGAGCTTGGCTGCGACCGGTCGCGCCGACCATCCCGTGGCCCGTCAGGGATTCGACTTCCTGCTGTCGTCGATGCGAGAAGACGGCAGCTGGCCGATCGACACGAACCTGGCGACGTGGAATACGACGTTGGCGATGAATGCCTTGGCCGGAGCGGGGGAAGACATATCGGAGGTTGCGAGTCTTGATTGGTTGTTGAGCTGTCAGCATCGTGAAGTGCATCCCTTCACCGGTGCTGAGCCGGGAGGCTGGGGC
Organism: Planctomycetota bacterium; assembly: GCA_027622275.1. Lineage (GTDB taxonomy): Bacteria > Planctomycetota > Planctomycetia > Pirellulales > Pirellulaceae. The sequence goes on along the minus strand of JAQBZB010000462.1, from coordinate 3,958 downwards.
TGGAGCGACTTGAGTGGTGCGGTACCCGATGCCGACGACACGCCCGCCGCATTGCTCGCGATCGCCGAGTGGTCTCGCTCGCCCGCGTGTACGGCTGACGACAAGGCACGCATCGAAGAAGCCGCGGACGCCGGTATCCAGTGGTTGCTCGGGTTACAGAACAGCGACGGCGGTTGGCCGACGTTTTGCCGAGGTTGGGCGAAGCTGCCGTTCGACCGCAGCGGGACGGATCTGACGGCTCATGCGATGCGGGCGTTGCACGCTTGGAAGGAAGGACGGGCTGAGAGCCCATCCTACGTGAAGGCCATGACGGCTGGGCTTGATTACGTCGAGCGAACGCAGCGGGCCGATGGCAGCTGGCTGCCGCTGTGGTTCGGCAATCAAGACATCCAGGGCGAAGAGAACCCCATCTACGGGACTGCCAAAGTGCTGATGGCCTACCGCGATCTCGATTTGACCGAGACGAATCCGGCGCGGCGGGGTTTCGAGTGGCTGATGAAGACTCAGAACCCTGATGGCGGTTGGGGCGGAGGGCCCTCGGTCGAATCTCGCCACGGTCAAGGTCGGTCGAGCAGCGTCGAGGAGACCGCCTTGGCTGTCGAAGCGCTGCTGGCTGCCCCGGACGAACGGTGCCAACAAGCGAGAACAAAAGGACTTGCGTGGTTGATCGAGGCGGTCGAGCATGATCGGCACCTGGAAACCTCGCCGATCGGTTTTTACTTCGCGAAGCTATGGTATCATGAGAAACTCTATCCCTTAACCTTCACGGTTGCGGCGTTAGGCCGAGCATTGAGTTGCGATCCGGCTCGAACCAAGCAAACCGCCACCGCCCGCCTGACTTGCTAGACAAGACGCAACCTGAAAAGAGGAACACCTTGGCTACTGCACCAGCGCCTCAGCAACTGTCGGACGATGCGTTCGCCGCCACTCAGGATAGCCTGCAGGAAGCGCCTCGCAAGTCACGACGCCGCAAGACGGCTCACCTGAAACTCGTCCCCGAGACCCGCGGGCTGCGCGAGAAGATGCGGGCCAAGTGCGCCGAAGTCGCGGCGAAGCTGGACAAGTCGGTGCCGCTGGCCAAGGACGACATGGAGATGATCGTCCGCTCGACGCTCGACGAACTCGGCATGTCCGAAGGTTACGTCGGCTGGATGATGGTCGTGTTCGCGACCGAGTTCTGGCGCGATCAAGTCGCGGTGGTTCCGCCCGCACGGCGGCTGTTTCTGCTGCCGCATTGTCTGAAGCATGCGGAAGGTTGCCCCGCCGACTACGACGAGTTCGGTCTGGAATGCAAGCAGTGCGGCGCGTGCAGCATCGCGGACTTCCGCAGCGTGGCGGACGACATGGGTTACAAGGTGCTCGTCGCCGAAGGCTCGCCGATCGTCCTGAAGATTATCCTCAGCGGCTACGTCGACGCGATCGTTGGCGTGGCTTGCTTGAACGTGCTCGAGAAGGCCATCGACAAGATCTTGCTCGCGGGGATTCCCTGCATGGCCGTGCCGCTGCTTTCGAGCGATTGCCGCAATACATCGGTCGACGAAGACTGGGTGGCCGAGATGGTCCGGCTGTACAACACCGAGCCGGTGCAGCAAACTCGCAGCTACGTGCATCTGTTGCGATCCGCCTCGCGGATGTTCGAGCCAGAAGAGTTGGAGCGGATCGTGCCGAGATTGCGCTGCGGGCCTCGCTTGGCGGAAGTCAACGGGCAAGGTGCGGCCGGGTTGAGCCCGATTGCCGCGACCGAAGCGATTGCGTACGACTTCCTCTCGAAGGGCGGCAAGCATTCGCGACCGTTCATTACCCTGGCCGTCTACGATGCCCTGACGGGAGGCAAGGGAACGCTGTCCGACGGCGGAGAATACGTCGCGAGCTTCCCGGACGCCGTTCGCCGCACCGCCATGTCGATCGAGACGTTCCACAAGGCGTCGCTCGTGCATGACGATATCGAGGACGACGATGCCTTCCGTTACGGCGACGAGACATTGCATCGCCGCTACGGCATCCCGACGGCGATCAACGTCGGCGATTACATGATCGGCATGGGCTATCGTCTGGTCAGCCGCGATGCCAAGGAACTTGGCGCCGACGTCGTAGCCGACATCCTCAACAATCTGGCCGACGCCCACATGAAGCTGTCGGAAGGGCAGGGGGCCGAGTTGATGTGGCGCGACGCCAAGGACAAGCGATTGAAACCGCTCGACGCCTTGAAGATCTACGCTCTCAAGACATCGCCCGCGTTTGAAGCCGCGCTTTATTCCGGCGTCCGCCTGGCAGGTCCGGTCGACGACTACGCCGAGCCGATCAAGCAGTTCTCGCGAAACATGGGCGTGGCCTTCCAGATCTTGAACGACTTGAAAGATTGGCGCGGCGACAGCGATAACAAGATGTCCGCCGGCGGCGACACGCTCGGCGGGCGGCCGACGGTGCTGTGGGCGCTGGCGATCGAAGGGCTTCCGGCAGCGGAACAGGCCGAGTTGCTGAAGTTGGTCGCCGACGAAAGCATTGGCGACGAATATCGCATCAGCCGCGTGCGTCAGCTGTACGAACAGGCCGACGTGTTCGAGAAGGCTCATCGTCTGGTCGACAAGCATCAGCAGCGAGCCGAAGCGATCGCCGACGCGCTCGAGCCGGAAGAGCTGCGGCGTTTGTTTTACTACTTGATCGATACGGTGCTAGAACGACCCACTGAACCGACCGATCCGCAAGTTCCCGCTCCGATCATCACGCAGTTGTCGCTCGCTGCTCCGTAGGGTGGGCTGTGCCCACCTTCGGCCCAACGTAGTTCCCGCGGGACCAAGGCATCAGGCCATGACGTTAACGCCATCGCGACAGGCGACGCCGGAGTTGAAGGCCCTCGTTCACCTCTTCTATCCGTCACTCGACGACTTGGGCGAGTTCACGGAAGTCGCGGAAAGCGAACTGCCCGAAGTGCCGCGCAAGCTGCTGTGGCACGACGCTCACATGACCGTGGCGGTCGAATCGCATCACGGTGTGCCGGTCGATGTTCGCGTGTTGAACAAGCACGTCACTCCCGCGCACTATTCGCGGCGGATTCTGCTGACACGACAGTCAGACGGCCAGATCGTGCAATTCGGGATCGTGCGATTGAACTCGACGTTTCTCGGGGAAGAGGTTCGCCGGGAGATCGAGAGCGAGGCCACTCCGCTTGGCCGCATTTTGATCGAACACAATGTGCTGCGCGACGTGCGGCTGTTGTCGCTCTGGCGCATCGAGCCCGGCGGCGATCTCGTCACAGTGTTCGGGTTAGACAAGCCCCAGACCTGTTACGGTCGCACGGCCCTGATCTATTGCAACGGGCTCCCCGCCGTCGAGTTGCTGGAAATCGTCGCACCTGTGGAATAGCATTTTCGCGGTCGGATTCTGTCGTTTGATCTGCACCAAAGCCGACTCTGCGGCGGGCGCTCGCGTGTCCTTCCAGCCTTGTGGCATCGAAGTGTTTCTTCGCATATCTGCCGTATTGATGGAACGCGATCTACTTGGCGCTCAAAAAAAGCGGTTCCCGCCCACGGCGAGAACGCGGCGGGGACGGTGTCAGACCATTTCAGGTCGATGTCAAACTGGTCCGGTGGTGACGAGTGTGACCGATGTTGCGGTCGTAGCTGTCTCAACGCAAAAGTGGTATTCAATCGATGGATCAGTCGATCCGAAGAAATGCGAGCACACGGAATGTAGCTCGACGGTCGAAGCCTAAGATCAATCTAGTAAGCAAGGAATGCACAATGTCTACAAAGGGAACTCTCGCCACATGGCTGGCGAGCCTGGCGGCTCTATTCATGGTCGCTCCGAATGTGAGTGCTGAGGACATCAGTTACTCGGTACTACTCGGGCGACTCGAATCGGTAACCGTCCACGGAGGTTGAGCTGAAGCGTGGCTGCGGAGCGGATGTGAGGGGCCGGCGCGGCTGGCTAGGACGTGTCGGGCGCGGGGAGTAAGCTG
>JAQBZB010000461.1 GCA_027622275.1 Planctomycetota bacterium | reverse complement strand
CGGGAGCCTCGCCCTCCCAATTCGCCCTCCGGGAATTAGTTTGTTCACAGTTTCCTAGGTGAGCGGATCGAGGTTGTCCGGGCGGGCGGTTCGAATTTGCGCAACTCGAACAGTCGTAGCAAACCGCAACGCTTACCGGTCCAGCACAGATCGGCTCAGCAGAACAACGGCAGGTTGGGCGATCGTAAACGACGCGGGGGATTACCACACTTGCACGATCCCACGTGTGCCGCATGTGGCCGTGATGCCGATGAAACGGAATGCCGACGGATTGTGAATAGATCGAATTCAGGGCTTAGTGGAGAGAAAACAGGATGTCGCCTAGCACAGGAAGCGGAGTTTTTGCGTTATCGGTCGACTTGCGAGAGCATTCGACGAGCAACCTCCAAGGCGAGCTATCGCAGTTACTTAAGCTGCTTCGGCGGCTTCAGATTCCGGCCACCTTCTCGACTCGCTCGCCCGGATGTGACGGACTGGTCGAGAAGCTTCGTGTCGAGTCGTTGCGGCACGAACTCGCGATCCTGGCTGACTCGAGCTGGGTTGGACCAAGCGTGGGACGGACGATGTTTGCTCGTGAATTGGCGAAACGCGTAAGAATCGCGCAGGCTCACGGGGCCGCCGTCCGCACAATCGCAGTGACAGATGCCGAACTGACAACGAACTTGGACCTGCTCGTCAAGCACCGAATCTCGGTCGTTCGATCTCCAATGAACGCCGGTTTCCAAGCTCAATCGCTTCGTTTTGGGGTCTGGCAAGCGCCTGTTTCGTTCACGTTGCCTTCGCAAGGACGCTGGCAATTCGGTGGGACGGAATGGGCCATCAACCGCGCTCTGTCCCGTGCCGCGCGATCAAATGATTTGGTACATCTCGTCGTCGAACTCGAGACCCTTCGCGATCAAGCCGAAGCAGCGAGCTTGGAACGGATTTTGACGACGGTCCAGCGACGCAGGAACAAAGGGCTGATTACGACGGTGACGATGCAGGGCTTAGTCGCGAGACTAGCACCCGAGCGTCAAGCGGTTTCCGCCCGTTCGGTGTTGCGCGTTGCCTAGTCCGACGGCAACTTTAGAATCACGGTAGCTGGTCAATCTTGTTCGCGAAATGTCATCCAGCTGATAAAGCCCAGTGTACCGGCGCAAAGGACAAATACCACATCCATGATGGGGTCGGCGCGCTGGAACGGAACCTTCACGATGAGGTCCAGCAAGAAGAGTAGGAAGACGACGATGGCGATCACCATCCCCGTCAGACATAACGCCTTGGGCATTCGCTGCTTTCCTCAGTGTTGCAAGCCTGACCCGCAGTTTCCCCTGGCAGCCGGACTCTAACCGGTCGCTGTTGTTCTCGGGGTACAGTGTTCACGCTAGTATAATTCCTACATTTCCGATGTCACCGGTGCTGTGGCCTCTTTATTTTGGATTCCTGTTCGAAAGTAGCCATCACGCTCCGTCGTGATGAGCCTGTTGGTGACGTTGACATACCGGAAACTCTTCGCAAGGTTTGAGCCCAACTTGAAAGGCTCATCACGGCGGAGCGTGATGGCTACTTTTCAACAATCTGAAAGATAAATGACGAAGGAAGTGTACAGATGGACAAAGAGCCGCTTGACGCCGACTCCTGGCGGCAATTCCGAAAGCTGATGCCGGTCACGGAAAAGTGGGCTTACTTCGACAACGCCGCAGTCGCCCCCCTCCCCTCGCCCACACGAGACGCCATCTTGCGATGGGTTGGCGACGCCAGTCGCGAAGGCGACACGGTCTGGCCGCAATGGGCTGCTTCGCTCGAAAAGACTAGGAATTCAGCCGCCACGATGCTGGGGGCCGAGCCGGGCGAGATCGCTTTGATCGCGAACACAACCACCGGAATCAGTCTGGTTGCCGAAGGATTTCCCTGGCAAAACGGAGACAATATCGTCACCCTGGCGAACGAATTCCCCTCGAACTTGTATCCCTGGATGAATCTGGCTGCTCGAAGCGTGACCGCAAAACTGGTCCCCGTCGAGAATGGCCGAGTCGATTTTGAGCGGTTGTTCGCAGCTTGCGACCAACGGACGAGGATGATTGCCGTGAGTTGGGTCGGTTATGCGAGCGGTTGGCGGATCGATGTCGCCGAGCTAGTCCGGCTGGCTCACGAGCGAGCCATCCTCGTCTGTCTCGATGCGATCCAGGGCCTGGGAGTGTTTCCGCTTGATGTTCGAGAGACAGGTGTCGATTTCATTGCGGCGGATGGTCACAAATGGATGCTCGGTCCCGAGGGGGCGGGTATCTTGTTCGTGCGTCGAGAGCATCTCGATTTGCTGCGCCCGGTGGGAGTCGGCTGGAATAGCGTCGTCCATCAATACGATTTCAGTCGCATCGAATTCAACTTGCGCGACAATGCGGCCCGCTACGAAGGCGGCTCGCAGAATATGGTCGGTCTGTTGGCACTGGGTGCCAGCTTGGATATGCTGGCGTCGCTGGGTCTCACGTCCCGTCAGTCACCGATCGCGGATCGAGTCCTATCGATCACCGATTTGGCTTGTACGCGACTCGCCGAGATTGGAGCTTCCGTTGTGAGTCATCGCCAGTCCGACCATCGTTCCGGGATCGTGTCGTTCGAGTTGCCGGGGAGTGATCCAATGGAAGCTCGACGCCGGTGTCTCGACGAAGGCGTCGTACTCAGTTGCCGTGACGGTCGCTTGCGGATCAGTGCTCATGCGTATGCGAATTCCGATGACGTCGATCGCCTGATCAACGCCTTACGATAACCCTTTATTACGAAACGAGTCGCGCGGATGTCGAATCCCTATGAAGCACCGATGGGCGGCCTGCCCGCTCCTGTCGGCGGCGAACTTCCACCGCCGCAAGACCCAGGCATGGTAGGCCAAGTCCGCATCGTCAGCATCCTCATGATGGTGCAAGGTTCGCTCGATCTGTTGGTCGGCCTGGGGCTGATCGGCCTGGGTATTTTTATGGGCTTTTTCATGCGCGAAGCCATGATGCAGGACGCACAATTTCAACAAGCCAACGGCCCATCACCGGAGTTCATGGCGAACATGATGTCCGGCATCTACGGCGGATTGGGAGTCGTGATCGGGATCATTGGAGCCTTGAACATCTTTGCCGGTTACCGTAATTGGAGGTTCAAGAGCCGCACGCTGGGAATCATCTCGCTGGTGGCGGGACTCGGAACCATCTTCACTTGCTATTGTGCACCGACCAGTCTGGCACTCTGCATCTACGGCCTGATCGTCTACCTCAATGGCCCCGTCGCTGCTGCCTTCAGCATGGGAGAAGAAGGATATTCGGGAGACGAAATCACCATGACCTTCTCGCCATTTCGCTACGGACAAACCCCGTTCAAACAGTAACCTTCGACGCACGGGCCGGATCATGACCGACACTCCGCAACCTAATCCGTTCACCGACGTCAATCCGTACCGTGTGGGAGAACGACTCGATCTCGTGGGGCACCGCCCCGGTGGGATAACGGCGATCTGTATTATCGTCCTCGTGCTTGGAGTTCTGGGACTCTTCTCCGGTGTGTTGAAGGGAGTCAACGTGCTATTCGGGGCTCAGATGCAACAAGCGTTCGGAAGCATCGGAGCCGTCACGGGAGAGCAGGCGAAAGTTCAGGCGGAAATGCAAGCGGCTATCGCCGTGGAGATGAAGCGATTTATCGTCGCCAACAGCATCCTGTGTGTGGCTCAACTGGTGCTTTGTGGGGCACTCGTCTATTCCGCCCTGAAGACGCTCGGGCTCAAAGCCGCCGGGCGCAAGCTCTTGCTTGCCGTCTGCATGTGCCTGCTCGTCTATGAGGTCGCCCAGCTGATCACGTTTACGTTCCAGCAACTCAGCATGAGCCCGATCATGGAACTCTATATGCCTCGGATCATGAAAGACCCGTCAGGCAACAACGCGGGTGCGGAAAAGTTCGGCCAGGTCATCGCGAAGATGTCGATCCTCGTCGGCGTGGTCGTGCAAGTCGTTTGGACATTGATCAAGTTCGTCGCCTACGCCGTCGCGATATGGTACTTGCGCAAGCCCCAAGTCATCGCGTTGTTCGAGCCGCGCTCGACGCCAGATCTTCTCAAGCCGGAGCCGACATGAACGAACTCAGTCCCGACATCGCGGTCTATACCGGCTCGTTCGATCCTCCAACCTTGGGGCACATGAGTGTGATCGAACGGTCCAGCCGGCTGTTCAAGCAATTGATCGTTGGCGTCGGCATCAACGTCGAGAAGACGGCCTTGTTTTCACCCGAGGAACGTGTCGAGTTGGTGACCAGGGTGACCGCGCATTGCGGCAATGTTGAAATCCGATCGTTCTCGGGGTTGGCCGTCGAGTTCGTTCGCGAGTGTGGCTCGCGCGTGATGGTCCGCGGCGTCCGTCCGCTGACGGACATCGCAGTCGAGTTCACGATGATGATGGCGAATCGTCAACTCGATCCGGGCATCGAGACCGTCTTTCTGATGGCCGACGAGGAGTTGGCTCACGTTTCGAGTACGCTGATTAAACAGATCACGCCGCTCTCCAGCGACGAGCGACTCGCGAAGTTTGTGCCAAAGGTAGTGATTCCTGCCTTACGAGCCAAGCTTCCTCGACAAACTTGATGGCAAGCCTGTACGATGCCCTGCCAAGGCTATCGTACAGGTTCGTTGAACGTGCCACGGCGGTATTGCATCCGTCGCCGCGAAACGAGAAAAAAAGCGGCCGTTGAGGGTCGACGCAAATCGGTTGACGTCAGAGCTTTATAGCGAACGTCAAAACTATTTCCGGAAAAATTGTGAAAAACGGCATATTTCCGACCCGGTATTGGCTCCGTTTTTCAATAGATATGTATAGGGGGCTGGTGTTTGCTTCGAAACTCGATTGAAGGATGCC
>JAQBZB010000460.1 GCA_027622275.1 Planctomycetota bacterium | reverse complement strand
ATCCATAATGTCCTCCCTTTGAAGATTATCGAAAATCTTCAGGAGTCCGCTACTATTGGGCTATCGCAATCACATCGTTCGGCGAGTTGAACCGCTTGCGGTCAAAATTGTCCGCCAGCACCGTGATCTTCCCGTCCTTCTCGGTGCGCACGAGGTTACGCGCCTTGTGCTGGCACGAGATGAGCCGCCCTTCGAGGTCGAGGATGTTGCCGTTGGCTTGCTCGCTCGTGCGATAGAGGGACACCCCACCGCTATCCGTCCACTGCATCCATTTGCTGTTCGGGATGTCAGAGAAGACCAACTTCTTGTCGGCGGGCAGCCAGACCGGGCCTTCGGTGAACTTCATGTCCCCGGCGAGCTTGTTGACTTTCGCGCCTTCGGACACAAGCGACGTTTCACCGGCGGCCGTAGCGGTATGCGTGATGACGGTCAAAATCCCTGACACTAACGAATTCCATGTGCGCATAAAAAAGCCCGGTTGCTCAAGAGCGTCGAAGTTCTCAGCCTACTTCTGTCCAAGGAAGGGGGCCGAGCATGGAAGCTCAGAAACGAACCCGGCGGGTGAATCGTGAACGGTCGCAGCGGGGCGAGCAAGCGCCGCGGGGCGCCAGACAGATTGTGATTCCCATGACGCGAACCCAGTACGATGAGATGTGGGCCGACCCGCGACAGGTGCGGGCCTATGTGAACGGTCTCCGGGCCGAAGCGCCGGAGCTGTTTCCGGCGGGTATGGCCGAGGGATATGCGTTCCACGCGTACGATCGCGAGTCGCGCAAGCAGCAAGGGATCCGCTTGCGGCAGGTGCGTTTGAAGCACCAATCGGCCTACTGGTTGCGCCCCAGCTTTGTCTTGAGCTACATGGCGGGCACCGTCAACGAGGTGGAACACGCCTTGTTGCTGGCGTCTTACGGGGTTCCCATGTGGTTGCTGACGGCCGTCTTCGGACACAACGACATGTATTGGCAGCGGCTGGTGGGCCTGTGAGCCTGCTTTCAGAGCCCGTGGGTGTTCGATCTTGGTCCGTGAGGGTGCGATCTTGGTCCGTGAGGGTGCAATCTTGGTCCGTGAGGGTGCAATCTTGATCCGTGAGGGTGCGATCTTGGCCCGTTTGAACTTCAAACATGGCGTGCGCGACGTCAGCTTCAGGAGTCCGCTACTATTGGGCTATCGCACTTTTGGGTGTCAGACAAATTGAACATGGAATCCGTTAGTGTCAGGAAATTTGCGATGTTGCCACCTTGCATTTTGCAGAGGGCGCTTGCGGAACGTCGCTCTTGAGTCCCATGCGTTACCCTTCCGTTTTGACATTCCCCTTTTCTGAGAGTGCGATTCATGTCCCGACTTGCGATTGCTTGCTTGGCGTTCTTTTCTTCGACAGTGCTTATGGCGGAAGAATGGAATCAGTTTCGAGGTCTAGGCGGGAACGCTTCGTCGGAAGGCGCAGCGCCGACTTCGTGGAGCGCGGACTCGAATATTGTCTGGAAAGCCAAACTCACTGGTCGAGGAGCATCCAGCCCCGTCGTCTGGCGTGACCGAATCTTTCTAACTTCGTTTTCGGGCTACGGCATGTCCGATGAGGAAGTGGGCAACAAGGCCGATTTGAAATTGCATGTCCTATCATTCGATCGCGAAACCGGTAGCCAGCTTTGGAACAAGTCCATCGCAGCCAGCGACAAGACTCAAGAATACAGCCAGCGCGTCGCTGATCACGGTTACGCGACGGGCACTCCCGTCACCGATGGAAAAGCCGTTTACGCACTCTTCGGAGTCTCCGGCGTCGTGGCCTACGATTTTGATGGCAACCTGCTCTGGCAAGCTCCGATTGGAGACGACACGGCCGGGTTTGGTTCAGCGTCTTCACCAGTGCTCTTTGAAAACCTGGTCATCGTCAACGCCAGTATCGAAAGTAGCACCGTCTTGGCTTTTGATAAGTCGACCGGCAAAGAAGTTTGGCGAATCGCAGACATCAACAAAGCATGGACGTGTCCGTGCTTGGCTCAAGTTGGAGACGCGACCGAATTGATCATCAACCAGAAAGACATGATCTACGGATTCGATCCAGCCACTGGCAAGAAACTTTGGTCGTGTGTCGGCATCGATGACTATGTCGTCCCCGCTCCGATCCATCATGATGGAGTCGTGTACTGCTTGGGCGGTCGCACCAACCGCTGCATCGCGGTCAAGCTGGGTGGTCGAGGCGACGTGACCAAGACTCACAAGCTTTGGGAGACGCCCGTCGGAGCGAACGTCACCTCGCCGGTTTTTTACGACGGTCGAATCTACTGCGCGAGCGACAAAGGCATCGCGTTTTGCTTGGACGCCAAGACGGGCGAAGAGGTTTATCGCCAACGAATCCCGACACGAGCTCGAATCTACGCGTCAATCATCCGTGCTGGAAAACACTTTTACGTGACGACTCGTGATGCCGGCATCATCGTTTTGGAAGCGATTCCTGAATACAAGGAAGTCGGGATCAACAAGATCGAATCCGACGCCAACATGCTCAACGCCAGCCCGGCGGTGGACAACAACCAGCTCTTGATCCGCTCGGACTCTTTCCTGTATTGCATCGGCGGAGCGGCCAGATAACTCGCTTAATTGAGTCGCCATTTCGAATCGTGTCTTGAACAGCGTGCGGACTGACGCCGCGCGAGTCAAACCTCCGCGCCAACGTTCCGCCTTGAGGATGTTGCGAATTGATCGTCAGTGGGCGGTTGGCGCTTGCCTCGGGTTTTGCGCACCCGTGGCTAGCGACAACGGCGCACGATGCTGCAAACCAACTCTGAAACTGCTCTAGCGGAACCAACCGTAACGAACGATGCACCAGAGCGCGGCGATGCCGTCTTTCCAGCCGATTTTCTTGCCCTGCTCGTACGTGCGTCCGTCGTAGCTGACGGACATTTCGTAGACCCGGTATCGACCATGAGCGATGCGGCCGGTGATTTCCGGCTCGATGCCAAACCGGTTTTGTTTAAGCAGCGGCCCGATGTCGTCAACGACGTGCCGGCTGAAGACTTTGTAGCAGGTCTCCATGTCGGTCAGATTCAAATTCGTGAACCAGTTCGACATCGTCGTCAGGAACCGATTGCCAACGTAGTGCCAGTAATAGAGGACGCGGTGAGGCTGGTCACCCAAGAATCGGCTGCCGTAAACGACGTCGGCTTTCCCTTCGACGATCGGATGCAACAGCCGAGGATATTCCGAGGGGTCGTATTCCAGGTCCGCGTCTTGAATCAACACGAAGTCGCCCGTGACCGCTCCGAAGCCGCTGCGAACCGCCGCACCTTTGCCCTGGTTCCGCTCGTGATAGATGATCGTCAAGCGGTTGTTCGTTAGCCCGCCGCTTTTCGCTTCGGCAGCTTGTTGTTCGTCTTCAAGTCGCTTGAGCAAGTCGCGAGTCCCGTCCCGGCTGAAGTCATCGACCATCACGATCTCTTTGCGAATCGGGACCGCTTTGACCTTCTCGAGCAGGTCGAGCAACGTCTCGACTTCGTTGTAGACGGGGATGACGACTGACAACAGCTTGCCCGAAGGAATCACATAAAATCCAAGTCGCCGACAAGCCGCTTCGCCGAGCACGCCCTTGAGTGACTCGAACCAATCTTCGGTATACGGAGCTGGTTCTTGCCCGAGCCGTTCGGTAGCAGGCAGCGAGCTAGTTTGAGAGTCAGTCATCGGAAGCCAACGTGGAATTCGTTTCGGAGGTACTGGTTCGAGCTGAGTCTGCTTTCAAGCCCTGCTGACGAGTTTAGTCACCGCAGTAGGTTGGCCAAAGAGCCGAAGTCGATTTGCGATCGGGACGCCGCCAAAAGCGTGCGTCGATTCGGCTTGGGTAGCAGAATGCTCGTTGTGTCGATCGCACTTGATACGCAGTTTGGGTCGATTGAGCTAGCCTCAACTCCGGCAATCGACCAACTTCGCCACATCGGTCGAACTAGAGTCCAAGTTACTGAGCGACCGAGTGCGTCGCCCAAATCAGAGTGGACGGGCTGACTCCGAGCAGCACCAACAAACCCGCCAACACGGTCGCCAAAATGAACGATGCGGCGTTCTTCCGTTCGGGCTGTCGTCCCAGCGGCTGCTCGAAAAACATCATCGAGAAATATTCGATCAGGCGAGCGGCTACGCAAACAATCGCGACAACGACCATCGCATTCGCAATCAGCACAGCCGTGTTCGGAACCAGGACTGGCGAATCGGCGGCCTCGGCTTGAGGGGCGTAAGCGTTGACCGTCAAGAAGACGACGTTCCAAAACCCAGGCAACGGCGGAAACGCACACGTCGTCAGCAGGCTCACCGACAACACCGCAGCGACAACTGGCCGACGTTTGGACAAGCCCGCCAAGTCTTCGACAAAATCCACGCGCCGAGTCGGCAAGCGCAACACCTGCTCGCAAGCGACTCCGACGAGCAGGGCCACACTCGAAACGGCAAACCCGATCAACGCCGTTTCGAAAACATCCGGAAAGTGCCACTTGTCGGCGTTCAATCGATCCGACTGTCGAACCGCGACGGCCATCGTCATCAACAACACACCGCCCGATACGATCCAGCCGGCGTTCAACAGGCCTCGCAAGTTTTGTGCTCGCACGGCCAGACACGCGCCGCCGACCGCACTGAAAACTGCCGCGACTAGCAAAGCGAGCTGTGCGTCCAATTCGAAACCTGGCAGACTGGTCACAACAGTTCGCCACAACAAAATGAAGCCGAAGCCTCGACTTGAAACGCCCAACCAAACCGCTAACCAACCTGCGTGGTGCTCGAAGTGATCTTCGGCTTGTGTGTGAAATGGAATCGCAGCAAGCGGCATGGCGCTCGCGGCGATAATCAGCACGATCGAAACCACACCCAGGAACGAAGCCTGCCC
>JAQBZB010000095.1 GCA_027622275.1 Planctomycetota bacterium | reverse complement strand
ACGGGCGGTGTGTACAAGGCTCAGGAACACATTCACCGCGGTATGCTGACCCGCGATTACTAGCGATTCCGGCTTCATGCAGGCGAGTTGCAGCCTGCAATCCGAACTGGGGCACGCTTTCTGCGATTTGCTCCACCTTGCGGTCTCGCGTCGCTTTGTACGTGCCATTGTAGGACGTGTGCAGCCCTAGTCATAAAGGCCATGAGGACTTGACGTCATCCCCACCTTCCTCCGGTTTAACACCGGCAGTCTCCTTAGAGTCCCCGACATTACTCGCTGGCAACTAAGGACAAGGGTTTCGCTCGTTAAGGGACTTAACCCGACATCTCACGACACGAGCTGACGACAGCCATGCAGCACCTGTGTAAAGGCTCCCCGAAAGGCACTTCTTGCTTTCACAAGAATTCCTAAACATGTCAAGACTAGGATAAGGTTCTTCGCGTAGCCTCGAATTAAGCCACATCCTCCACCGCTTGTGTGAGCCCCCGTCAATTCCTTTGAGTTTCAGCCTTGCGACCATACTCCCCAGGCGGAGCACTTAACACTTTCGCTACGTCCAAGAGGATGTGGGAGTCCCCTCGAACTAGTGCTCATCGTTTACAGCTAGGACTACCGGGGTATCTAATCCCGTTCGCTCCCCTAGCTTTCGTCCCTCAGCGTCAGAAGAGACCCAGAAAGCCGCTTTCGCCACCGGTGTTCCTGATGATATCAACGCATTTCACCGCTCCACCATCAGTTCCGCTTTCCTCTATCTCCCTCTAGCTTGATGGTTTGAAGCGCAGTTCCACGGTTAAGCCGTGGGATTTCACACCTCACCTTTCAAGCCGCCTACGGACTCTTTAAGCCCAGTGATTCCGAATAACGTTCGTACGGTACGTATTACCGCGGCTGCTGGCACGTACTTAGCCCGTACTTCCTCTGAAGATCGGTCAAGCTATGGAGAGAACCCCATAGCATTTCCTCCCAACTGACAGCGGTTTACAACCCGAAGGCCTTCATCCCGCACGCGGCGTCGCTCCGTCAGGCTTTCGCCCATTGCGGAAGATTCTCGACTGCAGCCATCCGTAGACGTCTGGGCAGTGTCTCAGTCCCAGTGAGCCGGGCCATGCTCTCACACCCGGTACCCATCTTCGGCTTGGTGGGCCATTACCCCACCAACAACCTAATAGGACGCGGACTCATCCTCGGCCGGAATCACACCTTTGATCCGGAGATATTATCCAGCATTACCTACAGTTTCCCGTAGCTATTCTGGAGCCAAGGGCAGATATCCACGCGTTACTCTCCCTTTCGCCGCTTTCATTTACTTCAATCGACCGAAGTTTCAATCCGTAAAATAGCGCGCGACTTGCATGCCTAATCCACGCCGCCAACGTTCATTCTGAGCCAGGATCAAACCCTTCAATTTAATTGCTTACTGCGATGGCCAGAGCAAGCTCCAACTACCACAGATGACAAGCTTCCTAAATCGACGGTTTAAACCATCGTTCGGGATCTCGGAAAAAGATCCCTATAGCCTAAAACTTCACAGTCTCAAGCTGTTTCTCAGGAGGTTCACTACCAAATTGTCAAAGATCAGTTCATCTTCCCCGCAACAGGGCGAACCCTGAGCTGGGAACATCGGATTTTAGGGGAAACGAACGGTCTGTCAACCGCCGATTCAGAATTCTTGCCAAGTTGATTTCCTAGGCGAGACCCCGCATCACCATTGCTGGCGTAAGGATCAGAAAATAACTGCCGCGCGGGAGGCGGCCAAGGGGGCAACGCTCGATATTTCCCCACCTTTCTAATTCGCAGGTCACAAACCATCAGATCATGCAGTGTGAGTAATCCGTGCTGCCCGCAGACAGCCACCGACGCCCGGAATTGCGAAAGGTTTCAGTCGAGATAGACTGCGTTGTA
Source organism: Planctomycetota bacterium (assembly GCA_027622275.1). Taxonomy (GTDB): domain Bacteria; phylum Planctomycetota; class Planctomycetia; order Pirellulales; family Pirellulaceae. The sequence continues at coordinate 27,985 of JAQBZB010000095.1, read as the reverse complement.
GAAAGCGAGGAGTGGCGATGACGCATCAGCCCAAAGCGGTTGTACTGCTGAGCGGTGGCTTGGATTCGACGACCATTCTGGCCCTGGCAAAACAGAGCGGCTTCGAGCCTTATGCGATCAGCTTCCGTTATGGCCAGCGTCATGCAGTCGAGCTGGATGCCGCAGCCCGAATTGCGGCCAAATTCGACGTCGCAAAGCATATTGTCGTGGATGTTGATTTGCGGCAACTGGGTGGTTCGGCGCTAACCAGCGATATCGCCGTACCAAAACGCGAAACGGTCGACGACATCGGCACTGACATTCCGGTGACCTACGTTCCAGCTCGCAACACGGTGTTTCTCTCATACTCGCTGGCATGGGCGGAAACGCTCGGAGCCGGAGACATCTTCATCGGAGTCAACGCCGTTGACTACAGCGGCTATCCAGACTGCCGCCCGGAGTATATCGAAGCCTTCGAGCGAATGGCGAACTTAGCGACCAAAGCCGCCGTCGAAGGGACACAACCGATCAAGATCCACGCTCCGCTGATCCACCTCACCAAGGCTCAGATTATCAAGACGGGCCTTTCGCTTGGCGTGGACTACTCCATGACGACCAGCTGCTACGATCCGGCAAAGGATGGAACAAGCTGCGGCCACTGTGACGCCTGCCTATTACGACGCCAGGGCTTTGCCAATAATGGGCTCGTAGACCCAGCGGCTTAATTACAAGTGCGCAGAGCAGGCGAGCAGCTGTCGGCTAGGCTGTGCCCACCATCTCCATGTGGTGAGAGCACCGCTACATCGTTCGCGTGGCCGACAAATCAACTCCGGCCGAAATCCGGCACGCGGTTGCAGGAGCGGTGGAAGGAGGCGGAGGCGGATCTGAAGAGTAGCCATCTCGCTCCGCCGAGATGAGCCTTACACGCTGGACTTCGCTTCGCGACGAACCGCGACCTCAGAATTACCGCCCAGCGAATCCCAATCGAAGCATCGTCGTGATGCCGACGGGTGACCACGGGGCAACGTCTTTGCAGAAAAGGCTCGTCACGACGGAGCGTGACGGCTACATTGGTTCACTTTTTTAAGTGCGGGGACTCGTCCCCGCTTTGGCATTTGGTGCGAAGCACTTTGTTTTCGTCGCCACCGCCACCGATGTGGAGTTCAAGAAATGGGCTGCAGGCAGGGGAAATTCCAAAGCGGCGACAAGTCGCCGCACTCCAAAAAAAGTGCAAAAACCTGAAATCGATTACTTGCAATGCCAGTGCTAGAGCGGTAGCATCATGGCCGCTCTGTTGGAGGGGCGAGATGGGAGGCTCGTTCGACCGCATCCTCTTCTCCGAAGCGGCATCAGATCAAATGTATCGCGCGGGTGGAATACGCGTTTTTTCCTGGCATGAAGGAAGCCGCAATGTGCCTTCTCTTGAAAGGAGAAGTCTGATGAAGTCGATGATTCGAGTATTGGTTGTTGCCGTGTTGACGGTTGGAATTGGATCGGCCGCGTGGTTGGCGAACACGATCGCTCAAGAGGCGGCACCAGATGCGGCGGCCCCGGGTGTCGGAGACGACGAGGCCGGGCGGCTCCCGCCTGGCTACACCGTCGTGGTAACGAAGTCGCAACGGGCAAAGATTTACGCCATCCAAGACAGCTATCAAAAACAGCTTGACGATTTGAAGAAGCAGATCTCGGCGATCGAGGGCAAACGCGATAAAGAGATTGAGGGCCTGCTGGATGACGAGCAGAAAAAGATCATCGAGTACGTTCTCAAATTGCGCGAGCGCGAACGCAAGGCGGAACCGACAGGTGCGACTGGCAACAATTGAGTTGAGTGCCTACGATCGAACAGTACGGACGGCTCGCACCTCACTCGGTGAGCCGTTTGCATTGCGTCGAAACTTTCGATTGATGTCTGCTGCGGGGAAATGATATGCCCTTGGGAATCAAGCCCACCGTCGACTTTGCGTTCAAGAAGATCTTCGGCAGCCCCGAGAGCACCCGGGCGCTGATCGGCTTGCTTAACGCGATCCTTGTGCTGCCGCATCCCATCACGCAGGTGACCGTCCGCAATCCGTTCAGTTATCAAGACTTCGCCGCCGACAAGTTGATCGTACTCGACATCCGAGCCGTCGATTCGACGGGACGGTGGCTGAACATCGAGATGCAAGTGTCCGTGGTCAGCGGGTTAGTCCAGCGCCTTGTTTACTACGCTTGCAGCTTGTACGTCGAGCAACTGGGAGCGGGGCAGAACTATGCGACGCTGCGTCCAGCGATTTCGATCTGCTTGTTGAACAAGGTCGTCTTTCATGACGCGACCGCTGCTCATCATCGTTTCCGTCTGTGCGATCCCGACCACGACAAGGAGTTGCGGGATTCGATTGAAGTACACACGGTTGAGTTAACGAAGTACAATTTGAAGGAAGCCACGATAAGTCAGGCGAGTAAGATCGAGCAGTGGGCGTTCTTTTTGTTGTTTGCTGACCAGTATGAATCGGAACAATTGCGTCGCTTGCTGCCTGATTTGGAGTTTCAAGAAGCGATCACGGTGATCGAACAGATAGCCCATAAAACCGAGGACCGAACGATGTATGATCAACGCGAGAAAGCCGAGCGCGACCAGCAGTGGCTTCTTGAAGGAGCCCTCAATCAAGGACGTGAAGAAGGACGTGAAGAAGGACGTGAAGAAGGACGTGAAGAAGGACGAATTGCCGGCTTGGACGAAGGAGCAGAGAAAGGGGCGGTGGCTGGTCAGATCCAATTACTCCAGCGACTCTTGAACACACAGGAAACGAGTCTGAAAGACTTGCTTCTGCAAAGCAACGATTGGCTTGCAGAGGTCTTGGCCGATTTGCAAAACCGTCTTAACTCGCGAGGAACCTGAGCAGCTGATGCAACCGGGTAGTCGCAGAACGACGAGTGCTGGTTTGAACTAACCAACGTCGTGCGAAGCGCCATTGGTTCGCAGGCTCATTAACAATTCGATGTCGCCCAGCGGAGCACCAATCGATCGAGCAATCGCACTCGCGGCAAGCCCTCGATCCGCAAGTTGGTAAACGGCGGCGCGTCGCGCAGCAAGTTCATCCTGTCTCGCGAGCGAAGCATCGGGCAGGAGACCGCCATCAGAATCATCGCTCCCGTTCAGTTCTTCGATGGCGGCCAGCGTGTCGGCACATGGCGAGATGCCGAGCAGCTCGGCGCGCGCAATCGCCGCTTCCAGTCGGGCAGATTCTTCGCTCGCGATTCGGATGATCGCTTGCAGCGCACTCATCTTCGAGTCGAGTTCGGCTTTGAGATGGCGAGTTGCCTCGTGCATCTCGACGTGCCAGCGGAGAATCTCCGGGGGAGCATCCAGGAGCGGCGTAGCCTGCCGCGCGTCATCAAGCTTGCGCCGCGTGCTAGGCTTCTGCTTCTTGGTCTTTCCCAGATAACGCCGCGAGCGGCGCAGCAGCAAGAAGATCACAATCAGCATCCCTGCGGCAAGCATTCCCGACGAGGCGTTGCTGGCGAGTAGATATAAATACATCTCGGCGACTCCATTCAACGCGAGCGATCAGGGCACGGGGTTCAGCGGCAATAGGCGCGACGAGCTTCGTCATAAACATCCTTGAGCGCCACCTTCTTATCTTCGGCGATTTGACGGCAAGACTCATACTCTGGTGAAAAACTCGTGCTGCCATCGGCCAGAATCGCGATTTTCCCTTCCACGCTGCCGAACTGCGTCTCGACGATGTGCTGCCGCCGTTCGAGCTTATGGCGACTGGCCGGCCAGCGGCGGATTCCAAGCGTTGAGGTCTCGCGAAAGATGATCTTCTCGAGCTTCTTGATGTGGCTGCTCTCGCAGAGCACGCTGAGCTTCATGCCGGGGCGATTTTTCTTCATCTGGATCGCCGTGGTATAGACGTCCAGCGCCCCCGCCTCGGCGAGTAGATTCGTGCAATGCCCAACCACCTCGCCGCTGATGTCGTCGAGATTCGTCTCCAGCACCCAGATTTGGTCCGCGTGCATGTCGTCGCCCGTCTCGCCAATGATCAGCCGCAGAACATTGGCCTGCTCCGCAAGTTCCTTCGTTCCCGCACCATAGCCGATCGTTTCGATCTTCATTCCCGGCAGCGATCCGAATTCGTCGACCACCGTCGCCGCGATCGCGGCCCCCGTCGGAGTCGTCAGCTCGCAATCGATCGAAGTTGCTTCAAGCGGAATTCCCTTGAGCAACTCGGCCGTCGCCGGCGCGGGCACCGCGACTCGGCCATGTGCGATCACGATATGACCGCAGCCGGTCGGGATCGGCGAGCAGACGATGCGATCAACGCCCAACAAGTCCAACCCGATCGCGCTGCCGACGATATCGGCAATCGAATCGACGGCCCCGACTTCGTGAAAGTGAACCTTGCGAATCGTCGTTCCATGAACTTTCGCTTCCGCTTCGCCGAGCCGCGTGAAGATCCGCTTCGCCAGTTCCTTCTGCGATCCGGTGAGCGAGCCGGCGTCGATCATGTCGGTGATATGATGCAGGTGGCGATGAGCGTGTTCTGGCTCATGTTCGACGTTGACTTTCGTCGCTCGAAAGCCGTGCCGCTTGACCTCTTCGCTCACGAGCCGACAACTCGGCAGACCCAGCGAGTCGATCCCCGCTTGAATCGTGGCCAGATCAACACCAGCGTCGACCAGTGCTCCAAGCGTCATGTCGCCGCTGATGCCGCTCGTGCAATCAAAGTAAGCAATTTTCATAGCGTTTCTACCGATGCCTTTAATGTGTGCTTCTCAATTTCGCTCCCAGCGGCCCGCAACGCAAGAGCAAAGCGGGAGCGAGGGGGTCGGTTTCATTCACACAAACATCCAGCGACATCCGCTACACTATCGTTGGTTTTGAACCTCCAACGCGACCAAGGATTCAACGAATGCCGGAAGTTTACGTTAGCGCGGTCATCGACGCTCCGCTGGAAACAGTCTGGAAAGTGCTGCGGGACTTCAACGCTCTGCCAAGCTGGCATCCGCGAGTCGCCGCAAGCCGCATCGAAGACGGTCTGACCGCGGAGGCGATCGGTTGTATTCGAAACTTTCAGTTGACCGACGGCGGCGAGACGATTCGGGAACAACTTCTGGCCTTGTCGGACGTCGAACATTCCTGCACCTATTCGATTCTCGACGCCCCGCTTCCGGTCAGCGACTATGTTGCCACGGTGCGGCTACGACGGGTGACAACGACGGGTCAAACCTTTGGCGAATGGCGAGCGAGATTTGATACGCAAGCAGGCGAAGAAGATTCCACCGTCGAGTTGGTCAAAAGCATTTTTGAAGAAGGATTCGCATCGATCGTAAAGACATAGTCGTTGTTCGCTCCGCGAACATGACGATTGTTCGCGGAGCGAACAACGACTAAACGATGACAGGAGCATTATGGCGAAGCATGCAAAGAAGGAATCGGGTGGGCACTCGCATCTGACTCTCTACATCGTCGGAGCCATTGTCTTGGCGATCGTGGTCGCGATCGCGGGTCCCGCTGCCTTTGACGAAGGCTTTCGGCCGTACCTCTCGATCTTTGATGTCGGCGGTGAAGTCTTTCTGCGGATGTTGCAGATGGTCGTCGTGCCGTTGGTCATGTCCAGCGTCATGAGCGGCATTCTGGGGCTCGGCGATGTTCGCAAACTGGGGCGGCCCGGCGCGTATGCTGTCTCCTATTACCTCTGCACGACCGTATTGGCGGTGATCACGGGACTGATCGTTGTGAATATCGTGAATCCCGGTCGCGGCATCGACAAGAAGCTGGTCGAAGACGCTCGCCGGGAAGGCGAAGACACCGTCGCGCATGCCGGCGGACGTAAGGACGGGAAGAAGTTCGAGTGGCACAACGTGACTGGCGACCGCACGCAACTCGCCAGCGAAAGCAAGAATGTTTCGGTAGCGAAGAACGGCAGTTGGAACGTCCGCATGGTCATCGATCAAGTTGGTGACGCAACCGCTGCCGCACGAGCACACGTTCGCTGGAGCGATGACGGGAACATCTTCGAGGATGTTGAGAACGGGGAGTTTGTCGCTGGAACGCAAGCGAGCATCTATCGCACGTCGACCGCGATTCCCGTACCGGAGGAAGCTGCCTACGTACGAATTAGCTTTGAACCGCAACAAGGAGGAACCAGCAGCATCATCGAAGCGTATCTTGTTCCTGGCCCGCCCTCGATCGGCGAGATCTTTCAAAACTTGATTCTCATGTTGTTCACTGGCAACCTGCTGTCGTCGATGGTCGAGATCAATTTACTGCCGCTGATCGTGTTCAGTATCGTCTTTGGCGGGATGCTGACGACGATGGGCGAGAAGTCAAAGACGATCTCCGCGCTAGTCGTCAGTATCAACGACGCCTTAATGAGCTTCATCCTACTGCTGATGAAGCTTGCTCCGCTCGGCATTTTCTGTTTGGTCGCAGGTCGGTTCTCCAAGGCACAAATGGACGGCCAGTTCCTCACGCTGCTAAAAACGCAAGCGTGGTACATGACCAGCGTCCTGACCGGCCTTGGCATTCACGCGTTATGTACCTTGCCGCTGCTGTTGTGGATCTTCACCAAGCGGAATCCCATCCAGTTCGTCGGCCAGATGTCGCAGGCGATCTTGACCGCGTTTTCGACGGCCAGTTCCACCGCCACGCTACCGGTGACGATGGAATGCGCCGAGAAACGCGCCGGGATCTCGTCCCGCTCGACCGAGTTCGTGTTGCCGCTGGGCGCGACGATCAACATGGATGGAACGGCGCTGTACGAAGCCGCAGCGGCGATTTTCATTGCCCAAGCCTACGCGATCGTTGATCCGACTTTTGTTCTAACATTCGACAAGCAAGTCGTGATCGCCGTCACCGCCACGCTGGCCGCGATCGGAGCCGCCGGCATCCCCGAAGCCGGGCTCGTGACAATGTTGATCGTGTTGAATGCCGTCGGGCTGCCGTTGGAGCTGATCGGCTTGATCCTGCCGATCGATTGGTTGCTCGATCGTTTCCGGACGGCGGTGAATGCGTTCGGCGATTCCGTCGGCGCGGCTATCGTCGACAAGAGCTTTGCGACGACATCGTAGTTGCTGGTGAGGAGCGATTAACCACGAAAGGCCCGAAATACACGAAATAGGAATGACGGAACGGGTTGCTTCCCTTTTCGTGTATTTCGTGCCTTTCGTGGTTACCAACTGACAGCCTGACCAATTCCTGCTGCCTTTGCATTCGCGAGCGCGATCTTGGCGGCAAATGCATCTTGAACGGCGATACCGACGGACCTGAAGAAAGTGATCTGGTCGTTGCTCGTTCGGCCAGACTTTTCGCCTACGACGATCTCCCCGAGTTCGGCATGGATGTGGTCGCGTGTGATTAACCCCGCTTCGAGCGGCTGGATCAAGTCGCCTGCTTCTTCCCACGCGGCCGCGCGGCTGTCGACGACGACTAGTGAACGGACGACTGTCTCGGCGGGAACTTCGCGGTTCACGGGTTTGTAAGAACCGACGGCGTTGATGTGCGTTCCGGATTGGACATCTGCGTCGGAAAAGATCGGGGTGCTGGAAGTCGTCGTGGCACAAATGATATCAGCGCCGCGAGTCGCTTCTTGCGGACTGGCGGCTGAGTACAACTTCACCGTTACTCGATCCGACATTTCCTCGATCAACCGATCGACCTTCGCAGCAGTTGGCCCGTAGATCGCGATCTCTTCGATGTCCCGAACGGCACACACCGCTTCGATATGCGTGCGTGCCTGGACACCGGCGCCGAACACGGCGAGTTTGCGGCTGTCCTCGCGAGCCAACAGATCGGTCGCGGCACCCGACGCGGCCGCCGTCCGAATTCCGGTGAGCGTCGCACCTTCGAGCAGTGCGATCGGGCAACCAGTCGCTGGATCGAGTACCAGCACGGCCGCTTGAATCCGCGCCAGGCCACGCGCTTGATTGTGATCGAACAGCGAGACGGCCTTGATCGTCAACGCTTGCTGGGCGGGGTCGTCGCTGTCGACGTAAGCCGGCATGAACAGGCTGATGCCCGCGTTTCGATCCATCTGCAAGTGAGCGCGCGGCGGCACGGTCGCGCGACCGGCACTTAAGGCGGCAAACGCCTGCTTCATCGCCTCGATGGCGTCTCGCATCGGCAGGGCACGCCGCACATCCTCTGCGTTCAAAATCAGCACTCGTGGCTCCTTTCGTTGGCTTCGTGCCTCTCGATACTCGCCGAGTACGACCTACGACGATATACTCGACCCGGCTCAGGCCTTTCGCTTTGAGTTTAACGCGACCCCAACGGGGAGCCTGACGCGAAAGCTGCTTTCGAAAGCTCCCCGTTGGGATCGCGTTAAACGAATGATTCTAAAGTCTTTCTCGCCCCGCATGGACTCCACTCGTGAAGATTAAACGCATTAGCTGCTACCAAGTCGATTTGCCTTTGCATGAAGGAAGCTACAAATGGTCGGGCGGCAAGTCGGTCTCGGTCTTCGACAGCACCATCGTGCAAGTGGAAACCGACACCGGGATCGTCGGCCACGGCGAAGTCTGTCCGTTGGGGCCGTTCTATCTGCCGGCTTACGGCGCGGGTGTCCGGGCGGGTGTGAAGGAGTTGGCGCCGCACTTGATCGGCTGGGATCCGACTCAAATCGCTTGTTTGAATCGCCGCATGGACGCCGCGCTCAAAGAACACGCGTACGTCAAATCCGGGATCGACATCGCCTGTTGGGACATTTTGGGACAGGTCACGGGCCAGTCGGTTTGCACGTTGCTCGGCGGCCGCTACGGAGATGACTTTGTGCTGTACCGAGCCATCTCGCAAGAATCGCCCGACGCGATGGCGGCCAAGGTTGCGGGCTATCGAGCGGAAGGATATCGGCGTTTCCAATTAAAAGTTGGCGGCGACCCGAACACCGACATCGAGCGTATCCGCTCCGTTTCAAAGCTCCTGGAACCGTCCGACAAGTTGATCGCCGATGCGAACACCGGTTGGCTGATGCACGAAGCGGCCCGCGTCGTCCGCGGCGTGGCCGACGTCGACGTGTATATCGAGCAGCCGTGTCTGACTTACGAAGAGTGCCTCTCGATTCGCCGCCGCACGAACCATCCCTTCGTCTTGGACGAAGTCATCAACGGCATCGACATCCTCGTGCGCGGCCAGGCCGATCAAGCGATGGACGTCGTCAACATCAAGATCAGCAAGTTCGGCGGGCTGACGAAAGCGAAGCTCGCGCGGGACCTGTGCGTTTCGCTCGGCATCGCCATGACGATCGAAGACAGCTGGGGCGGCGACATCACCACCGCCGCGATCGCTCACCTGGCTCACAGCACGCCGACGGAGTTTCTGTTCACTGCGACGGACTTCAACAGCTACGTCACCGTCAGCACCGCCGCAGGCGCACCGCAACGCAACAACGGCCGCCTGTCGGCATCGACTTTGACCGGACTCGGCATCACGCCTCGTTGGGATGTACTCGGCGACCCAGTTGTCGAAGTCAGCTGATCGTAGGGTGGGCTGTGCCCACCAACTGCGACGGTTCTGCATGCCGGTGGGCACAGCCCACCCTACGAATGCTGACGATCGAAGTCCTACCGGCTGGAGAGCCCATGCTCCGATTCGCCGAGCCGCCCCCAAGAACAAAAAAAGCCGCAGGTCTTGCGAGCTGCGGGCGCATTAAAAAAGCAGGTCGCGACGGGCACGAGCTGCTGTGGTCGCCCGAAGGCGGTGCCTGCGAACATCTCTCAACAAGATGAACTTGTTGCGGAAAAGTTATGCGGGCTGAGATTGGTTACACTCGAATCATTCTGTCCTTAGCCTCCCTTACTTGTCAACCAAGTGGAATGCAAAACTGGCGGCAAGTACGCGCGAAACTGCCCGCAGGAAGATCGCGTCGTGCAACCAATGTCAACCCGCAACCAATCCGCAACCACAAACCAGCGAGCGCATGACTTGTGGGCTTACGGGACTAAATTTATAAGTTTGTGCGATGCTTGATAAGTGGTACGGAATCCGTATGCTACCAAAAACCCCGAAGCCTTTTAGCAGACTTCGGGGTCGTGGAAAGCCGCGGGCACGGATGCCACACCGGACTTGGTAATTCGGTCGTGCGGGGTTCGAGTCCCCGACGCGGCTTCCATTTTAGCCGTTCCCTGTCCTGTTACAACTCATCTTATGGGTAGGTGGAATTATATGGAAGCAAAGCGAATCCTTGGTCTGGACATCGGCTCGAATTCCGTCGGCAGTTCGTGGCTTGATACAGAAAACAGAATCGTCAAGGTCGCAGTAAGCGTCTTTCCGGCGGGCGTGAGTGAGGCGGAGGACAAGCGTGGCGCTCCGAAGAATCAAGACCGTCGGGGAAAGCGCAGCTTGCGCCGATCGCTGGCGCGTCGTTCGGCTCGCAAACGGCAGTTGCGTCGATTTCTTACCGAGCAAGGTCTGCTGCCCACGGAACTGCACGAACTGAAGGAGTTGTTCGCTCTCGATCCTTGGACACTCCGGCAGCGCGGACTCAGTGAGCCGCTATCGGTTCATAAGTTCGGTCGCGTGCTGCTGCATCTCTGTCAGCGACGGGGGGCGATGGGACTCAATCTGCCTGAACCGGAAGACGAAAGCGACGAGGAAAGGAGCGATGCAAACAAGGAATCCGATCGCGAATCGAGCGATGCAAAAGTAAAGGATGCTGTCGAGCGAACACGAGCGCAGCTGAAAGAGCGAGACGCGCGGACGTTTGGCGAATTAATCGCCCTTGAAGTCGCCTCGCGGCGCGAGGTCGTCAAAGACGAAAGAGGCAACCCGAAGATTGACATGGCGGGCAATCCCGTCACCTATGGTGGAAGGCCCGTTCGGAACCGGCTCGATTCGTTCGAGTTCCATGCCGACCGCACGATGATTCGAGAAGAGTTCCAAGCGTTATGGTCCAGACAAAAATCCCTGGGTGGTCCGCTCGCCTCAATGCTCACGGAAGAACTGCTTCGAGCGTTGGACGATCCCGACGGCGACGAAGTCTGGCGGCACAAGGGCCTTTTGTTCGGACAACGTCGTACCTATTGGGATACGGGGACGCTTGGTCGTTGTGACCTGGAACCGACAGACCGTTGCGTCTCGGTAGCGGATCGTCATGCGTCGTACTATCGCGTCATTGAATCCGTGAACAATATTCGAATCGAACGACTGGGACAACCGCCACTGCCGCTCTCCGTACAACAGCGGCTGAAAGTGATCGAACGGCTGCGCGGCCCGCTGCCCATGATCATGCGAAAAGGGGAAATGGTCCGCAAAAAGTCGATCAGCGTCCCTGACATTCGAGAAACGCTTGGTTTGGGAAAACGGCGCAAGAACGATACCGTTTCACTAAACCTTGAAAGGGACGAAGAGCGTCTGCCGAACGACGACTGGTTCCATCGTGATGTTGTTCTCGGTGCCATCGGCGAAGCGACCTGGGATGAATGGGACGAGCGAAAGAGAGAAAGGCTAAATCGGGCGCTACTTCGGTTTGATCCTCAAGTGGACGACGACGCCGATCGGGTTGAAAGCATTGGTCGTAAGTTTGGACTCGACCAGGACACGGCCGCCCGCCTTGTTACTGTCTGGCTGACCCGGCCTAAGCTCGAAATGCGATTGAAACTGTCGCGCCGCGCGATTGAGAATCTGTTGCCCTACATGGAACGGGGCTTCACGGACGCGAAGAGGGGAAAAAACAATGAAGCCATCACCGTCTACTGGATTGGTGAACTCGACTTTGACCCGGCTCGCCATCGTTGGCTGACGCAGATCGAGGCACGCGAGGCGTTCGCGACGCACCACGCGGAAACATTTGAAGCGACTGGCGACAAGCTGGCCGACAAAGAGATGGAACACCGCATCCGTCGCTACCATTTGGGCGGTAATCCACTGTCGAGCGCCGATCGCTGCTTCATCAAAAAGCATCCCGATCTGCTGCCGCCCGCGCCGACAATGTCAAACCCCGTTGTTCGCAAGGCAATCCATGAAGTACGGCGTCACGTGATTGCATACATCCGCCATTTCGGCTGCAAACCCGATCGCGTTGTTATCGAGTTTGCGCGTGAGACAACCAAGTCGGCCAAGGTAAGCGACCAGATCTTATTCCGTAACCGCCGGCGCAATGCGATTCGGAGCCAGATCGCGGAGGAAGTGATCCGGCCTGTGTTGGGTGACCGACAATTCAATCAACTCAGTAACAATCAAGTCCGAACCGCTGTCGATCGTGTCATTCTCTGCATTCAACAACGCGGAGTCTGTGCGTATTCATCCGGAAAGCTCGACGGAGAGGACGAAGGATCGTGCGCCTACACGGGTCGGCCAATCACGCTCCGGCAAGCCGCGCTAGGCCACGGCTTGGAAGTCGATCACATCATTCCTTACAGCCGCTGCGGCGACAACTCACTTGGAAATCGAGTGCTTTGCTACCGCGAGGCGAACCGTGACAAGACCAACAAAACGCCGCGCGAGTGGTGGGGCGAACGATTCGAGGATTGCATCGCCCCTGTACGATTCATGGATGGCTACGAGCCTGACAATCGCGATTATTTCACCAAACGCGATTACGCCGTGAAGTGGCGAAACTTTTCACGTTCGGAAGTCCCGAAGGAATGGCAAGGGAGCCAACTCACCGACACAGCCTATGCGGCTCGCGAAGTCCAAACTTATCTGCAACAAGCCCTGTGGCCCGACGAACGGTCGTATCTGCAAGGGGACGCGGAGCGACGGATTTTCGTAACCAAAGGCGCTTACACGGCCATCTTGCGCAAAGACTTACGGCTCTACCAAAAACTGCTGGATAAAGACGCCTCGCCCGAACTAATCAAGCACGCAGCTGCGAAGAATCGCGGCGACCACCGGGAACATGCCATCGACGCCGTTGCGATCGCACTCGCTCCCAATTGCATGCAAGACCTTGCCGACTATGCCAAACGGATCGACATGGAGCGGGAAAACGCTAGAGCCGCCGGCCGTGAGCCGCGAAAGATCAAACGCGAGCCGGTGTCGCCACCGTGGGATGACGTCGAATCCTTCCGACACGAAGTGCTTTGCCAACTATTCGAAGACATCGATCGCCCGAAAGACCGCGATCCGAGCAGACCAGCACTTGAACGAATCGTTGTTTGTCACCGGGCGATCGGCAAAAAGTTAGTTGGCAAACTTCACGAGGATACGCTGTTCGGTCCGATTCCTGAAGGCGACTCGCTTTACACAGGACATAAAGCAGTCGCCGATCTGGAAGCGAACCATTTGAGAATGCCGCGACCGGAACCAGAGAAGCAAGCCATTGACCGAATCGCTGAGCGGCTAGTCAAACGAAAGAAGGAATCGACGAAGGCCAAGGCTCGAAAACGCGCCAAGGCAATTGTGCAATCGCTCGGATTCAAGCCGAGGCTTGTGGACCCACCACCGGAAAAGAGCGGACTCGTACGCGACGCGAAATTGCGGCGAATTCTCCACGAGGAAATTACAAAGCGGATTGCGCAATTCAACGAACAAGTCGAACGGAACGAGCCGCGGGAGAAGTGGGAGAAGCTACGAATCAAACACGACATTGATACGTTCGACAAAAAAGACATGAACAAGATCCTCAAAACGGGACCGCTGTGCATGCCGTCCGGCGTTCCTATCAAACGGGTGATCTTGTTGCGGACGATGAAAGACCCAGTTGTCGTTAAGCGTCGACGATTTGACCACCAGCAAGGGCGCTGGATCCGCGATGCCGGACGCGGTGAAGGCGCGACCGAGTTCGGCGAGTCAACACGCGCTGACCGCGCGTATGTGGGCGGCAACAATCATCACATCGAAATCCGCGAAGACGCCAAAGGCAAATGGTCCGGCGTCATTGTGCCCACATGCGAAGCCGCCCGTCGCGTCCGTATCGAAAAGCGCGATGCGGTCAACCGATCTGATGACGATGCCAACGGAGGACGCTTCATCATGTCGTTGGCGGAGGGTGAGACAGTCTTCATGCGGCACAAAGAATCCGGGTAAAGGTTTTGGACATTTTGTTGTTTTCAAACTCGATAAGCCTCAGAAGATTCAGTTTAAGTCGCATTGGGACGCGCGGCGAGCCAAAGGTGAGAAGGACGACAAGGGGAATCTTATCGAAGGCTCGGAGCGCGAAGGGATGCCAGTTTCTGCTTCGCAACTCAAGGACCTTGCACCGCCCGGCGAAATAACGCCGATTAAGGTCACTATCGATCCGCTCGGCCGCGCACGACGTATTGAACCCGTTTTGCCGCGTGAAGACACACCCGCGATCGACCCACGCGTGATGGCCATCGCCCGCGATGCGATCGCTGCGCGACGCGACCGCCACGCCGTCGCTTCGGAACCGACAAGCCGTCGCCAGCCTGGTTCATGGTCGTGGATGCACGATCTTTTACAGCACGATAAGCTGGCGCATCTCGCCCCTCAGCTTTCTCAAGCGATACGTCTTCTTCGTGAAACGGTGGATGAGAATTGACTGGCGGTGGCACATCTTCGCAACTACACTGTGTCGAAGTGGCTTGGAGGCACCAGTCCGCCACGGAAGGTCCTGATTGAGCTCGCAATCCGGGACCGCCGCTGTGATTAAACGCACCATTGAAATCTCCCGCGACGCTGCGCACTTGACGGTGCGGCAGAAGCAATTGCTCATCCGGCGTGATGGACAGACCGTGGGGAGTATCCCATGCGAAGACATCGGCATCGTGCTGGTCGATCATCCGGGAACCACCTACTCGCACGCCGCGCTGTCGTCACTCGCCGAGTCGGACGCGGCACTCGTCATCTGCGGGCGAAATCACTTGCCCAATGCCATCCTCTTGCCGCTGGCCGATCACTCGCAAATCGTCTGGCGGATCAACGAGCAACTGGCCGTCAGCAAGCCGCTGCAAAAACAGCTCTGGAAACAACTGGTCCAAGCCAAGATCCGCGCGCAAGCACATAACCTGGCGACCGATTGTCCCGCCAAGTCAAAACTGCTGGATATGGCTCGGCAAGTCCGGTCGGGCGATCCCAAGAACATGGAGGCCCAAGCGGCGCGCGTCTATTGGCAAAACTATCTGCCGGACGAAGCCTTCCGTCGCGATCGTGACGCCGACGGATTGAACGCGATTTTGAATTACGGTTATGCCGTCATTCGGGCGGCGGTCGCCAGGGCGATTGTCGCTGCGGGGCTGATGCCTGCGATTGGATTGCATCACAGTAACCGTAGCAACGCGTTCTGCTTGGCGGATGATCTGATGGAGCCGTTGCGACCGCTGGTCGATGATCGGGCGCGGGATCTGTTTGTGCAAGGCTACGAATCATTAACGCCAGAAGCCAAAGCCGGCTTGCTCACGCTGTTGGCCGATCCCGTGCAACTGGGCAGCGAGACCGGGCCGTTGATGGTCAATCTGCATCGCCTAGCCGCATCGCTGGTGAAGTGCTTTCAAGGTGAAGCGAAGAACCTGGAGATTCCGACGTGTCTCGCAGGTCGGGAGGAGCCTGGCAAGTCGGTAGCGTTCGGCAACGAAGAATGTAGCCGTCACGCTCCGTCGTGACGAGCCTGCGCGAATTGACGTTCAATTGATTTCAATCCTGATCCCACAACCTGCGTTCGATAGAATGGGCTCATCACGCGGAGCGTGATGGCTACTTTAGAGGGAGCGCGTTTCTATGCTCGTCAACGGATACCGCTGTATGTGGATTGTCGCGATGTTCGATCTGCCGACCGACACCAAAAAAGCGCGCCGACAGTACACACTCTTCCGTAAGCATCTCCTGGAAGACGGGTTTACGATGATGCAGTACTCGGTGTACGCTCGGCATTGTGCCAGCAAGGAGAACGCCGAGGTCCACATCGACCGCATCAAGAAACACCTCCCGCCGGACGGCGAGGTGCGCGTGATCACGATCACCGACAAACAGTTTGAACGGATGATGGTTTTTTGGGGAAAACTGCGCAAGGCCCCCGAGGACGCCCCATGTCAGTTAGAACTTTTTTGAGCGTGTTTTTCTCCTATCTCATTACGCTGCGAAGGTTTGGGCAGGAAAGAGTGTAACCAATCTCAGCCCGCGACCAATCCGCAACTTCATGGGGGAACATGATCGACGCTCTCCAAGTGTAACCAATCTCAGCCCGCGACCAATCCGCAACGCGGAGGACTGCCGCATGATGATCCCTGGCAGTGTAACCAATCTCAGCCCGCGACCAATCCGCAACTAGAACGCCTCGAACGTCCAATGCCGCTTGAGTGTAACCAATCTCAGCCCGCGACCAATCCGCAACCGAGGGCGAGGCGGAACCCGTGGAGGAAGAAGTGTAACCAATCTCAGCCCGCGACCAATCCGCAACACGCTCGCGGTCGTGGACCCAGGGGTCGCGAGTGTAACCAATCTCAGCCCGCGACCAATCCGCAACTGGTGGGCTCAAGGGCCGATCGGTGGTGGAAGTGTAACCAATCTCAGCCCGCGACCAATCCGCAACTCTCAGCGGTGGGAGAACTGTTTGGATCAAGTGTAACCAATCTCAGCCCGCGACCAATCCGCAACTATCGACGCGGCAAGGATTCGCCGGTCTCGAGTGTAACCAATCTCAGCCCGCGACCAATCCGCAACCGAGCGGGTCTTCTGTTGCAATGGCACGTGAGTGTAACCAATCTCAGCCCGCGACCAATCCGCAACGGCAGCTTCGCTGCCGTTGCGGATTGGTTTTGTTCTTTGGAAAGAAACCAGCTTTTCGCCTGCGCCTCCAGAGGCTTGCGGTTGAACGACTGACTGACAACGGCTTCGCCATGTCCGCTTGATCCGAAAGTCACGCTGTTCAACTAATCGGCGACTTCGATGATCGCTTTAATCACGCCAGTCTCTGGCCGCGTATACGTTTCAAAGTTCGCGATGACCGAGTCGAAGCCGACGCGGTGTGTGATCCAGGGATGCGTGTTGATCGCGCCATCTTCGATCAGGCGGATGATGCGGGAAAAATCCGCGGGCATCGCGTTTCGCGAGCCTTTGATCGTCATCTCGGGGCGATGTAGCTTCGGATGTGGGAAGCTGACTTCTTCGGTCGTGATCCCGACGTAGACTAACGCGCCCGTATGTGCGACGTAGTTCAATGCGTTGGACATCGAGCGATTGTTTCCCGTCGCATCCGTCACGACCGCGTACATGTCGCCGCCCGTAAACTCTTTCATCTTGTCGAGTTCGCTGCCGTCGCCAGTGAATTCGACCGTGTGATCAACGCCGTATGTCTCGCGACAGAAGTCCAACCGCGACTGGACCATATCCATGACCGTGATGGTGGCACCGGTCAGACGCGTGAACTCCAACGTCGCTAGGCCGATCGGGCCCGCACCGATGATCAGCACATGATCGCCCTGTTGCGGAGCACCTCGATCGGTGGTGTGGCAGCCAATCGCCAGCGTCTCGACCAGGGCGAGTTGCTCGAACGAAAGCTTCTCGGAGCGATGCAGCTTGTCGGCGCGGATCAAGAACCGCTCACAGAGTCCTCCGTCGATCATCACGCCGATGACGTTCAGTTTCTCGCAGCAGTTGCCCCGTCCTTTGCGACATGCGTAACACTCGCCACAATTCATGTACGGCTCGACGCTGCATCGGTCACCGGGTTTGACATTGGTGACGCCTGCGCCGATTTCCAACACTTCAATGCCAAGCTCGTGGCCGGGAATACGCGGGTAGCGAAAGAAGGGCATCTTGCCGAGATAGCCGCTGTAGTCGGTCCCACAAATCCCCATGCGATGCGTCCGGACCAACGCTTGTCCCGGACCTGGGCTGCTTGGTTCGTCGATCTCGACGTGTTGGAATTGCTTTGGCTCTTCAAGTCGTATCGCACGCATAGGTATCTCCAAACAAAGGTCGAATCGACACGTGGCCGTTCGCTCCGCGAACGAGCGCATTTTCGCGGAGCGAAAAGCCACGTACTACGTCTCGATAGGTTCGTCGTTATTCTCGGGCCGGCCTTCGATGTAGAACCAGTTGTGGATCGGTTTCAGGATTTCGAGCGTCTCGGCTAACAGCTGCGCGTCGATTGGCTCGGCGGCCCACTTCACCCACTGGGCGACTCGATCCGGATTCGCCGAGCCTGTCACGCAGGTCGCAAAGCTTGGATTGGCGATCGAGAACTGTAACGCGAGCTGAGCGATGTCGACGCCCCGACTCGCACAATGATCGGCCGCTTGCCTGGCGACCGCACGAACTTGCGGAGTTGCCTTGTGCCACGGCGGCTGCGTTGCCTTTGTCAGCAGCCGAGCCGAGAAGGGCGCCGCGTTCATGATGCCGACACCCTTTGCTTCGCAGATCGGCACCAAGTCAAGAGCCATGTCGTTCTGAAGCGTGTAGTGGTTGTAAGTTAGGATCACATCAATGTCTGCACGTTCCAGCACGTACTTGAACATCTTCATCGGATAGCCGCTGACGCCGATGTAGCGGACCTTTCCCTTTTCGACTTGCTTGCGCAAGGCGGGAATTGTCTCTTCGACGATCTGCGACATCTCGACAAACTCGAGGTCGTGACACAACACAATGTCGAGATAATCGGCCTTCATTCGCTCGAGCGAGATATCGACGCTCTCTTCCACGCGTCGAGCGCTAAAGTCAAAGTGTTGCCCGGCATAGCGCCCAAGTTTCGTGCCGAGGTAGTAGCTGTCGCGAGGGATATCGGGCAACACGCGTCCCAGCAGCATCTCGCTCATCCCGCGCCCGTAGAAGGGCGAAGTATCGATGAAGTTCATGCCGAGATCGATGGCCACGCGGACACTGCGAAACGCCTCCTCCAGGTCGATGTTGCGAAATTCCGCACCCAGCGACGACGCACCGAAAGACAGGACGGTGAGGTCCATGCCGGTCTTGCCGAGAGTACGTCTTTCCATGTTTGTCACCGAAGATTGGATCGCCTGGCGAGTTGTGCGCGGTCCTTTCGAGGAACGAAATCAGCCGCTACGCGCTAGCGTCCGGTTCCTGCGGGGGAAACCGCAGGCTAGCGCCAGGCGGCTGATTTTTTATATCCTCGGCGAGAAAGGCCACGTACACAACAGCCAATGGAAGAGCAGGCCATGATAGCGGTCGAGCGCTGAGCGCTCAATTGGTAGACGCGAGGCTCAGCTTCTGTCCGGCGAATCGGGAAGCCGGAATTCGACGCCCTGGGCCAGCGGCAAGTCAGTGCCGAAGTTGATGGTGCATGTCGTTACTCGTTCCCAGGCTCCGGCCTGGGAACGCGCTGTCCCCGAGGCTCCGCCTCACCTACCATAACCGCATGACGCGCTCGCGATATCGATTCGGCGAAGATCATTACCCACATTTCATGACCGCCACCGTAGTCGCTTGGCTGCCGGTCTTCTCGTATCCTTGCTTCGCCGACGTGATCCTCAACAGCTGGCGATTCCTGCAAACGCAGCGCGAAATCAAGCTCCTCGCGATTGTGATCCTGGAAAATCATTTGCACTGGATCGCCGTCGGCCCGGATCTTGCCAAGCGGGTTGGCGAGCTCAAATCGTTCACGGCGACGTCGATCCTCCGCGAAATGCAGCAGCGCCAGTACCAGACACTGCTGCAAGAGTTGACCTATTACAAGCTTCGCCAAAAGGTCGATCCGACTCACCAGCTATGGCAAGAAGGCAGCCATCCGCAGATCATCGAAACGGAAGCGGTCATGTGGCAGAAGCTCGAGTACATCCACAACAATCCGCTGCGTCGCGGCTCCGCCTCGCCTACCATCCAGTCGCCGTTCGCGTCGTTGCACCGTGCCGGGGAGGGAGGCAGAGCCTCCAAGACAGTACGTGCCCAGGGAGGAGCCTGGGTACGAGAACAATGACGTTCTTACCATGCGGTAAGCGTCGCACGCGTCCGATCGCAATTAGCACAACGAACAAGGTACCGATTCCACCCAAGGCTTCGATTGCCGACAGACCTAGGACTTCTAGGAGCCTCTCGCCATCCGTGAGCAGTGTGACCGTGTCAGCCATGTAGCCGATTTTGCCACTGCTCGGGCTGAAATGGCAAGTGTTATCGATCGACCGCTGTCAGTCCATCCAGCCATAAACAATCACAATCGCGCTAGTGACGCCCTCATGGGTGAATGTATACCTATCGAACAAGTGACCAAAAGCCGACTTCGCAAGCTTTCCGACACCTGTTTTTCCGATTCCAGTGATCCCCAACCGGCGAGCGATCACGTACTTCCCAACTTGCTCCCCCACGTCTTCCCAGCCTTCGCGAGTCGCACCAAACTGAATGATCTCCCATCCTAGATCCACAACATCCCGAACGCCATAGCGTAGTTCGTCCATAAACGCGAGGATCTCATCGCTAGGCTCTCCCTCTACCGGAATGGCGTGTAGGAGCACTGTTGAACCCGGACCAGTCAAGACTCCAGCTACGTCACCGGGGATCGTAATCCTCACCGCAGCCTCTTCACTTAGCGGATGGCCGCTATCCCGCCGATACAGGTTTGCAAGATAGTCATCCAGCGAGCCCTGTTCCTTCAAACGAAGCAGCGTGCGAGCGATCACTCGCTCTGCGATCGTCATAGCATCCAGACGTGCCTGTAGCCGCTCAGCAACACGATCGGCGATTCCGCCACTCTGCTCATCGCTCGCCTCGCCGTTTTCCTTAGTGACTTGCGGCACACTGCCACGGTCGTCCGAGGTATCGTTCACAGCGTCTGAGTTCATCTCAGCCTGTTCTCCGTCGTGCTGTTCCTGCGATTCAGCTAACTTTGCAGCTCGGTTTTCTTCTGTGTCCCGTACTCTCTGATCTTCTTCTTGGAAATGCAGGAACAACTCCGGCTGCGTCAGAAGCAACCGCTTGGCCTCGTTCAAGATGGCTTGGGATTCGGGAACAGCGATACCAGTCATGCTTTTCAACTCGACGATCTTGGGAAGATTCGCTTGGCGATCCCTCGATAGCTTGAAGGACTCGATGAGTGGAGCGGCATCCTCACCGGACGCGACCTTGATCAGGATGTCGCCTCCCTCAGCAAGCAGACCGCCGACCACGAGCTGCTGATCGTGGAGATCTTCACGTAGAGCATCGTATGTGTCGCTGTACTCGCGCGGTGATAGATCGAAACGTTCCGACAGTTTGCCAGCGACATCATCCATTGACTTTGCGAATGACGACGATTCCAACAACTTCAAGCTCTGGACGATCTTCACGGCCGGATCAAAGACAGCCGTCGTCGTGAGACGCTTGATCGTGTTGAACTGCCGCAGCACGGCATTCCCCTCAATGGCTTGGCGCTCCTCGGCGTTGACCATGTCGTCATCGTTGACAACGGTCAGCGTTCTCAGATTGCCGTCCCAGCGAATGGGAAGCGCATCCAACAGCGTTCCTCCTTCGACGGCACGCAGTTCGACGACGCCGCTCGGATTCGCGGTATTCATTGTGAGGAACGTGACCACTGAGTTCGTTCCGCCCTTGTGCTCAATCGTCTGCGATGCAAGCAAGCCGCCGGTCGCGAACGCGATATAGCTTTGATCGTGAGGCGATGCCACCTGCACCGCTATCGTGGCACCTGCTACGTCGATTGCCTTCAGATGCGGAACGATCGCGTTCTCGGCGAGCAAACCCGTTTCGACATGATCGAAGAGCAACTGGTTGGTAGTGATGACCGCGACCGCACGTGGGCCGTCGTACCCGAAAGTAATGGTTTGACTCAAGTGCTGGCCGTCATCGTCGATGCCCCACAACTGTATTTCCATGGGGCGATGGCCATCATATTCATGCCAGCGATGCACGATTGTGGTCCGCTCGTCGTACGTTCCGCCGGGATGCCTGACACGTTGTTCCGCGTGATGATGCCCCGTTGCGACGATCAGCGTCTCGTCATAGCCTGATGCGAAGCGGATGTCTAATCGGACCTCCGACGTTGTGACCGAGTCAATCTCGACATACATCCGGTCGATGATGCGTTCTGGCGTGGCAACAACCTCGTCGATGGCAGCTTTGGTAATATCAGACGATTCGCCACGCTTCGCGCCGTTGCCATCCTGCTGAGCGGCGGCGATGACTTGCTGAGCTTCGGCGACTTGTTCGTCTGTCGGGTTCTCCTCGGTGAGCAGCTTCCAGGGATTGTTGTAGTAGGACTCGTCGAGAGTCGCCACCAGGATGCTATTCTCAAACGGCTCTTCGTAATCGAGGAGCTGGTACTCGGTTCGCCCATCCGTTGGTGGAGCGATGACGAGCCATTGGCGGATCGCAGTTGCGTTATACCACGGGCCGTCGACTTTGCCGTCGCGATCCGGCGGTCCAACCAAGCCGTACTGTTGCCGAACGTCATAAGCTTGGCGGTGCGTGAGAATCTTGTCCGCTTCATCGACGGACATGACGACGTTATCCACGTACTCAGCGACCTCATTCACGCTCAGGTCGCCGTTGTTCGGACTTGTGAGCACCAACTCCGCATTCGTGATCTCTGCAGGCGTCGGCATCGTGGCACCAAGAAACTTCGTTGCGAAGTTATCGTAGTATGTGCTGTCAAGAGTGCCGACGAGTATACTCGTGTCCCGCGGATCCTCGGCGTCGTAGACCGAGCCGTCTGGTCTCATGAAGAACCACTCTCGCCCGGACTGAAACCAGATCGCGTCGGGCACGCTTCCATCGGTGTCCTGGCCGTAGAATGTGTATTGCTGCATCAACTCTGCTGCTGTTGTGCGTAATAGAGTTTCTTCAGCTTGTGTGACCTCCTGCTGATTTGCGCTCCACGATGCCAGTTGTTCAATAACTTCTTCGCCAACGGGTTGTATCAACTGGCTGGCTGCATCGTCCGAGTTAAGTACCTCGTCTACGTCATAGGATTGGTCGGCCAGTGCGAAGGTATATTCGGCTGCCGTGACCTCTTCATCCGTGGGGTTAGCCGCGTTAAGCAGCTTGTATTCGTCTCTATAGAACGACTCGTCGAACGTTGCGATCAGCTTGGATTGCTCAAACGGATCTTCATAGTCCAGAAGCTGGTAGCCGTGTTGCTCGCCAGATGGTGGAACTAACACGAACCATTGACGGATGGCTTTTGCCTCATACCAGTGTCCATTCGGCAGCTTGCCATCACGATCGGGCGGACCTACGAGGTCGTACTGCTGCCTAATCTCGTACGCTTCGCGACGTTCCAGAACGTCGCTAGCATCTGTCATCGACAAGACGATATCGCTTGCCAGAAGTTGTCGGCCTTCGAGCTGCTCAACTCGCGGCGTTCTTGTCCTCCGCTTGTTCGGCGGTCGCGTTCTTGACCAAGCGTTGAACGACGACTTCGCGCGTTGGAATAAGTTGCTGAAACTCGATCGGTTGACGTTTTGGCGGTGCATGATGGACTCCTTGTGAATTGCGTGCCGGGAAAGCGTGTGGTCTTGTTGGGTAATTGCTTGACGGAGAGCCGTCAGCGTGGCAGAGTAAGCCAGCTAGAGGCTGCTGTGGTCAGCGTTCTGGCACGGGGGCAGCTTGCGACTGCCCCTCTCCTTGCGGTGGCAAGGAGAGTGCCTCCATAGATAAGAATGCGCGGGCGCCTTGCGAAAAAATGAGCAGCGACGTAAGTCGTTATTTCACGGGCACATCGATGCGGATATACGGAAAGACTGACTCCTTCCCGATGTCCGCTCCATATTCGCGATTGTAAAAGGCGACATGATGTTTCTCAGCGGATTTCTCGACTTCCGCTGTCACTACCGGTGCGGGGTGATCGGCAACATAGACGTTGATCGTGCGGCCATCGTCTGTGATCCGAATGCTCTGTGCCGTGTAGCGCGGGAGGGCGAGCCCGATTGCTATCCATTCATCCTTCTGCTCTCCGGTGTTGAGGTCGCGGATGCTGATTGTACCGCCATACGACTGAAACTCGACGCGAACTCCGTCGGTTGGTTCATGCGACCACTTTTCGCTCGGAATGCCGCTTGTTCGGAGAACGACGGCGAGCGTGTCACTGTAGTTTCCGTCACCGTCATTCCAGACCCACTGAAGTGAAACCGCTACGCCGTCGGGGAAGTCTTCGCGGGTAACCAAATAGCCTCGGTTGCGTAGGACAAGCACGCTATCGATGATCCCAACGAAGCTCCAGGGTTTGTGCGGTAGGTGCGTTTTCCACCGTTCACGATCAATTGCCACGTCATCGAACCTGTCCTCAAAGTAGTGCGTGAATACCATCTGCGCTCCACCAACTTCAACTCGACTGTCATCAGTCTCGCTTCGATCAGGGCGTTTGGTGTCGGAATTCATAAGCACACCAAGGACGAGTATCACAAAGGCAGACCCTAAGAATTTCAGAGTGGCCATTGATCCTCGCCAGATTCGTAACAAGGCTCGGCGATGTATCGGCACATGCCGATACGACCGTGAACTATTGAGAGGATTGTTCACTGTCGCTTCCGCAGCGAGTGCCTGGAGATCAGCTCCAGAAGTATAAGGACGCAGTAGAGACGCAACGGTCGTAGCATCTCGATGCCTCCGGCTAACGTTCTTTGAGAGCATTTTACGGACGACCTTTGCTAGGGCTCTCGGTACATCAGGACGCAACCGTCGGAGGGATGGGGCAGATTGAGTCGCTATCGTGGTAGTCGTCTTTGTTCTTGATTGGTCATCTTCAAAGGGATCGCTACCAGCGAGCAGTTTGTAAAGCGTGACGCCGAGGCTATAGATGTCGGCTCGTTGGTCGACGCGATGAGCGGAGTTGATTTGTTCCGGAGACATGTAGCCGAGAGTGCCGATTCGCTGACCAGTAGCGGTTATTTCCTCGTCCCGGTCATTCCGGGCGATTCCGAAGTCGAGAATCTTCACGCTGCCGTCTGCCGAGAGCATGATATTTGAGGGCTTCAAATCTCTATGGATGAATCCCTGATCATGCGCATGCTGTAGACCGAGTGCTACTTGGTAAACGATCTCGCAGGCATCGGGCACTAATAATGTTCCCCTAATCTGCTTGAGGAGCTGGGACAAGTTGAATCCGTCGATGAATTCGAGAACCAAGTATGGTGGATCTCCCTCAATATCCGCGTACCTGGGCGTGACAATATTCGGGTGATTGAGTACCCCAACTGCTTGCATTTCTCGCCGAAACCGCTCCACTTGCTCCTTTGAACGGATATGCGGCAGTACCTTCACTGCGCAAGGCTGCCCCATGTCTTCCTGCTTCGCCTTGTAGACGATTCCCATCCCGCCGCGACCAAGTTCTTCGAGAATCCTGTATTTGCCTATCGCCCACGAAGCAGGTTCGCGGCCATTGGTCTCCTCTTGCAAGAATGTCTTGCTCGCGTGTTCGCCGCTTACGATTGCCTGCAACCGCCGCAATGAAGCGCGGTATCCGGGGTTTGCCTCGTCATTCCTGCTGCTTGCCGCTAGTAACTGGGCGACGCGGTCGTGTTCCTTTTGAATGTTGGAAACGGCACTCTCGCACCTTTTGCACGATGCTATGTGCGCCGAGAAGGAGGTAAGAGCACCGCCGGGAAGATCGCCAGCAAGAAACGACTCCAGTTCATCGCGCGTAGGACATTGTAGCGATGTCACGGTCAACAACCTTCTAGTGGACCTTCACGTGTTCGCCTTGAGTTGGGCCTGCGATTCATCGCGACTGATTATTGTTGGCTGATCGCGACTAGTTCGTCCCAGTTTTTGAGGGCGGTCATTTCTTGTCGCAACGCCTTGATCACTCGCGCTTTCGCTTGTCTGACAGCCGACGGTGACATGCCCAGCGTCCCGGCAACTTCTTCGGAACTCATTCCCTCCCAGATCATCAGCCTGAACGCTTCGAGCGTTTGTTCCGAGAATTGGCCTTGGATCGCCCGCAGCGCAGCGTACAGTACTTGGGTTTTCTCTTCGTTCGTAAAGTCCACCGGGATTGGTTCCTCTTCTATCTTTAATCGGTTCGTCGTACCGCCCACTCCTTGGTCGCCAATCTTCTTTCGATTCATCTCTCGGACCTTGTTCATAGTGATCGTCCGAAGCCAAGCACGAAACGATCCCTGTTGCGTCCTACGAAACCCGCCAATGTTCCTAAACACTGCAAGGAATACATCCTGGGCGACAGCGTCGGGGTCTGGGTGCTCCAAACGATGGACCCAACCCCACACGAGTGGCCAATACGTAGAGTGGAGCTGTTTCCATGCTTGAGGGTCTTTAGTCTCAGCACGTTCCAAGAGAGTGAGCGACGTTGGAGTTGAGTACGTTAAAGGTGAAACCACTAAGCGGCCCTTGTAAGCGCCAGACTTCAGCCAACGTGTTGCACACAGCAGGATAAAGGGAACTTCCCGCTAAGCAATTCTCCTGCGGCGCACCGCGATTGTAATGGATTGCCAAGGGCTTGCCTAATAGCGGAGTCGCCGTGGTAGGATGACATCCGACACAATAGAAGCAAGCGATCTTCGCGCCCGGCTTGACACGCCGATGACGCAGGACGCTGGAAAATCGCCGCGAAAATAGCGGACAGGTACTGGCGATAGAGGCCATTCGGCCTTTGATAGGCGCGTCGATCAGCTTCCGTCCGGCGAATCGGGAAGCCGGAATTCGACGCCCTGGGCGAGCGGCAAGTCGGTGCCGAAGTTGATGGTGCATGTCTGGCGTCGCATGTAGGACTTCCAGGCATCGCTGCCGGACTCGCGGCCACCCCCCGTATCCTTCTCGCCGCCGAAGGCGCCTCCGATTTCCGCGCCTGACGTGCCGATGTTGACATTCGCGATGCCGCAATCGCTGCCCGCGGCGGAAAGAAACTGCTCTGCCTCACGCAGCCGATCGGTGAAGATCGCGGACGACAGCCCTTGATCGACTTGGTTGTGCATCGCGATCGCTTCGTCCAAGTCGCGATACGTCATCACATACAGAATCGGCGCGAAGGTCTCCTGCGAAACGATCGGCATCGTTGCTTGAGCGCGCACGATCGCGGGCCTTACGAAGTAGCCAGGCCGCTCGATCCGCTCGCCGCCGCACAGGATTTCACCGCCTTGCTGTCGAGCCGCTTCCAGTGCTTCCGTCATCTGTCGGACGGCCGCTTCGTTGATGAGCGGTCCAACGAGAATTCCGTCGTCGAGCGGATTGCCGATCGGGACGCTGTGATAGGCGGCGACCAGCCGATTGATTAACGGCTCGGCGATCGACTCATGCACGATCAGCCGGCGCAGCGTCGTGCAGCGTTGTCCCGCCGTGCCGACGGCGGCGAACAGGATCGCTCGCACGGCGAGATCGAGATCGGCCGACTCGGCAACGATCAGTCCATTGTTCCCACCAAGCTCCAGCAGCGTTCTGCCGAGACGAGCGCCAACAGTTTGCGCAACGCTTCGTCCCATCGCGCAGCTACCGGTGGCCGAGATCAGCGGCAAGCGACGATCTTCCGCCATCCATTTCCCGACCGCGGCGTCGGCACCGATGCAGAGGGTGAAGACGCCTTCCAGCTGATGCTCCGCCGTCACGCGGTTGACGAGATGTTGAACCGCGATGGCGGTTAGCGGCGTCGTGGGCGAAGGCTTCCAGATCATCGTATCGCCGCACACGGCCGCGAGTGCGGCGTTCCAAGCCCACACGGCCACGGGAAAATTGAATGCCGTGATGATGCCGATCGGTCCCAGCGGATGCCACTGCTCGAACAATCGATGTCGCGGGCGTTCGCTCGCAATGGTCAATCCGTAGAGTTGTCGCGACAGTCCGGTGGCGAAGTCACAGATGTCGATCATCTCCTGGACTTCGCCTTCGCCTTCCGAGCGGATCTTGCCAGTCTCCAACGTCACCAGCCGACCGAGATCATGCTTGTGTTCGCGGAGGACTTGGCCGAGTTGCCGGACGATTTCGCCGCGCTGTGGCGGCGGTGTCATTCGCCAGCATGCAAAGGTCCGTTGCGCGCGAGCCACACAATGGTCGTAGTCTTCTCGCGATGCCCTGACGATGCTGGCGATCGGCTCGCCGGTGGCTGGGTTGATTGAAGTGATCGCTTCTCCGCCCGGGCGTTCGGTCCAATCGCCAGAATACACGCCGCTGTTCGTCGCGGCAATTCCAAGTCGTTTGAGTAGGCGTTCCATCGAGATCGCTTGTCGCAGTAGGCCGGAACAAGCTTCGCAGTTCCGGCATCCACGTGAACACTGCCGGAACTGCGAAGCT
>JAQBZB010000459.1 GCA_027622275.1 Planctomycetota bacterium | reverse complement strand
GTCTACACCCTCCTCAGCCCAAAACACGGCTCACCTTAAATTCCGCTCAGGTCAGGAGTTCTGAGTCTCAGGACGAATGTGTGTTTCCCGCGCCCGCGGTGTTGGCGCGTGACAAGAGCCGATGAATCAATTGCCCGCAGAAGGAATCTGATGTGAGACATAAAGTCAAACCCAAAGGCTTCGATGACGACCGGCGCACATCACTTCGCGCCGCCCTTGCGATCTGTTGGTTGGCGTCGCTACCGACCACAAACATGCTCGCTCAGTCGCCCACCAAACGCCCGACACAGGAGGTTGGATCGTTGATCTACCCACAAACTCGCCGCTCGGATCACGTGGATCAATATCATGGAACGGACGTGCCCGATCCGTATCGGTGGTTGGAAGATCCCGACAGCGATGAAACGAAAGCCTGGGTCGAGGCCGAGAACAAACTCACTTTCGGCTTCCTCGAATCGATTCCCCAGCGCGAGTCGATCAAACAGCGGCTGACCGAGTTGTGGAACTACGAGCGATTTGGCTTGCCCCGCAGACGAGGTGATCGTTACTTCTACACACGCAACGACGGCCTCCAGAATCAGAGCGTGTTGTACGTTTCCGATGGCATCGACGGCGAACCTCGCGTCCTGATCGATCCGAACCAGTGGGCGGAAGACGGCACGATGGCTTTGGCTGGCTGGACGCCGAGCGAAGACGGCAAGCTGCTGACGTACGGTATCGCCGCGGCGGGATCGGATTGGCGCGAATGGAAGGTGCTGAATGTCGAGACGGGCGAAGCATTGCCGGATCATTTGAAGTGGGTCAAGTTCTCGGGCGTCTCGTGGTTGAAGGATGGCAGCGGCTTGTTCTATAGCCGTTACGACGAGCCGAAGGAAGGTGAAGAGTTTACCGGAGTCAACTACTACCAGAAGCTCTACTTCCACAAGATCGGCGACGATCAATCGAAAGATCAGTTGGTCTACGAGCGATCGGACGAGAAGGAATGGGGCTTCGACGGGCACGTGACCGAGGACGCCAGGTTTCTGATCATCACGATCTGGCGAGGCAGCCATTTGAAGAATCAGATCTTCTACAAAGATCTGACGCGCCCCGACGCGGAAGTCGTCGAGTTGCTCACCGGGTTCGAGTTTGAATACGACTTCGTCGGCAACGACGGCGACACGTTCTGGTTCAACACCGACGACCATGCCCCGCTGCGCCGCGTCTTGGCGATCGATATCAACCAGCCGCAACGCGAGGACTGGCATGAAGTCATTCCGGAAGCGAAGGAAGTTCTACAAGGCACCGGATTGGTCGGCGAGCGTTTTCTGGCGTTGTACCTGAAAGATGCCGCTTCCGAAGTGCGGATCTTCGATCTGGCGGGCAAACACGTCCGAGATGTCGATCTTCCCGCGATTGGTTCCGCGGAAGGTTTTGGCGGGCGGCGAAGCGACCGCGAGACGTTCTATTACTTTTCGAATTACACAACTCCGGGCACGATCTATAAGTACGACATCGCAGCGGGCCAGAGCGAGGTCTTTCGCGAGCCGACCGTCGATTTCGATCCGAATGCTTACGAAACACGTCAGGTCTTCTACGACAGCAAGGACGGCACGCGAGTCCCGATGTTTATCACGCACAAACGTGGCGTCCAGCTGGACGGCTCGAATCCGATGTTGCTCTACGCCTATGGTGGCTTCAACATCTCGTTGACGCCCGGTTTCTCCGTCAGCAATCTCGTGTGGCTCGAACGAGGCGGCATCTATGCGGTGCCGAACCTGCGCGGGGGCGGCGAGTATGGACGCGACTGGCATGAAGCGGGGATGCAGGAAAAAAAGAAAAACGTCTTCGACGACTTCATCGCTGCCGCCCAGTGGTTGATCGACAACAAATACACCTCGCCCGACAAACTGGCGATTCGCGGAGGCAGCAACGGCGGGCTGCTGGTGGGAGCCGCGATGACACAGCGCCCCGAATTGTTCGGTGCCGCGATCCCGTCCGTCGGTGTGATGGATATGCTTCGCTATCACAACTTCACGATCGGTTGGGCGTGGGTTTCCGAGTACGGATCGTCCGATGATGCCGCCGCGTTTAAGACGCTTCTGAGCTACTCGCCACTTCACAACTTGCAGCCCGGCACGAGCTATCCTCCCACGCTGGTCACGACCGCCGACCACGACGACCGCGTCGTCCCGGCCCACAGTTTCAAGTTCGCCGCCGAGCTGCAACATGCTCATCAAGGCGACAACCCCGTTCTGATTCGCATCGAAACCCGCGCCGGCCATGGCGCGGGAACTCCCACCGTGAAGTTGATCGAAGCTTCGGCGGATGTACTCGCGTTCCTGACGAAAGTACTCGACGATTAAAGGCCAGAACTGAGGTGTTCAGTTTGGCGCTGTCGATGCGGATCAGGACGATGTCGTTTCTGTTCCGCAGGAAGTTCTTCGTTGGACTCCTGTCCCCCAACGAGCTTGTCTCGTTGGAGACAAAAGATTCGTGAGTTAGAAGCACACGTGAACGAGACCGAGACCCCCACGGGCTCGCCCCGTTCGGTGAATGAGATTCGCTGTCCGCGTCGCTCACGCCACGGCAGCCGTTCAATCAATCCCCAGCCGATCCAACGGACTCACCGTCCCCGTCGCGCCCACGGTGCTGACGTGCGTATAGATCATCGTCGTGCTGACGTCCGCATGCCCCAGTAGCTCCTGAATCGTACGGATGTCCTTGCCGTCTTCCAACAAGTGAGTCGCGAAGCTGTGTCGCAAGGTGTGGCAGCCGGCGACTTTCGTCAATCCGGCCCGCCGCACCGCCTCCGTCATCGCTTTTTGCACCGTCGATTCATGCAGGTGATGACGCCGAATCTGCCTGGCCTGCGCCGCGTTTCGCGCCAGCTCCTCAACCTCGGTCGCGACCGATTCCGCGCGGGCCTCGCGCGGACGTGGCTCGCGGCTCAACGTCCGGGCCGGAAACACATACTGCCAACTCAACGAACGCCCTGCCTGCGGATACTTTTCCGCCAACGCATACGGCAGCCAGACCCAACCCGCTCCCGCCTCCAGATCCTCCTCATGCTGCTGCCGCACGATCGCGATCTGTTCCTGCAAACCTTCGACTAACCGCTCGGGCAAGGGCGGGCACCGACCGAAGGTTGGTCGCGGTCTTTCTCGCCCTTGCCGTCGCGGACCGTGATCTGCTTCCGCTCGAAATCGACATCCTTCACCCGCAACCGGCAGCATTCCATCAGCCGCATCCCGGCCCCGTAGGCCAGCCCGCCGATCAGCCACAACGGACCGGGCGGCAGTTCGTCCAGCACCCGCCGCACTTCGTCCATGCTCAGCACCACGGGCATCCGCTCCGGTTGCTTGGCCCGCACCGCATCGATTTTGACTTCTTTCTTCAGAACCTGCTTGTACAGGAACAAGATCGCGGAGAAGGCTTGGTTTTGCGTGCTGGCCGCGACCTTTCGTTCGACCGCCAGATGCGTCAGGAAGCGATTGACTTCCGCGTCGGCCATTTCCGCGGGATGCACCCACGCTCCGCTCGCCTGTTTGTGAAACCGCAGGAACTGTTCGATCCAACTGAGATACGCTTCTTCGGTGCGGATCGACATGTGCTTAGCACGCATCAACTGCCGAGTCTCTTCCAGCAGCATCGATTTCCGCGGCCGCGATTCTACAGGCGTCTGCATAACGGCTCCTTCCTGAAGTCTGTCTAATTCCGGAATCGGTCACAAATGATTGACAGAACCGCCGTAGTATGCAGAATGGTGCCAGTTTTGAATAGTACAGATGTCGGTACAATAGTTGTTCTGCCCCAGAAGAGAGGGTCGCTCAATGCAAAAACCCCTACCGCAGTTGGTCGCAATCGCTTTGCTGGCAATCCTCTGTGCGGTTGTGGCGGTGTCGGCACGATCTGTCGCTCAGACAATACAAGGCGAAGAACTCCCCATGCGGCCACGGCAGCCGACTGGGCATCTGGGATGGCTCGGCACATACCGAACCATCGGAGGGGTGTTGTACGATGGCGGCGGAAAGGTAGAGTCGAACACGCTCGTTGTAGATGTCGTAGATGGCAAGCGTCTCGACAAGCCAATTCACATCCTCGTCAAGAATACCCGGATTCCCGCAAAGGTCCGGTGTGTCTTGAAAGGGTATGAATTAGGCGAGATGATTGGTCGGCCACCTGCCGAGTACGCTCTCACGAAGGAACTCGGTGGAGACCCTAACGAACTCGCTACGGCGACCGTGTGGCGATGGCGCCCGTATTTCGTCCCACTTATTGCAACTGAACCGAAGGGGCTGGAAGTTTCAACTAAATGGGGCAGAACAAAACGGTGAACCCGAGCGGCGGATGACGCGGGTTTTTGAAATCAAAGTCACTTGGCCGCCGCCGGGTTACCTTCGGCGTTATGCCTCAAGACCCAACACCACAGGACAAGAAACGAAAGTCGCTTGAACGCGATGGGCGCAATTGCTATGGCGAAAACGACAAATCGTCTCGCAAGGCAATCCGCCGCCGCAAGGCGATCGTAAACCGCACGTTTCGCCGTGCCACGAAACAAACGCTCTCAGAAAACGACGCGGATGCTGATGACCTCCATGAACAGGTCAACCAAGTGGAACGCATTGATTGGAAAAAGGTCCCCGACAAGGCCCTCGGCGACCATCTACTCGACAAACTAATCCCCCAAATCATCAAGCGCGTGTCGGCCGCATCCGATCCCGAAGGTCTTCTCGTCGTTCTCGAAACACAACTGATTGATACTGATGCGCCGCCTCAAGCAGTTCAGGACATCATGCGTCAATTACACGGTACTGTTCGGGCGAGTGGGTCAACATCGTTTCGGCTTGGGACACGGTCAAAACCGCTCAAGATCGACTACAATATGGCCAAGACCATAATCGACATCCTAAACCGCGAGGCATAAATCCGGTAGCCGGGACGGTTGCCCGTCCCGGCCCCGACACCACCTAGCATGCGGGTCCGCA
>JAQBZB010000458.1 GCA_027622275.1 Planctomycetota bacterium | reverse complement strand
ATCGTTCCATTGGCCGCCGTGCTTGCACTGCTGGAAGATCGATGGCTGGAACAGCGAATTTACGACCGACTGGCACAGTGGTTCTGGTGCGGGGTTCTGGGTGAACTCTATGGCGGTGCCGTCGAGACACGGATGGCCAACTATGAGTGACCGCGATAATTGACAGGCGCCGAACGGAGGTAATTGGTAGTTTTCGATTCCGACGAGAGAGTACTGCTGGCCTCTTCTCTCTGCTCCCGTTTAGGCTTGTCGATTGAGGTCGAAATTGTGTTGGATTCACCAGCGACGAACCCAGGGAACTTCCGTCCCCAGCCGGTGGCATAGATCGATCGCCGCCGGATGCAATGGCGTATTGTTGGCTTCCGCCCAGAGTTGGAACTGGTCGCCGCAGCTACGGCATTGGTGGCAGTAGTAGCAGGCCTTCGCCACGTTCACCGAGAACGCCGTCCGATGCTTAGGCTCGGATTGATGCACGGGGCAGTATCCGTACCATTGATCTCCTCGACGGCGAGTCCACTCGAAGCCGAGCAAGTTGAGCACGTGCTCCATGGTGATCTCGTGGCGAAGTCTGTTGAAGTCGACACCAGGCATGGCTGATCCTTTCTCGCCAGAAAGAAAGAGAGACCGTTCCGTTCCCTCTCTATATATGGGGAACGGGAACGGCCCGCCTCAGGCGGTCTGCGCGGTCAATTGGTGCGTTGCCAGCCGGTCGGCGTCCGGCTGATTCGCCCGGCCTGTTGGAGAGACTCCAGTGCCTCGCCCAGGCGTTCGTTCTTGACCGACAGCATTTCACGAAGCTTGGCCCGGGTCAGCACTCCCTTTTCGGCAAGGAGATCCAGCACCCGCTTCTGAATGTCACGTCGTTTCTCGCCACCGACGTTACCGACCACCTCAAGATGCGTTGTCTCGGTGTCGGTCACGATGAGATCGAGGTACACCGAATGAGCCGCTGCCGCCGCGCGATGCTCGCTCGATAACATCAGGCGTTCGCTCGCTCTGCGGAGGTAAAGATTCGAGTCACCGAAAGCGTGGATATCACTGGAGCCGCGAAGCCCCAGGCCTGACGCGGCACCCCCTGCGGCGTTCTTACGGGTGTGATGCACCAGGACGACGGAGAGATCCAGCTCCCGCTGCAGCGAGCGGAAGTAAGCCAGCAACTCGGCCACTTCTCCCGCGTGGTTTTCGTCGATTCCATGAAGCCTAACCAGCGGATCGAGCAGCAACAGCCGGGGACGAAGTTGCCTGGCCGTTTCCAGCAGTTGGCTGCGATGCGGTTCACGATCGAGCCTGAGCACGGGAGCCGTGATCACATGAATCGGAATCGAATCGAGATCCAGCCCACGGTGCCGAGCGATTCCCTCGACCCGTTCGCGCACGATCGCCAAGGCGTCCTCAGCCAGATAGATGAGTACGGGACCAGGCTGGGGAACTTCATAACGATCCAAGCAAGCCGTCCCGGTTGCCACACTGAGAGACATGTCCAATGCCAGCCACGTTTTGGAACACTTTGGTGCGCCTCCGATGACACCCACTGCGGACGCTCCCCAAAGTTGATCAATCAGCCAGCGTCGGCGGTTCTCCTCGGTGACGATGTCAGCAACGCGAACCACTGGAAGCGATTGATTGTTGTCGACGGTCATTTCAGGCCCTCGCTTTCTTCTTGGACGTCCGTCCCTTGGCGTGGAACAACTCCAGATAGAACTTCTCGTCCAACTGGCTCACTTCATGGGCGCTTCCGTAAGCCAAGAGCTCGGCCGACATCGTCATCAACAACCGGTAGTTACCCGCCGAGTGATCGACCAGGGCGTCCATCAGCTGTTCGGTCATCAGTGTCGCATTGCCCGCCTTGGCGAGTGCGTGTTTCAGCAACTCGAGCAACTCGTCGCGCGTGGCTGCCTCAGTGGTCAACCGCGTACGGATTCTCGTGTTCAGTGGAACGAGATCCTGGTGACGCAGCAGATCCAAGAGACGTCCGTCTCCGGCAATAACGATGGTCAACAACGACGTAGCATCGAAGTCGGCGCTGGAAAGGATTCTCAGTTCACTGAGAACATCCGGCGCCATCTCCTGTGCTTCATCGATCAACAATACCGGTTTGATGCGCGAGGATGCAACGTGGGCCTTCCATTTTTCGCGAAGTGCCTTGAAGCCGCCCCAACGGTTGGACGGGCTCAGCTTCACCGAGAAGATATCACCCAGTTCCCGATAGAAGTCGGCGCTCTTCGATTGAGGACGTTCCAATGCGCCGACAACAACATCGCGTACCGACGCCAGCCGTTCGGCGACGATCCGCAGCGCCACCGATTTGCCGGTTCCCGATTCACCGCTGATCAAGGCAAAGCCACCTTCCTGGACGAGTTGTTCGACTCGCCAGGCGAAGCTTTCAATTCTTGGTGTTGGGAGCAGGCCTTCACTGGGGAGGTCGGGCGAAAACGGGTTCCACTTCAGTCCCCACAGCGATAACAGTTTCTTGCCGGTCATGATTGATTTCCTTCTTTCGTCTCACAGGTTGTTTGGAAGTGCGGGAGTCGCCACGATCCGCGCCGTTCGCAAGGGAAAGCGGACACGTCCCCAGGGAAGTACTGATGGCCTCTTCTCTCTGTCCTTACTTCCCGGAAGGGGGTTTCTTCGGGAGGTATGCTGGCGGCGCCCCACTGGCGGAGTACTCGTCAAGAATCCGTTTCAGCAGCGGCGGCAACGGCTTGTCCGGGCCACCGTCGTCAGGTGGGCTGCTGGCCAATGGCCCCTCATCCGGTCCGGGGTCGATGGCCGAGCGGCGTCCGTCGGCATTGGCAGTTCGGTCGAGCGGATGGATGGGCGCCAGAATGGTTCCGTTCCGCGGATCGATGAGATCGACTCGACTAAGATCCCAGCGTGCATAACGCACGGTCACTTCACGGAAGTGACGGAAGCGTGCTGGGATTTCGAAACGCACTCCCGAGAGCGAAATCGTTCCGTCGCTCCCGCGCTGAACCCTTGTGGTTTGAAGGCGAAACGCTTCGCGAATTGACTGACTCGAAGGGCTCCGGCGCAACACGTCCGGCGCCTTGCTGAAACGCTCGACCGGTGACATCGAAAGCTCGCGATGCACCCCGCGGTTGTACTCGATCTCCGCCCATGCCTGAGTGGCTTCGTTGAGGAAGTCGAGCGCCGGTTCAACGCCGTCGAGCATCTCCAGCAGGCGTCCCTCCATCGTCGCCCAGAGTCGCTCCTGCTTCCCATTTTGATGGGGACTATACGGTAACGTTTTTTCGTGGACGATGCCCAGAGACAGCAGCCCTTCAGTGAACTCGTCGGACACCATCGCCGCGCCGTTGTCGGTCAGCAGAGCGCGAGGAAGACCACGTTTCTGAAGCGCCTGCGAAAACCCATGCACCAGGTCTTCGGCAGTTTCCGAAAGATACCACTGCAGATGGCAGCATAATCGCGAGTGGTCATCCACGATGCCCAGCGCGATCGGTCGCCGCCAGTGGCCCTGTCCAGTGATTACTTTGAGTGACCCGTGATGGAAATCGAGATGCCATAGGGATCCGACATACTCGGATTCATAGCTGCGAATTTCTCGGTTCTCACGTCGTCGGGCTGCACGCTCTTCTCCTGGACGACCTTTGGGCTGTCGTCGCTTGCGAACCATCCCACGGGTCTGCATGAAACGTTTGATGGTGGAATAGGAGCAGAGCGGCAAGAGCGAAGGGTCGGCTTTCACGGCGCTCGCCAGATTGTCGTAGTGCAGTTGGTAGCTCCAGTGCGGATGATCGCGGTGCTGGGCGCGCAGATGCTCGGCCAGTTTGCAGCCAACAGACACCTTGCCGGAGTCTTTACGGACGGCGCGCCGCAAGACACGGACAGGGTCATCCTCTTCGTTTCGCGCCTTGTAGTACCAGCGCTGGATCGTGGTGGCGGCGTACTGCACATCCCGACCGCTGACCGGATGTGTCCAGATTTTTTCGGCCAGCGATTGGATGGCTACCTTGAGTTCTCCACGCGCCAGGGGAGCGCTCAACAGCGAACCAATCACCGAGAACCGAAAGCGGGCCCACACAGTGGCGGTGGAGGGAGTCGGTTTTTTGGTCATCACATCTCCTCAAAAAAAGTACGAGTTAAGGAACTATGTGAGACCCTATCGAGCCTGATCAGAAGCGACGACGTGCATCCTCTGCGGGTTGGCCACGATCGTCAGAAACCTTGATTTCCAAACCCTTTGTGGTCGTGATTGGCGAGAGAAAGCGAAGAAGTTTCTCCCAACCATCGCGGTCATCGCAGGCGCGGACGAAGGCTTCCAGGAGAGACCGTGGAAAATCCACGATTTCGAAAACGGGAACGAGGTAAGCGCGGGCCACGTTCCAGAACGTGGTCTTCGGAAAATGTTCGTTCCAAAAGACCCGCCAGCGAGAAATGGTCCGGCGACTGGCGCCGAAGAGTTCTGTCAGTTCACCGACACGACGTGGCGTGGCGCCTTGCCGCATGGCGGAGACCAGGATCACGACCGCACCGAGATACACTTTGCGACCGAGAAATCGCACCGACGCTGGCGTGACCCGTTTCCGGCAACCATCCTGAGCGCAACAGAAACTCAGACGGAAACGATATTCATCGGGAAGATTGCCGGGACCGCGGGGCTTCCGAGGATAGTTCGCGCCGTGCAAACGACCGCCGCAGGAACAGCCATCCTTGCGCCGATTTTCGGCGAGATCCTGATCAACAGCAAAAAGAAACGACCAGAACGTGGCATCGCGCAGCAATTCATGATACATCAACGGGTACTCCATCGGTCGTGAGAAACCATATGGAGTACACCCCTCGGCGACCTCGATCAATCGATCAGACTTGCCGAGGGGAATTTTTCTAAACTACCGCCCAAGTTGATCGACAAAAGCCCCGCGCTCGTCGATTATTTCGCTCATCCACAACAACAACGAACGACTGGGTGCTGTTTACCATGTTGTTGTTACAGACCGTCAGCGGTCTGGGCGTGG
>JAQBZB010000094.1 GCA_027622275.1 Planctomycetota bacterium | reverse complement strand
TTCGTTAGATAGTGGCCTTTAGCTCAGAGAAAGAGCGCTCTTTCGCGGAGCGAAAGGCCACGTGCATGGACGCCGCTGCAATCACCACTCGATCAGTTCCGCGTCGAAGACCGGGCCGTCCACGCAGGTTCGTTTGTAATCCCACTCGCCCGACTCGTCACGGACCTTGGCGACGCAGGTAAAGCAGATGCCGATGCCGCAAGCCATCGGCGTTTCCAAGGAAACCCGGCACGAAACGTCGGCGCTGGCGGTCACCTTGGCGACGGCTTCCATCATCGGTTCGGGGCCACAGCAAACGACGTGGCACTGCTCGTCAGACTCGGCCAGTACTTGCGTCAGCACGTCCGTCACGAGCCCGTGGTGGCCACGCGATCCGTCGTCGGTCGCAATCCGGACGTCGACGCCAAGTCGTTCGAAGTCTTCGATTCCCGCAAGCAAGTCCGCCGAACGACCGCCGTAGCACAGTGTCACTTTGTCGCAACGAGAGGGTTGGCGAGGCGGCGCGCCGAACTTTTGCACCCCAAGATACTCTTTCGCCAAACAAACGAACGGCGTTTGGCCGATACCGCCAGCGACCATCACGAGATGGCTGGTGGCGACCGGCTCGAAACCGTTCCCGAGCGGTCCCCAAACATCGAGTCGTTGGCCTGGTTGGAACTTCACAAGCCGAGTCGTTAATTTTCCTTTGACGAGGTAGAGGACGTCGATCGACTCAGGTGCGCCGGTTAGCGATTGAACAACGTCGTAGACGGCCAATGGCCGGCCAATCAGCGGGTCGTCATAACCGGCTAGTCGAAGCATGATGAATTGACCGGGCAAAGCTCGGGCTGCGAGTTCCGGGCAATGAAAGCGAACGCGATATGTATCGCGAGCCAGCCTCACATTTTCGACGACTTCGACGGACAACTGCGTTGCTTGGTCAGCATAGAACTTGGCGTGCAGCGGATTGCTCATCGGCGTCCCTTCTTCGAGGGCTTACCGCGGCTGGGCTTCCGACTGCCGAGCTTGTTGGTTCCGGTCTTTTTTGAATTGGGCATTCTTGAACTGGACTTTTTCGTACCAGGCTTGATCGTCTTCTTCACCTCTGGCACTTCATCGCCGCCGAGGATGGCACCCGGCATCGGCTGATCCGAGAATGACAACTCGCGAGGCTTCGGCTTGGGGCGGGCGGCTGCTGCGGCAGACGAACCGGACGTTTTGGAACTTGTTTTGAATTTCGGTTTCGCTGACGTGCGGGGTGGGTCGCCGCGACCGCTATTTGGTCTTTGATTCGTCGCGCGGGTTGCCTCTGCCGCCGGCGCGAGGGCTGCGTTACGGAGCGATTTGACTTCTTCTCGCGTCAATTGGCGGTGGGCTCCGCTCGGTACGTCACCCAGCCGCAGCGGCCCCATGGCGATACGGGTGAGGCTGAGGACTTTATGCCCGATGCGAGCGAGCAGCCGACGAATCTCGCGATTTCGTCCTTCATTCAGCACGATCTCCAAGTCGGTACTTTGCTTCAGTCGGCTCTTGACTCGCACGTCCGAAACTTTGGCGAACCCATCGGCAAAATGAACGCCTCGCTTGAGCTTGTCGAGAACGGCGGGTTCCGGCGTCCCCGCGACACGAACGCGATAAACCTTCTCAATCCCATAGCGTGGATGCGTTAGTTGATTGGCGAGTTCACCATCATTCGTGAGGATGATCAGACCTTCACTCGCCTGATCAAGTCGCCCGACCGTGAACAGCCGTTCGTTGCTGCGAATCAGGTCAACGGCTCGCGCCCGCCCGCTGGGATCGTTGTTCGTACACAAGACCCCGGAAGGCTTGTTGAGCAGATAGTAAACGCGCCGTGGGGCGGGAAGCGTTGTCCCATCGACGCGAATTCGTTGTGACACCGGATCGACGCGCGTACCGAGTTCTTGAACGATCTCGCCGTCCACTTCGACGCGACCTTCGCGAATCAACTCCTCACAGTCGCGACGGCTACCGACGCCGGCCGCCGCAAGCACCTTCTGCAATCGCTCGCCTCCGGCAGACTCACTCGCCGCGGACTTCGAGCTGCGAGTTTTCGAGGCGGTGTTAGCTTTGGAGGCGGGGCGACGGGCGGGCACAACAATTCACCGACGGCTAGAGATGGGAGCGGACGAACGCACCATCATAGCACACCGCTGGTGGGTCGAGCAGGCGGCTCGATGTGCCGTGGTGTTCGATGTGCCGTGGTGGTCCGGTTTGGCGACTCGGCGAGATACTACCGTCCGTACAAACTGTCTGTATAAACGCGACTGCGAACCGGCTCGGCACTGGGCTTCTGAAAGTCATGGGGGCGGGCACCGACAACCTCGGGACCAGCGTCGGCATCCGCGTACGGATCGTGAAAGGAAGCGTTGTTTTGCTGGTAGCGAATTGGCCCAGGCGGAGCGAACAGCGGACGTGGCAAGTTACAACCGAGTGTTGCGGTGACGAAACAACTGGCAATCAATAGTCTGATGTTGTTCGTCACGCGCTTGGCCTCGTTCTTTGGGTAGACGGATCGGGGGTGGGGATTATAGAGACGTTGGCGAGCTTGATGAACGCCAATCTCGTGATTTATCTCCGCCTACATGTAACACCATCGACGGTTCCGCGCGGTGCCTTGAGCCGCCGCAACTCTTTTAGGACGAGCTTCTTACGGTCTTCCTGACTGTGCGGACTTGGTTGGACGGCGAGGCCGAACGGGCAAGCTATGCCAGCTGATCCGAACAGTCAGACGGTAGGGACGCGCCCTACGATCAGCAATCCGCGGTTTTGATGGTATTTTGCGCACAATGTAGACCGCACACGCAGTGTGCCGTCTACAGTTTTGCGGCTACGCACCGTGCTAGGGCAGATACATATCAAGCATGACTGCCTTGGGTGAGGCGACAAGCTCGCGTTCAGCCGCTGCCGCCGGTAACAGCAGCGTTTGGCCTTTGGTCAGTGGCTCGTCCGTTGGATCGCCTGAAATTCGCATTACCCCTTCGAGGACGGCGAGGATGTGAAAGCGATCGTCACCACCGACTGTTTGAGGTGTCTCGAAGTCCCAATGATCGAGAACAAACTTGTCACACGCCACGAGTCGCGAAACGTGACGGCGCTCGGTCTTCCGCGGTTCGCTGGGCGCCACCGGCCCGGCGTCGTAATCGATCACGTTCAACGCCTGTTCGATATGCAACGGACGAGGCTGGC
This sequence comes from Planctomycetota bacterium, assembly GCA_027622275.1. Classification (GTDB taxonomy): domain Bacteria; phylum Planctomycetota; class Planctomycetia; order Pirellulales; family Pirellulaceae. Next base: position 27,058 of record JAQBZB010000094.1, on the reverse strand, counting down.
CGTCCGGCCCGACGCGATTCCAATCCGAGACACGGAACGTCGTGTCGCTCGCTTGCTGAATCTCAGCAATGATCAATCCCGCACCGAGTGCGTGGACAGTGCCAGCTGGTAGGAAAATGCAATCGCCGACTCGCGGCTCGAAGCGGTGCAGACATAACTCCGTCGTCCCGCGACTCACTTCGCGCGCGAACGCTTGGCGATCAAAACCTCGTTTGAGTCCAGCGTAAACCAAACTGCCTGGCTCGGCATGTAACACGACCCACGCTTCCGTCTTGCCAAGGTCGGGCGGGTCCAGAAGCTGTGCCTGTTCGTCATTGGGATGAACTTGCACTGAGAGATTGCGATGCGCGTCGAGGAACTTGAACAACAACGGAAATTGTGGCTGTGGATGATGCCGACCGAACAATTCATCGCCCCATTGAGTCACCAATTCATGCAGCGACTTGTCGGCCAGCTCTCCTGTCGCGACGACACTCTGATCCGCCCCGTGATCGACGATCTCCCAGCTCTCTGCATAGTCCTCGCCATCACCAATTTGCTTGCCGAGCACGGACTGAAGTCGTCGGCCGCCCCAGAGATAACGACGAAACAGAGGCTCGAAGCGAAGCGGATCATCGAGAGGCATCGGCAGCTTCCTGGCGAGACGGTACAACGGCCCGCGATCGCGTATTTGCACGACCCGAGCGTTCTGCTATCATAGGAATCGGTCGTGTAACGCACTACCACCCGCCCCTGCTGGTGCGGCAGCTTCCCTCCGCACACCTCCTGTTCGCCTCTTACCAAACAATCCGCCGTGACAAGCCGCGAAGGCTTCGCTGACGGCGTCTGTGCTTTGGCCCGCGAGAAGGCGAGGTCCTCCAATAGCCTCCACAGAATCGATTGCGCGGGAGCCAAAATATGGCAAAGCATTCACACGAAGACCTTTTCGAAGGCACCAAGATGACGTTCGGCGAACACCTGGAGGAACTCCGGGTCGTTCTGGTCCGAGGACTGTTGGGACTCACCGTTGGCGTACTCGTCGGAATGATGATGGCCAATTCCGTGGTCAAATTCGTCGAAGCACCACTTGTCACCGCGTTGGAGAAACATTTTGGAGCGACCGCCAAGGACGAATTGCATAAGGTCTATCCCGGCGAAGTTCCCGAGGAACTCGACGCGATGGCCACGAAACATGGGCTTATCTACGAAGAAATCTTCATCGAACGAAGCCAGCTGGTGCAACTTGGTGCGGCAGCGGAAGAAGAGGCACCGACGCCGGCGTCCCCTTCGAACCATCTTCAAAAGGTACTTAAAGAGCGGTTGTCGGCTCCGTCATCCGACTTGGTGAAGACCCGCGTCTGGAGGCCGGCGAATGCTAGTTTGCAATCGCTGAGCCCGCACGAACCGTTCATGATTTGGATGAAGGCCGGCTTCGTTACCGGCTTGATCCTTGCCAGCCCGTACATCTTCTATCAGATATGGGTGTTCATCGCGGCCGGATTGTATCCACACGAACAGCGTTACGTCTATGTGTTCCTGCCTTTCAGCCTTGCGTTGTTCCTGGCGGGTGCGGCATTGGCGTTCTTCTTTGTGTTTGGTCCGGTACTCGACTTCCTCTTCAGCTTTGCCCGCTCGATGGGAATCGTTCCCGACTTGCGCATCGGCGAAGTCATCAGCTTCGTGCTGTTCTTGCCACTTGGTTTCGGAGTCGCCTTTCAACTCCCCCTCGTGATGCTGCTGATTAATCGCATCGGCATCGTGAGCGTCGAGAAGTATATCGAGAAGTGGCGCATCGCGATCCTGGGGATCTTCGTCATCTCGATGTTCCTGACCCCCGCCGATCCGATCAGCATGATGTTGATGGCCGTACCATTGACCGCGCTTTACTTTCTTGGTGTCGGGCTCTGCAAATGGATGCCGCGTGGAAGAAATCCGTTCGACGAGGCCTACGAACCTTAAGCCGGACTATGCATGAACCGGTCAGCATTCTTCAAAATATACGTTTGTGAAAAGAGTTACGGCTATCTTGCCCAAAACATCGCGCAAATCAGCCGCCACGCGCTAGCGTGCGGTTCTCTCGAAGTTCGCGAGAACCGCAGGCTAGCGCCAAGCGGCTGATAAATAATTCGGGTTATGCCGACGCGAGCCGGATTCGTAATCGGGAGCGACTTTTGAAACGCGTTCATATCGTCGGTCGCAAGAACAGCGGCAAAACGACGCTGATCGTTGACTTGGTCCGGCATCTGACCGCCAAGGGTTACCGCGTTGGCACGATCAAGCACACGCATCATCATCACGAGCTAGACACGCCGGGCAAGGATTCGCACCGGCATCGTGAAGCGGGTGCCGCGGCGGTGGGGATCCTGTCGCCTGGCATGACGGCGGTCTTTCGACCCACTGGCCAGACGGTCAATGATGCAACCGATCGATACGACGAACTCGCACCAATGTTCGCGGACTGCGACATCGTCGTGGTCGAAGGCAATCTGCAAACCACGGCCTTCAAAGTCGAGGTGTGGCGAGCCGCAGTGACGGAGCAACCGATCGCCGCGGAAGATTCATCGATCGCCGCGGTTATCACGGACGATCCAATTGACATCGCCGTTCCGACTTGGAGCCGGTCGGATGTCAGTCGTGTGGCGCAGACGCTGCTGGAAGTCGGGTAGTGGTACCGTTTGAAAGTAGCCTGGCCCCCTGGGCCGGGAAATCACGGGCCAGGGGCTCATGCTACACGAAAGTGTACGGCTACCGGAAGTCGTCATTGGTTGACGGCTGCGTCTGCGTCGCCAGACTCTTTCACGGTAGCTGCACCTTCGACGTCGTCCGGGTCGTCCTCGGCCGGTTGGACAACTGGCGGTGCTTCCGCCGGAGGTTCGGTTTCCGCTAGCAGTGCGGGCAATAGCTCCTTCATCGAGCTGATTTGTTCCGGGTTGTTCCAAAGGAAGTAACCTCGGACCTTTCCCCATTTGTCGACGACGATCAACTTTTCAACATGCACGAATCTTTCGAGGTGTACCCTGTAGACTTCGCTTGCAATGCGCCGGGTGTAGTGCATGTCGCCGGTCAAGAACAGCCAGCGATTGGAATCGGCGTTGTACTTTCCGGCGTATTGTTGAAGCACCGCGGGAGTGTCCGTTTCGGGGTCGCAAGTGATGCTCAGAAAGTGAACGCCGTGAGGACCGAACTCACGGTCCAAATCCCTCACCTTCTGCGTTTGCAGCGGACAAGCGGTCGGGCAGGCCGTGAAGAAGAAGTTGACCACCTGCACTCTGCCGGCGAGTGTTTCGGAATCAAACTTCTTGCCGCTGCGTTCGGTGAGCGTGTACTTGGTCAGCCACTCTTTCGGCGGCTGGAAGGATTCGTCCTTTTCGACGCCGATCGTCTTGAATTCCGCGACGTCCGTCGCCCGATGCCGTCCCGCGAGTTGCGGTCCGATCAACAGCAGCCCGCCGGCCAGGAGTGCGACCGCCAAAGCAAACATTCCAGTCCTGGTCATAGCAAATCTCCAGTCGTGCGTTTACCCGCGATCCAACACGCCGCGGCAAACATGATTCCAGCAAAGCACCCCGTCACCAACCAACAGGTTCCCAACTGGGGTGTCCAAATCCCTTGCAGGGCGAAATCGTCGTACAGCAAGCGCCGCACTCCGGCGACACAGTAAGTTACAGGATTTATACGCATGACCCAGTGTAAGGCAACTTCGTTCCAGGCAATTGTCCCATCCAGCGGCGGAACGGGAAAGAAGGCTCCCGACAACAGCCACATCGGCATCAACAGCAAGTTCATGATCGCATGAAAACCCTGCGTCGATTCCATTCGCCACGCCAATACAAATCCCAGCGACGTCAGGGCCAAGGCCGCCACAAATAGAAGCAGCACCAGCAAGACGGCGGTCTGCGCGCCCAGCGTCAATTGAAAGACCGCCGCCAGCAACAGAAAGACAATTCCCTGCGTCAGCGCGATCAACGAGCCGCCCAACACTTTTCCCAACACCATCGACCACCGCGGCACGGGCGCGACCAGCACGGACTGCAAGAAACCTTCGCGCCGGTCTTCGATGATCGAGATCGTGGCGAAGATCGCCGTGAACAACAGGATCAAGACAAGCGTGCCGGGGAAGTAATACTCGAGGAACGACTGGCCGTTCTCGGCATTTGGCGACATGCGGAACGAGCGCGACAAGCCGGTTCCGAACAGCAGCCAGAACAGAATCGGCTGGCCGAGCGCACCGATCACGCGGTTTCGCTGACGAAAGAAACGAACGATTTCGCGCCAGCAGAGCGTTCTCGCCGCAAGCCACGGAGAACCTGCGGCAACGCAGCCGTCAGAGCCGGTCATGCCGCGTTCTCCTTCTCTTGCCAGAAGCGGTGGCCGGTCTTTTGGATGAAGACATCCTCCAGAGTCGGCTTGGCTAACGTAATCGACTGGACGCGGGCGGAGAATGCTTCGGCAAGCTTTGCCACCCAGGTGCCGGCGTCGGTCTGCTCCAGGCGTACGCGGCTGCCCACTACCTCCGCGCTTACACCAAATTGCTTCCGAATCGCGGCTGCGAGAAACTCCGCGTCTTCGGTCTCGATCGTGATCGTGTCGCCGCCGATGGAAGCCCGCAACCGATCCGGCTGGTCCAACGCGACGATGGAGCCTTGGTCGAGAATGGCAATACGATCCGCGCGTTCGGCTTCGTCCAACAGATGCGTCGTCAGAACGATGGTCACTCCCGACTCGTCGCGCAGCCGCTCCAGATAGCGCCACAAGTCCGCCCGTGCGCCGGGATCGAGCCCGGTGCTTGGCTCGTCCAGCAGCAGCAGCCGCGGTTGATGAATCATCCCCTTTGCCAACTCGACACGCCGCCGCAGCCCGCCGGACAATGTCTCGGCTCGTTCGTTCGCGCGGTCAGCGATTCCCAACTGCTCCATCATCGCTTGCTGTCGATCGCGGAGGGTTTTGCCGGTAACGCCGTACAGCGCCGCTTGATGGCGGATGTTTTCGGCGACCGTCAACTTCTTGTCGAGGCTGGGTGCTTGGAACACGACGCCGATCCGCCGCCGCACGTCGTTGACATGCGTTCGCAAGTCGAAGCCAAGAATGGAGACCTCGCCTTGCTGGCAAGTGATCAATGTTGACAAGACGCGAAACAATGTCGTCTTGCCGCCGCCGTTAGGGCCGAGAAAGGCAAACACCTCGCCCGTGTGGATCTGAAGATCGAGGTTACGAAGCGCCTGACGCGCGCCGTAAGAATGCGAAAGTCCCTCGATACGAATCGCACGGGAGACATCGGTAGTTGGTTCAATCATCGCCACAGCTCAGTGATGCCAGACGTAGGCCGCCGTGAGTAGGTCACTTCGGCCGGAAGTGACCTCCAGCCCGGATTATTCATCAGCCGCTTGGTGATAGCCTGCGGTTCTCGTGAACTTCGAGAGAACCGCACGCTATCGCGTAGCGGCTGATTGGCGCGGTGTTTTGGGCAAGATAGCAGTTAGTCCTCTCACAAACTTATGTTTCGAAGAATGCTGAACAGTTCATGAATAATCCGGGCCAGACGCCTCGACCGGAAGCGACCGCGCAAGCCGTTCGGCGATTGCACGTGGGGCAAGGTCACGCTCGGCGAGCGTGACCTACTTTGAAACAAAGCCTAGTGTTGTTTGTGGCCGTCAGTTGGTGTGTCGCCCTCTTTCATCTCGGCTTCTTCCGACGGCGAATTGGAATCGGCAGCTGCGGGCGTGGCGGCACGAAGCAGCCGCTCTTCCGAGTAATTGCGGGTCCGCAAGCCAACGTCGGGCACGAGCATCAGCATCAGGAACAAGCTCATGATGCTCGCCGGAACCGTCAGCACATACTTCCAATTGGCTTCCCAAATCAAGTGCATGAAGAACAGCATGACAAGCATGGCTTTCGCGCACGACACGGCGATCATGATCGTCCAGCCGAGTTGGGGCGTGCTCATGATCGTCTTACTGCTTCCCGCAGCGAACGAAATCGCCGTGAGGACAGCTAAAAGTCCACCGACGATCAGGTACTTGCCCAACCCGCCATGACTTTGGTCGTGACCGTGGCCGCTATCCGCGTGGTCCGCATGGCCAACATTATCGTGTGACATCCAAAGGCTCCGAAGTCAAATGCACTCGCGGACCAGCGGTCCGCTTGCCGCGAGTGTCAATTCTAGAACAAGTACAACAGCGGGAACAGGAAGATCCACACCAAGTCAACAAAGTGCCAATACAGGCCGGTGTTCTCGATCATGTTCGCACGCGTGGCATCCAGCTTCAAAGGAATAATGCAGGCAAACACAATCAGGCCAACGACGACATGCAAGGCATGAAAGCCGGTGAGCAAGAAGTAAGTGCTGGCCCACATGTTGCCGCTGGGGATCTTCATCGGCAACTTGAGCCAGTGGTAGTCGTCGTTGAGCCCATGCCATTCACTTTCGTGCCCGTCATGGCCTGTATGCATGAAGGTATGTTCGTTGCTGTCGTATCGGACGGCGAAGTGTTCGTCGAGCGCTTCTTCGCGGTGGCGGGTCTGGGCGAGCCGCTTGTCGATGGCCGCGAGGCGCTCCAGCACAGCCGACTCTTCCGGCGACAGGTTCGTGGAAGGCGGGGCCGCCGCGTCAGCGCCAGGCTCCGGAGCCGGGGTCAGGTCAAGAGCTTTCAAGGCTTCAAGCGTTGCTGCCGTGGCGTTACCGTGCAGTTCAGCGCGCTCGGCGGCAAGCTTCGCCGCCTCTTGATTGCGGTCAGCTTCTTCCGCACGCAAATACTCCGAGACGGCATGAGCATCACGATGCAGCGGATAAACCTGGTACGCCAGAATCTCCATCGCGGCTTGGCGCTTGTGACGAGTGACCAGATCATCGCTGGCGGTCGCCGCCGTCAATTCGGCCCAGCGTGCGAAATCGTTGAGAATGCTCTCCGCGATGGGGAGCCGAACCTTGCGATCAGCGCTGCCGGCCTCGAGACCTTTGGTTTTGGACGCAAGATCGCCAAGGGCGGCCTTGATCTCGGGGAGGCGCTTTGTTAGCTGGCGAAGCTCGTCATTCTCTTGTTCGGAGCGATTGGACATTCCGTTCAGCGCGTCGCGGCGGGCGGTGGCTGATTGTTGCTCATCCTCGAGTTGCTTTGCGGTGTTCGGTGCCGTCGCCAACTCGGTATCTTCCGTCTGCCATTTGGTCACCAACTCATTCAGCCGCGTACGGACGGCCGAGACGTAATAGATGTCCGCCTTCTCGTAGATTTGGCTGTGAGGCTTCTGAGGATAGATGCCGTGATCGAACTTCGAGTTGTATTCGATGCCTTTGATGAAGAGGAACACGAACGCCAGAAAAAAAGTCAGGCCGAACCAGATCTTCGCCAGCGATGCTTTGTTGGAACGGGCTGCTTCCAGCGACAATACAATCGAAAGGCTGGAACAAATCAGTACGAACGTGTTGAGCGCTCCCAGCTTTTCGACAACATGAACGTCGTGTGGCCCCGGCCAGGTCCCGGCTGGAGAGCCGAACCGCAACACGATGTAGGTTCCGATCAAGCCGGAAAAGAACATGATCTCGGTCGAGAGGAATAGCCACAGAATGACCTTGCCGTTGTTGATGGGCAATGAGGGTTGGTATTCCAGTTGGATGTGGCCGTGGTCGTCGTGGTGGCCGCTGTCGTGCTGCGCCATGGTCTCGAACAATCCTTCTTACTTTTCAATCACAAATGTAGAAACTCTCAAACCCAAAGGACAACTAAAGCCAGCATCAGCACCGTTGGCAGATAAACTAACGAGGCTTTTAACAAACGTCGCGCGGCAAGGTCACTGAGGCGGGTGCAAAAGGCAACGGCACACGCCAGCTGCATCACGCCCAGAAGAAATGCCGCGACCAGGTAAACGGAACCGCCAAGTCCCGGCGTAAACAGACCAGGCAGCAGGCTGACAGGCAGCAACGCCAACGCGCCGCAAACCGCCTGGACACCCGCGCGACGACCTGTCGGATCGACCACGGAGAGCATCTGCATGCCGGCCTGACGGTACTGCTTCCGATACATCCAGGCAATCGCCATGAAGTGCGGAAACTGCCACAGGAATACGATCATGAACAACGAACTCGCTCGCAAGTAGTCGTTCCCGACACTGCCCGACGCGGCCCAGCCGATAAACACTGGCAACGCGCCGGAGATGGCTCCGATCGCGGTGTTCAGCGGCGTCCGTGTCTTGAGCGGCGTGTAGAGCCAAACATAGATCGCCCAGGTCAACAGTCCCCACAACGCGGACTCCAGATTGACGAGCAGCGCGAGGTAGATCTCGCCCGCGACGATCGTGACGACAGCGAACGTGATCACTTCGGACGAAGAAAGGCGCCCGGCTGGAAGCGGTCGATCCGCCGTTCGATCCATCCGCAAGTCGAGCCGGCGTTCGAGATACTGATTCAACGCGCTGGCACTACTGGCAACCAGCAAGGTTCCAAGCATCGCATGAAACATCGCCCAAGGCGCAGGCTGGCCCCAACGAGCACAGCAATAAGAAATCGCCACCGTCACCAGGACGAGCACGCCAATGCGAGGCTTGGTCAGCTCGACGTAATCCGCGACACGAGCCAAACGGTGTGCTCGAACCGGTTCGATGCTGAGAGTTGTCGTGCTCATCCGGCCAACTCCAGGATGAAGGCACTCGACCCCAAGGCAACGGTCGGCATCCGGACCAGCCGCACAGCTCGTGCGAGTACCGTCACGCTGAACGCGAGGATTAACGAGCCCATGGCGACGTGCGAAGTAACGACGAGCGATTGGAACAGGCTCTTCGCGTGAATCGTATGCGGAGCGGCAAAGGAATACTGTGCGATGAACTCGGGCCAGCCGTACTTGACCACCCAAGCGGCACAACCCAGTGCAACTTGCATGAGAAAGAGTGCCGCCAGCCATGTCACCGGTGCCTGCAGCGGAGTAACCGAGCCGTAGTGCTGCTTCACAATCAGCAAGAGCTGAAACACGTGAAAGATGACAACAACCGCCATGAACAGGTGAAAAAGAACCGCTGCCCGAAAGACTCCGGGCGAGGCCATCACGGAGACATGACGAAGCTGAGCGCCGATCACCAGTTGGAGATAGACAAATACAACTGTCAGGAAGGCGACACGATGCAAACGTTGCGGACTGGATTTTGCCACGTCACGTTCAACCGGTTTCCATTTGCTTGATGTGATGACCGCTAAAGCAACGCAGTAGCCAAAAAATGCCGGACCAACGCACCCATGCACCATCGCCAGCTGGCGTTCGTCCAACAACACACGGGCACCGCCAAGTGCGCCCTGCACGATGACAAGTCCAAGAGCCATGAACGCGGCGGCCCGCATGCCAAAGCGATGGTCATTTCGCCAGACCGAGCAGACGAAGGCGATCGCAATGCAACCAACCAAGGCTCCTAGCAATCGATGACCATGCTCGATGAACAAGTCCCAGGGTCCAAACAGCCACGTCTGCCAAGGATAGGCAAAGAGGTTGTACCCGAACGTGGACGGCCAGTCCGGCACCGCCATCCCGGCATCGTAAGTTGTCACCAAACCACCGACCCAGATCAAAGGAAACGTCGCGCACACCAACAACACCGCCAAGCGATGCGGCCAAGGTGATTCAAGGTTGAGACGTTGCTTTGTCACAGTGATGCCTTGTCGCGCGAGTTAATTCGGTCGACGGGGCCACTCTCATTATTAGTGGTCGGTGTGTTCGGATTTACCGGTCGGTTCGATACCGTCCGGCGGTGGCTGAGTCTGTGGGTAATAGTCCGTATCGACTTCCGGCGAGCCGTACTCGTAGGGCCCACGATAGACGATCGGCTGGAAGTCGAAGTTGCCGTGTCCGGGCGGACTCGGCGCTGTCCATTCGAGTCCGTTCGCGCGCCACGGATTGCGGCCCACGGTCGGACCCCAGAACATGCTGTAGATAAAATTCCCCGCGAAAATGATCTGCGAGGCAACCATTCCAATGGCACAGATCGTTATGAACTGGTTCATCGGTTGCAGGTTCGAGAACGTCTCGTAGTCGTAAGGGTCCGCAAGGCGACGGGGGAAGCCGCGGGCACCCAAGATGTGCATCAAGTAGAACGTGCCGTTCATGAACACGAACGTCAGGAAGAAGTGGAGCTTGCCAAGTTGTTCGTTCATCATGCGACCGAACATCTTCGGGAACCAAAAGTAGATGGCTCCGAAGACTGCCATCGCTGTCCCGGTAAACAACACGTAATGGAAGTGAGCCACGATGAAGTAGGTATCGTGGATGAAGATGTCGACCGGGGTCGCGGCCATGAAGATCCCGGACAATCCGCCGATGATGAACATCGAGACGAACGACAGGGAAAACAGCATGGGTGTGGTGAAGTACAAGCGACCGCCCCAGATCGTGCCCAGCCAGTTGAAGACCTTCACGGCGCTTGGCAGCGCGATCATCATCGTCGCCACCATGAACGTCATGCCGAGAATGGGATTCATGCCCGACACAAACATGTGATGGCCCCACACGATGAACCCGAGCCCGGCGATACCTGAGATCGAAAACACCATCGGCTTGTAACCGAACAGCGGCTTGCGAGAAAAGCAGCTGATGATGTCGGACACCATGCCCATCGCGGGCAGGATCATGATGTAAACGGCGGGGTGCGAGTAGAACCAGAACAAGTGTTGCCAGAGCAGCGGCTGGCCGCCACCGCTGGCCGCAATCGAGTTGTTGACGACCAAACCTTCGGGAACAAAGAAGCCGGTTCCCGCCACGCGATCCAAGAGTTGCATGAAACCCGCGGCAGTGAGCACTGGCAAGGCAAACGCTTGGAGAATCGCAGTGATGAACATCGCCCAGATTGTCATCGGCAGACGGAACATCGTCATGCCGGGAGCCCGCATCTGAATGATGGTTGTCATGTAGTTGACCGAACCCAGCATCGACGAAATACCGACGCAGGTCACACCCAGCAGCCACAACGTCTGCGGCCAATGGCTGCCGGGCGCGGCTTCCCACACGGCCGAGAGCGGCGGATACGAGGTCCAGCCTCCCCCGGCACCATACGGCGGAAAGAAAAAACTCATTCCGATCAGTGCGAACGCGGGCCACATGAACCAGTAGCTCAACATGTTCAGCGTCGGAAACGCCATGTCGTCGGCACCGATCATCAAGGGGATCAGGTAGTTGCCGAAGGCACCGGCGAGAATTGGAATGATCACAAAAAAGATCATCACCGTAGCATGCATCGTGAACAGCGTCGTGTAGAACTCGGGCGAGATCTGGCCGCCTTCACCGGCAAAGAGCATCGGGCCAATGACTGGCATGCCTTCCCAGGGCCAGGCGAGTTGGATGCGAATGCCTAAGGCCAACAGGCCACCGACCAAGAACCACAGCAACGTTGAGAACAGGAACTGCAAACCGATGATCTTGTGATCTCTCGAGAAGACGTATTTCGAAATGAAAGCGCCAACCCCGCCACGGTGTGCGTGCTCGCCGGCATGTGCGTCGACTATCGTACTACTCATCTTCGTCTCCCGCCTTCGGCGTAAACTCCGAACGCTCTTGTTCCTCAATCTGCTTGTCGAGCCAGACGTCGAACTTCTCCCGGCTTTCAATGGTCATTCGGCCGCGCATTTTGTAATGTCCCCAGCCGCAAAGCTCGGCACAAACAACGTCGAACGTGCCGGTTTGGTTAGCCCGGAACCAAACGAATTGCTTCATGCCGGGAACGATGTCTTGTTTGATCCGTAAGTTCGGCAAGAAGAAACTGTGCAAGACATCTTCACTCTTGATCGCGATGACAATCTCTTCATCGACGGGGATGTGCAGTTCGTTAACGGTGTAAAGATCGTCGGGAGTCCCAATTTCACCGTCTTCGCCCGCATAGCGCAGTCGCCACTCGAACTGCCGACCCGTGACTTCGACCAGCGGTCGCTTGGGGACTTCCGTCGTGCCAATGGTTTCCGTCGGGCGGCGCAATTTGGCGTCCGCCCAAGCGTTCATTTGGTAGATCGCAATAAACAGCAAGATGGCGGCTGGCAGGACAGACCACACAATCTCCAGCGCGTGGCTGCCATGCGTAAACTTGACCGGCTCGGCGTTCTTTTCGGCATCGTACTTCCATAAGAAGAAAAACAAGGCGATGCCGGTAGCGACAAAAATCACGCCCGTGAGCCCGAGAATGAACATGAACAATCGATCGATAACCGCGCCATTTTCACTGACGTTCACTGGCAGCCAATGGTCGGCGGGGAATGAGAACGAACCACCACTCATCGGCCAGAGGTTGCCCATGGCGCAGACGAATGTCAGCACCCCGATGACCGGGACCGACAAGAACAATAAACTCCAAAACCGTCCCACGTTCGTCTCCCGGTTTACAGACGTTCTCTCTGGTAGGCTTGCTCAATCACTGGCGGACGGCTGATCGATTCGTAAGGCAAGCTTCGTACGTAGTCCACCAAGGACCAGATATCGTCCTTGGTCAGACCTTTGGTTCCGGCGGGTGCATCGGCCTTGAGCACGAAGGAGCCTGGCATGGGCGTCCCGTCAATGCCATTGTGAATTCGCCGATACAAATCAATCGGACGGCGACCGCCGCGAAAGACTCCCTGGCGCAGATTGCGCGGGTGGATGTTACGAGGTGGCAGAATGAACCTTCCCAGGCCCAGGAACTGTTCGAGAGCTTCCTCGTTGGTTGGCTCCAGTTCCTTCGTCCAATCGTCGTAGTCGCTCTTCTGTCCATCGCCCAACGCCGAATCGCCGTGGCACTTCACACAGTTCGCGATCGGACCGTAAAACAGATCTCGCCCATGCTTGATCGAGGCAGCCAGGTCACGATCAGCGTCGGGTGGCGCGATCGGTGTTGCCTGTAAATCAGCGTCGATCCACTTTTGGACGACTCCAGCAGCAACCTCCCGAAGTGACGCAGCTTGTTCGGACCTGCCGGTTCCGGCCATCTTCAACAATCGTTCACCCTTGACTAAGTCAGCCGTTAGATACACGAGTTCACGCTCCACTTCACCTCGGATGCTGAGGTAGCGGACATAACTGATCAAGGCCTCAATTTCGTTGTTCGGCAAAACCTTAAACGAAGGCATCGCCGTACCGGGAATCCCATTCGTGAGGATGTCTTTCAGGTCTTCATGGGTCGGCTTGCCGCCCTCGGGTGTCGACTTGAATTTGAAAACACCCATGCGATAGTCACGCGGATAGGGATTCAAGAAGGACGCCGTTGGTCCCGCGCCATCGCCGGTGACACCGTGACAGTGAGCACAGTGTTCGCGATACAAACCGCGGGCACGTCCTCGTTCGTCGCTGCTGACGGGACCGGAAGCGACGTGCAGATGGGTGGCATCGAGTACCTTGGCAATTTCCACGTCACCGAGCTTGGGAACATTTGGCGCATCTGGAGTACCAAACATGCCCGCCAAGATTTCGGCCAAGTCTCGCTTTTGCTGGTCGGAAAACTCCGCGTCTAATTCGCGCTCTTGCTTGAGGATATAGACGGCATTCTGGCTGAACTCCGCTTTCGTCGTACAACCAACGACCGCAGCCAACCACAACGCAAAAACGACGCGCCCAAGTAAAGGAAGCGTGCGGATAGAGCTAGGGAAGCAAAGAGACATATTCTTCATCGCAAGTACGGGAATTCCGCTGTCCGCTGCCGGACAGTTCTTATGGCTTCTGAAACACAGCGGCGTCAATCGCCACATCCATTTTGACATCATCACCATCGGCCAGTTCGCGTTTGAAACGACCTTTCGGCCACTTCTCGCCGGTACCGCCGACGCTCACGTCCTGGATGTAGCCGGCTTTCTCGTGCCACACGCGATACTGCAACTCCACTCCCGCCGGGACATTCGGAATGCTGAATGCTCCATTGGCGTCGGTCACCGCGAAGTAGGGGTGATCGCAAACCATCATCGAAGCTTTCATCCACGGATGGATCGAACAAGATACGGGGAACGGCGCTGGCGAGGCGCCACCCGGTTCGTAATCCGCGGAACCATTGGCCGGAACCGAGATATTTGCACCCGTTGCACCGCGTACGGAATCGAGTTTCGTATTGTGACCGACTGGATCACTGTTCAGGACTTTGAGCTTCTGCGTCGACCACATGGTGCCCATCCGGCTCAAGAAGACACAGTTTTTCTGGTCGAAGATGACTTCCGCATCACGGGCCGCAGCATAGGACTCGTGAATCCAAGCGGGGTTGTCGGGCGGGATCTTGCTGGAGACATACACCAAGACATTCTGAAGCACACCGCCCGGCCCAACCATCACGACGTTATCGAGAACCTGCTTGCCTCCCGGCGCACAGACTTCGACATCCTTGTCGACTTTGAGCGGTGGATTGGGTGGCACAGCGCCATTGATCTTGAACGTCCCCGACAGGGTCGCCCATCCCGTTGGATCGGCAAGTACCGCGGCCTCTCCGCTGCCTCCCGAGGCAACTCCTTCTTCCAGAACATCCCGCACGGATTTGATCGTCGCGTCGTTTACCGCGACCGACGGAGGCAGCACACGCTTACAACCACACAGCGGCACGACCGTGCAAGCGGCGATGACCAAGCAAGCATTTCTTGTCGACAACATTAACGTCTCTCACTCACTGAACCCGCATCCGCCGAAACTCCTCGAAGTTCCGCCGGAATCGTTCACCGTGTTGCTTTAGGTTTGTATTTGATCTCGCCAAGATCATTCATGCCTGGCTTGATCGTCACCTCGAGGCGACCTTTCGCCCACGTCGTGGCTTTCCCGTTCTGCTTCACGTCAGCCACGTAGCCTCCGCTCCCGCCATGCCATAACTGAAACGTCCATGTTCCGACGGGTACGTTTTTGATAAGCAGTTCGCCGTTCTGATCACTGACCGCACCGTAAGGCGTGTCGTGAACCACCACATAGGCCGACATCCACGGATGGATACCGCACGACACTTTTGCCCGCTCACCACCCACAGTCAGCTTTTTCTCCAGCGTCCCGCCTGGGGGAATCACGTCGTTGAAAGCAGGATTGCGGAACCCCGCGTAGTTGGTGTTGTGCCCGACCCCGTCGGAGTTCTTCAATACCAAGGTTTGCGTCGTCGTCAATAAAACGACGTGGGGCTCGAACCGGCAACTGTTATTGTCAAGTGAGAATTTCGCTTCTGCTTGCGCGGCGTAGTCCGGATGGATCGGAGGTGCGGAGTCACCGCGTGTGTACATGTAGGCGACAATGTTAGCGATTCCCTTGTTTTCCTTGTTGACCACAAGCTCTTCATCGACCAAGTCGAACTTTCCACAGAACTGCGGATCCTTGGTCACACTGATTGGTTGCGGTGCGGGTACCGCGCCGTCGTAGACAAAAGTCAGCTTCAAGTCGCCCCACTCAGCAGCGGACAACGCACTGCTGAAAAGCGAGACAGCCAAGACCAACAGGGTTAACGCTTTTCTCATGATGCTTCATTTCCTCCCTTGCTTACGGGCTAGGCGCAAACTCAACCACACCGAGATCTGCGGCTTTGCCGTTTTCGATTTTCACATCGACGACACCGCGCTTCCATTCCGTCGTCTTGCCGTTGACTTTGACGTTGGCCACGTATCCCGCCGCCTCTTGCCAGAACTGAATCGACCAATCCCCCGCCGGCAGATTCTTGATTTCAAGATTGCCGTCTTTATCGCTCACCGCGAAATACGGATTGTCCTGAATGACAAGCCAAGCCTTCATCCACGGATGAATGCTGCATGCCACAGGTGCCGCGCGACGCTCGGCCTGCGGGAACTCTTTGCTCACCGCCGTCCCGGCTGGAACGATGTCGTTGATCGGCTGATTCGAAAACGTATCGATCTTCGTGTTATGACCGACCGAGTCGGAGTTCTTCAGCAGCAGCGTTTGCGGCGTCCAGAGCAGTGTCACTCGCGGTTCAAATCGGCACTTATTGTTATCCAAGTAAACCTGATCCCGGACGTGTTCCAAGTACGATTCATGAATCGGAATTGGCGACTTATCGTTGCCGCGGGACAGCGTCGCGATCACATTCTTAATCCCGCCATTTTCAGCATTCACGACAACCGACTCGTCCACCAGGCCGAACTTGCCGCAGAACTCCTGATCCTTTGTGACGTTGATCGGAGCGGGTGAAGGTGCCGTTCCGTCGTAGACAAAGCGGACCTTCAAATCACCCCAACCACTGGCTGCGGGAAGATTCTTCAAGGAATCGGGAAGCGGCTTTGCACTTGCCGCGGGAGCTGGCACCGGAGTCGGAGCAGGCTCCGCGGGGCGAGCGATCGGCGAAGGCACGACGGCCGCGGGGGCTTCGCCCGTAATCAGCTCCGCCACGGAACTACGCTGCTTGGCGTACTTGTCGTAATTCAATAACAAGTCCACCAAGGCATCAACCGTCTCGGTACTGCCTCCGTGGTACAAGACCGGTTGGTCCGGTGCCGGCCGGAATTCCGTCACGTCAGCGTTGTACGGGACATTCACCGGCATGCTCGTGTAGGGCAAAACCGTCTTGGGATTGGCGATCCAATTACGCAGATAGCCGGGACGCAGCCGATTGTAGACCACCGCCAGATTCGGTGCCTTGGCTCGATCGGCCCCCTTTGGCTCGAAGTCCCCAATCAAGTGACATTTCACACAGTAGTTGTTGTTGGTCACCACCTTCATCGCGTCGCCTAAACGCGTTCCCGCACCGCCGGTTGCCTGCTGATACGCAGCTTCAAGCGAACTCAGATAGTTCTCCTGCTGCCGCGGACTTGAATCATACGGATAGTCGACATTCTCGATGGCCGCGAAGTAGTTGACCAGCTTCGTCGCTTCGTCCGGCGACATGTTGAAACGCGGCATCCGCAATACGACCGCAGGCCGAATCGGATACGGATTCAAGAGAAAGTCATGCAGCCAACTCGTCTGAACTTTCGCACCCTCACCGACAAGCGGGGGCGGCAACCAGCCCCAGGCTTCCGTTCCTTTGGCAGCCGGGTTCACTTGTTTCTCACGCTGAACGACTGGCTGCAACAGATACTTCGCTAGAAATCCGCCTCGGGTCGAGTATTTCTTTTCGATCTGCGGTGTCCGAACATTGAGCGGCAGAACGCCAACATCAAACGTGTTTCCACCGATGGTCGTTGGGAGCCAAAGATCGAACGGGAACTCCAGCTTACTTGGCGAGTATTCGGCTGCGTCCTCGATCGGATCGCCGAAGTCGTCATAAATCAGCGGGCGGACGCCGCTGGGAAGGTCTTCTAAGGCAGGCATCCCTTTGATCGTCGAATGCATCAACCCGCTGGGGTCGCTCGCTCGCGATGCCTCCAACTGATCGGTGGTGAAGTGGGTCGTCAGAAACGGATAACCCTTGCTCGCCGGCTGTTCGCCGAATGCGTCCGCAGCGTGTGCAATGTTCCACCGTTCCGGTTCGAGCATGTGGCAACCGGCACAATTGTACTTGTCGAGGACTTGGCGACCCTCGGTGATGGCCTTTTGGCGGGCGTCGGGTTTGTAGATGTACTTCGCCGAAGGCGGATCAGCGACCAGGCCGAGGACGAAGGTAATAACGGCTTCCCGCTCCTGAGCCGTGAACGGGAATTTGGGCATCCGCAGACGTTCGTAGTACTTCTTGTTTTCCGTCCTGTGGTAGTCGTAGCTGCGCGGCTCGGCGAGCTTCTGATAGATGAAGCCCTCCCGATGGTGACCCTCGATCTGCAGGTGGTAATAATCCCGCATCTCCTCGGTTTCGCCATCATCTCGTCCATCGTCGTTGTGAGCGCCTTGGCCGCCATGCCCATGCCCTTCGAGGTAATGAGTGATGTGTTCAAACGCCAGCTTGCTCGACTCCTTGCGTCCCCAGTCCGCCAATGCCGTGCCGATCGGCTTGGCATCCTCGAAGCCTGGAACGTCATGACACCCGTAGCAGCCATATTTGGCGAACGACTTGCGGCCGAGGAAACGAAGCTTGGCTTCGGTCGTCAGATTGCCTTCAACCACCGCGCCCTCGGTGTCGGTCAGCAACTCGATCTCGGCTCCCTTCAATTCCTGCCGCAAACGAGCCGGAATCCCTTCTTTTGCATAGACCGTTGCCGCCGCTTCCGCGAAGGCATCGTCTCTCAGATTCTCGAAGACCAACCGGTCAAGCGTTGCAACATCGACATCCGCGGCACTCGCCAAAGTGCCTTCTGTTGGCTGCCAATCGACCACCGAACTTTCGAGCAGGTACGCGACGATGTCAGCCGCCGGATCGGTGACGATAGGCTCGGCAGCGGGTGGCTCGTCGGCAGGTGCCGCATCCGCCGCCGCGGGATCATCCGCGGCCGGGGGTGCTGGGGGTGCCTGTTCGATCGGATCTAAGAACAGATCCGGCATCAATGTTCGCGCGTGATAGCGCGAAGGCTGTTTGATCCAGCTATATAACCATTTGGCTCCGTCAGGATTCCGTTCGGCGTTGAACTTGGTCCCCACGCCAGAAAGGTCCGGTCCTTGAACGATCTCGTCTTTGCTGCGGTAAGTCGCCGTGTTGGGAAAGTCCTTGTGATTGTGGCAAGCCAGACAGCCGCGTTCCTCGAACAACACTTTGCCGCGTTCGGCCGATGCCTCGGCAACGCCCGCCGGCGGTTCCAGGTACTCAAAATCTTTCGATCCCTGTCTCAGATAAGTCACGATCCCCAAGATTTCAACGGGCTCGAATGCTGCCGCGTCGGCGTCGTGACCATTCGGGAAATGACTCCACTGACGAAAGAACTGCGGCATGCGCGTACTCGGCCGGAATCGCTTGGGCTCCTGAATCCAATCAAACATGAACTCGGCATCCAGTTTCTGCTTGACGAAGCGCAAGCTGGGCCCCGGCCTGCGAAGCGTGCCCGCGTTTTCAACGTCCTTCAGCAAGGGAACCAAAGCCGCGTGAGTGGTCTTCGATAACACCGGCGGTTCCGCTTTCGCATCCGCCAGCAATGCCTCGTAGAGGCGATGCCGTACCGCATCTCGTTCGGGATGCTCGGCAAGCTCGACGACCCAACCCTTCACTTCATCCGGCAAGCTTTCGTAGCCCGCATCGGCTTGCAGTTGCAGAGACGCGGCGAAGTAATTGGGCTCCAATCGCATGTCCGGGCCAATCCGCCTGGCACCGTCGTAGCCGGTAATCTCATGGCAGCCATAACAACCAAACTTGCGAATCAGGTTGTAACCATGCACAACCTTCGGTGCTGGTGGATCGGGAAACCGTTCGCTCGGTTCCAGCTCCGTGACATTATGATGACACTTCAAACAAGCTGCCTCGGCGAACCGATCCGGGTACATCGGATAAATCCAATGCGGATTGTCAAACCAGCCGAGATTCCGGGACCACTCTTCACTCTGAAGTTTGGTGTTCGGACTGTGCGACGCCCACTCAAAGGCGGTCGCGCTTCCTTGCCCGTCGTGACAGACCGTGCAAGCGAAATCGGCCAACTTATGCGGACTGAGCGAGCCAACGAACAAGTCGAGCCGCGGGTGTGAAGTGTAGGGATGCGGCAAGCCGCGGCGGATAGTCAGCACCAGCGTCTGATTGGCATCCGCCGCATCCAGCAAGCGAAACATCACCTTGCGGGCATCGCGAACCGGATCGCCGTCGATCTGTGCGATCACGTCGCCTAACTTCAATCCCGCGCCGACCGTCGCTTGGCCTTGTCCACCGCTTAACAACTGCTGACGAATGTCCGCTCCCGGTGCGGAAGCGGCGTCGTTTTCGCCGATCGAAGTTGCCCTTGATGCCAAGGACTCCGGCTTGACAAATTGCACGGTGACGTCGTTAACAGCAAGCAATCCCTCCGCCGCCAAACGCAGGCCATAGTGGTGCATCAGCAAATCGTCCGGCGTCGCATCGCCTTCCCCATCCGAACCGTCCTTGGACTCCGGCGGCAAGAGAACGAAGTCGATCAGGTTATCATGCACATACGCCGGATCGACCGCCGAGCCCGGATTCGTCTTCTGAATCGACTGATGACAAGTCGTACAGCGATCGAAACGGCGGACTTTGCTGAAGTTGTAATCGATCGTCAGCCCATCGCTCCAGTGATTGTCGATCTTGCGAGGCGAATTGAAGGCGTCGAGAATCGGGAGTTCCAGCCAGCGTTTCCCAGGCAGCGGAATGGAGCCCTTCCAAACGATGTAGGTCGAGCGCTTGCCGGCCTCGGTGCTTTCGAGCTGTTTCAAACCAGCTTGATTCTTCGCCAAGGCATCCTGCGCGTCATCTTCCGCCGTGGTGACCCTTTTAATGATCGCCTGCAAGTCCGTGCGTTGCGTCTTCGCTTCGTCGTAGAGAATCTGCAACTCATCGACTTTCGCGAGCCGCTGGTCGACGAGGGCCTGCTGCTCCGGTTGCTCCTCGATCTTGTTGTCGCGCACCATCAACCCCAAAGTCGCGACAGCCGCGTCCCGGTCAGCACGCGCAAACTTCAGATTCCCGAGCCGCGTTTCCTCGACAACACGCAGACTCGCGACGATATCCCGCATCTCCGCAATGACACGATCCCGTTTTGCTTCGGCAGCCTCTTGTCCCGCGACTGCCGCCAGTTCCTCGGCCGCTGTTTTAGTCGCTTTCGCTCGACCGACGTACTCTTCCGAAACCTTGCCCGCTTCGACTTGCGCGATGAATTCATCGATCAAGTCCCCGGCAACCGCCTCGCGCCGGACGGCGCCCAAACGGTCTTCCAATTTCGTTTTCTCAGCCTCCGCTTCGTTGGTTTCATATTGCAGCTTGCGCCAGTCCGTCAGCGTTATCTCGACCTGGCTGGCGGTCCGCTGATACGGCTTCCACGGGCGCGCATGATCTTTCGCGAGCACCCAGATCGTGGTCGCGAGCATCACGACGCCCGAGACCGCAAAGATCTTATGCAGCAGCTTTGTATTGCGCCAGGTTTGTTCCGTTGCTGGCATCTTTCCGTCCCCGCCTTATCCGGCGGCAAAAGCTAGAAGTTCAGGAAATACTCGGGAATCGAAACGAAATACTTCATATCCACCGTCCAACGGGCAAGCATCTTGATCGGCAACAGCGCCATCAGCAGAATCAAGTTCGACAAGACCATATAGCGGACGAAGCCCATCCGCAGAAACATCTTGCGGAAGAACTTGCTATAGATCACCATCGCCGGCGGGCCGCCACCGAAATAAAACAGCAGAAGCATAATGCCGACCGACTCACGGAGGAGGATGTACCCGATTTTCACGATCATCGGGGCGTCGTCTGCGGCCTTGGGACGCCCGGTGTGCAGGAGATCGACCCAGAAATACTGCGACAGATCGACATTATTCAGCGCTTCGACCTTGTGCGCATCCCAAGTCTCGTAGAACCCGAAAAAGTTCCAGTTGGGCCCCCGCAAAAACGTCCCCATCACGATCAGCGTCACCCACAGCACGAGAAAGCCGAACTGAAACGTGCAGTAGGCAAACTTCCGTTCGTTGATCGTGTAGTAACCATTGCCCTGCTTGTTGAAATCGATAAACGGAATGGCCATCAAGCCGCCGACGACAACACCCGGCAGCACCACGCCCGCCATCCACGGATCGTAATAGACCAACATCTCCTGAAGGCCCAGGAAATACCAGGGAGCCTTCGACGGATTGGGGGTCTTCACCGTACTCGCAGGCTCTTCAAGCGGAGCCTGAAGCAGAATCGCCCAAACAAACAGAATCGCCATCAGCGCGATCATGCAAATCAGCTCGGTGTACACCAAGTCAGGCCACACCAACACCTTCTCGTCGTCCAGCTTTTCAAGCGGCACTTCACCGCGCGCGGTCCGCGCGTCATTCTGGACCGCCTTCGAGGCCGACAGCCACGTGAAGAAGCCGAGCAAATAAATCATCGCCACGATCGGCACGTTATCCGGTTTCATGACGATCGACGCAAAGTCCATGTCCGTCATCGAAATGCCCATCAACAGCAGCGACAGATTCAAGCCCGCCCACGCCACCGTCGGCTTGACAAAGAAGTTGCGGCCAAGATACAGGACGCTCAGCAGCAGAAGCAGGCCAACGGTGTAAACGACCGGGCCCATTCTCGCATCCGCGAAATCACGGACTGCCTGGGGCAGCGTCAGCGCCGCGGCACCACCGTTCGTGGCGTACGCACTAAGAATCGTAAACACGCCAGCCACCAGCAACCACACATGCACGGTCGTGACGGCCAAACCCGAGCCCGGCAACCGAAACAACTCCTTCGCACGCCCTGACTGCCATAAGTAAAAAGCGGCAAGCCCATTCATCGCGGCGATGAACAGATAATAGGTCGTCAGGAATCCCGCGACCTGCAGAATAAAGTCTTCGTAACTAACGTGACCGTGCATGGCCTGAATGCGTCCTATGTTTCCGAGTGGTCACGCGCTGACCTAACGACGACGTGACCTATCGACTCTCTATCGACCTACAACCAACCAACGAGCCCGAGAGAATTACAACGGACCGCTGATCCCACCGTCCTTGCGAACTCGCCAGAAGTGGATCGCCATCAACAACGCCGCCGCTAGAGGAATTGCCACGCAGTGCAACACATAGAAGCGGTTAAGTGTTTCTTCACCAACGAACCTCGCGCCAAGTAAGCCGAACCTCGCATCTGACGCATTGGTGATCATGTCAATCCCGTCCAGCGTCAACAGCGCGGAACCGGGACCCTCATGACCGAGGAAGGGATGAGCGCGGGCCATGTTCGATCCGACCGTGATCGCCCAGATCGCCAACTGGTCCCACGGCAACAGATAACCCGTAAACGAAAGCAACAGCGTCAGGAGCAGCAGAATAACGCCGATCACCCAATTGAACTCACGAGGCGGTTTATAACTGCCCGTCAAGAAGACGCGATACATGTGCAGCCACACCGTGATCACCATCGCATGGGCTGCCCAGCGATGAATCTCACGCAAAATGCCGAGCGACGCGACATCCCGCAACGCCAGCATATCGTTATACGCCCACTCCAAAGTTGGGCGGTAATAGAACATCAACAAGACGCCGGTAACCGTTTCCACCAGAAACAGAAAGAACGTCACACCGCCCATGCACCACGTATAACTGAGCGAGATCCCTTGCTTCTTGATCGACACCGGATGCAGGTGCAAGAAGAAGTTCGTCAGCATCACCACGACACGATTACGGCGATCGATGGGCGCAGGATGCCGAAAGACGCTCTTCCAGATCTGCGAACCACGAATGATTTCATCAAGAGGCGGCATAACTAATCCAGCCGAACTGGTTCACTCACGAGGGGCTCAAAGTGGATACAGCGAAAGCATAACTCAAACTGAAACGTACGAAGCCGGGTCGTTCCACTGCCCCACCTCTTCCTTGAATTTCCGGCTCTTATCAACTTCCAACTGACCATCATCGGCAAGGCGGATCGCAAAACGCTCCAAAGGCCGCGGAGCGGGCCCTTCGAAGTTGACACCATCCTTGTAGAAACCACTTCCATGACAAGGACACTTAAACTTCTGCTCACCTTCCAGCCAGTTTGGCGTGCAACCCAAGTGAGTACAAACCGACTGCAGTGCGTAGATCTCCGGCTGGCCGTTGTATTCGTAGCGGGCCACCCAGACGCCGAACTGAGCCTTGAACTTCGTCGCCACTTGGCCGGGCGCGTACTCATCCGGAAAACCCACCTTAAACTTCGTCGGGGGTTCCGTGAGAATATTCGGAAACATGAAGCGCGCCGTACCGAGCACCCATAAGAGCATCGTCACCGCGAGCGAGCTGAAGCCGATCGCCAGCGCCGAGGTCATGAAAAAGGTACCCGCGAAAATCGCCGTGGCCGCGACAAGAAATCCTCGTCGCTCCGTCGAAGCTGTCGGAGCGGCAACTGTTTTTGCGTAGTCCGGTTTGGCCGGCATTGGCGGAGCAGTCGCCTTCTTCTTCACGGGTGCCACACCTGCGTCCTTCGCGCGAGCTGCGGCTTCTGCCTTGGTGATTGGCCCTGGCTTGGCCGCACCGCCTCGAGCCGCGGACAAGATACTCGCCGTATCCTTCGGCCCCGAAGGCGTCGCTGCGGCAGGCTCCTTCGCGGCCGGAGCCGCCTTGGCCGCTGCCTTCTTCGAAACCGGAGCAGGTTTCGCCGCCGCGGCACCACCCGACTTATCGCCGCGCGCCGCCGCAAGCATGTCAGCCACCGACATCGCACCGGGCTTCTTCGCTGGAGCAGCTGACTTGGCTGCCGTCGAGGCAGGCGCGGGACTCTCTGATGCACCGCCGCCAGCATCACCGACACGGGCTGCGGCCAGCATTTCGGCGACGCTCATTTTCCCAGGCTTCGCCGGCGCAGCAGCCTTTGCCGCGGGCTTGGGCGTCTCGGCAGGGACGGTTTCCGATACCGGAACGGCATCACCGCCGCCATCCTGCTGGCGAGCTGCAGCCAGAATCTGTTCGATAGACAATTCGTCTTTGTCAGCCATGAACCTTGGATCACCACAAACGGTTGTCAGCAAAGAGCTTGAGTGCGAGAAGTCGCTTCGCGAGCCCTGCTTGTGAAGTTTTTCACGGAACCGAGCCCAAATTTGTATCTCACTAGGGTTTATTGTCAACCACCCAGTCCCTGCGACAATAAGCCACAGGCTCGTTTCTCCACGGCGAATAGGTCAACGAGCGAAGTTGCTAAGACATGCCTTTCGAGCGGTCGCCTTCAATGAGACAACGACTAAGTCTTGAGGACAGCCGTTCGCGACTGCCGCCCCGAGTGCTGGCATTGGGCTCACTACTGTCAACCCCGGGCTGCCGCGACGATTCTGACCCATTTGCCATCCTCAAATCTGTCATCCTGGCTACAAAAACGGTTCTGGCCCAATGCCGTTCGCACGCTGCATCCGCCGACCATCGCTGCGCGAGGGTGCCCGCGCTAAGTGCGCATGTTGTCCACGACTTCCGGTTCGATCTGGTCCTCGGCCAGATACAGCGAGAAGACCGCTTCCGATCGAAGCGGGTGTGCAGTCGCAGACGCTTGGGGATGGTTAAAACGACTTGCCGATGCGCGACGGGAAGACAGACTTCTTCGGCAACGTGGATCGCGGTCAGCAACGCCCGCTTCTGGTGGCAGGATGGGCAGGCGGGCACCGTCGCGCAGCGAACTCGGGCAAACCCTTCTTGCAGATCGCCACACTTGAGAAAGGCTGCCACCGACTGCTCGACGATGCCGCGCCAGTAGCCCTACTTGGCTTGAAAGCGTTCGTCGTGGACTTGCTGGAAGGAGTCAAAGTGCTTATCGATCAAGCGCCACAGATCCGACGCTTGCGGATCGCGTGGACGGTACAGCGGCGACGGTTTGAGACACGGCAAGGCCATGAGCAGCACGCCACATCCCGACCCACGGTCGGGAATCGCAAAGCAGACAGCCGATCCCCGGCAGATTGACCAATCACGCCGCGTGGAAACGGCACGAGGCAATACTGGACGTCTGTAACAGGTGTATGCGATGTCTGATTCCGGCGACAACGTGGCAGATATCGCCGACCATCTCGGTTGCGTCGAGTATTTCTCTACCAAGAGCCGTTTCCTAACGTGGAAAACTTGTTGAGTAGGGATAGTCGCCCAAAGACTGCGGAGGTGGCGCACACTGCCGCTATTTACTCCGAGTGACTTTCGACGCGGAGGTGGGGGCGACCTCCGCAGGTTAGCGAACGGGAGAAATGCTCGTCGATCTGTTGTCGAAGGCTTTCGCCGCTACAATTCTGCGTGAGCACGGTTGGTTTGGATGAGGCGATGATCAAACGCTACATCCAGGAGCAGCAGAAAGACGAGCGGGACCAAGATCGCGGATTGTTTGACGAACGTTTAAACCACCAACATTGCTACCGGCTCTGCCGGTGGTTGTTGACTCCCCGTACTCCTTCCTAGCACAAGAGCCGCCAGCAGGGAAATTCGCCGTGAATAAGTGCTCGTTGGGAAAAACGCTGGACCGCGTTGAACAAATCGTGGTTACAATTCTGTTCACCCTCATGTGCGTTCGATTGTGGCCGAGCGACTTTTCGAGCCCTCGTTCCTTGTTTTCCACACTCTTGTTGGTGTCGGAGGGCATCGTCGTGGCGTTCGTACTCGTCCGCCGGCCCGCCAGCAAGATTTCCCATAGCGCCATTGATTGGATTATCGCCTTTTCCGGTACGATTTTCTCTTTGCTAGTTATTCCTGGCGGTCCACCTATTTTGGGCAGCACTGGACCATTTCTCATCGTCGCTGGGATTCTTCTGCATCTTGGTGCCAAGTTGAGTTTAAGACGCAGCTTCGGAGTGGTCGCGGCCGACAGGGGCATCAAAGCGACAGGAATGTACTACTTTGTTCGCCACCCGATGTACCTGGGCTATTTCCTGTCTCATCTGGGATACCTATCGATTGCGCCAGGTTGGTGGAATTTGAGCGTCTACGCGTTGGGGTGGAGTTTTTTGGTCGCGCGGATGTATGCCGAAGAACGAATCCTGCGGTCAAATCCCGACTATCGAGCCTACGTGGAAAAAGTGCCGTATCGGTTGATTCCGTTTCTATTTTGAGCGATTTGATCGAGTACCGCAAACTACAAATTCGCGGACATGCAAATTCGCGGCCCTACAAATTCGCGGCCACCACGGGGGCTATATTCCGTGCAGTTTACCACGACATTCAGGAGTTCTCGGCGCGAGTTCTCGCAGGGCGGACAAAACGGGGCGGACAAAACGGGACCTGTCCCAATACTGTTCAATACTGTTCGGCACGTGATTCGCGATAGTCGAACGGAGGAGGGAGCAGGATGTCTGGTCGCGGAGGAGCGGCTGCCAGAATGGCGTGCTGTGCGTGAGGCGCGGGGACAGCCGGGCACGCAACCTCGCAAGATGCGCAGCAACAAGCGACTCGCGTCGCTGGGCAAGAGCGCGACCGAGGATTGTGGCTTAGCGTTTTTTCGAGGACGCCTCGTCTGGGCGTTTTAGTTTCGTCAGGTGTGCCACTAACTCCGCTTCGCTGGCCAAGCCAAGGAAGTAAAAGCAAATCTAAAGAAGATTTCGATGGCCCACCTTTGGGCATATAACAGCGAGATGATCTCTGCGGGCACATCAAGTAAGTTCGTCGCGATCCGCAACACGCCGTCGCTGTCGGGTCCCCGACCCACCTGCGGTGTGTGCCCGCGTGCCTTTGTATTTGCCGCGACTGGTGTGCGGCGAACACTT
>JAQBZB010000093.1 GCA_027622275.1 Planctomycetota bacterium | reverse complement strand
TTCATCCTCACTACCTTTCTGTGTACGCTTCAACGAGTGAGTTACCCCACACGCTGCAACACTCGATACGAGGCCCGTGGCG
The DNA here is from genome assembly GCA_027622275.1 of Planctomycetota bacterium. GTDB lineage: Bacteria > Planctomycetota > Planctomycetia > Pirellulales > Pirellulaceae. The sequence continues at coordinate 30,472 of JAQBZB010000093.1, read as the reverse complement.
ATCGGTTACCCCGACGGGATTCACACCCGCTCGTCATCAAACCATTTCCAATACGCACGTTCAAGGTCTTCGTCATCCTTTCGACCGGCAACACCGCCGGCAGCAACAGCGTGACCATCACGCGGTCGTAGCGCGAGGTTAGCTGGCAACCGCGCGGGGTCGGAAGTGGGGTGTTCAGTTTGCTGCTGTCGATGCGGATCAGGACGATGTCGTTTCTGTTCCGCAGGCATTCCTTCGTAGCACTCCTGTCCCCCAACGAGCTTGTCTCGTTGGAGACAATAGATTCGTGAGTTAGAAGCGAACGTGAACGAGGCCGAGACCCCAACGGGCTTGCCCCGTTCGGTGAATGAGATTCGACGTCCGCGTCCCGGGTGCGACGACGTCGGCTTGCAAACACTGATTCACCCACGAGGCGAACTCGTGGGGGTCTTGGTATTCGAACGCCACTCTACTAACCCGTTAATCTTGGGTTCCAACGGGACAAGCCCGAATGGCGTGGACTTAAGGATTCCGTTGCGAATGGCAACGCTGCCGGTTGTGCAAGCTTGGTCATGCTTGCACACTCGTTAGTGTCGCTGGTGCAAAGTACTTGCTTAAGTCCACGCCATTCGGGACAAGCCCGTTGGGGACCAGGGAACAAATCTAGCATTACTCGGAGCCCTGATTTCGTCACGCAAGACCAACTTTTTAACAACCCAGACGCAGAGTACTTTCGAGCCCCAGCTTTTCGCAGACAAGTGTTGGCGTGGCGCGGGTGACGCTGGTACAATCGGGGCGAGTCGGGTCGATATCGCACGATTGGATTGAGACGGCATGCTGAATCTAGGGCAAGTCAACTCGCGAGACTGTTCCGGCCTGTCACGCCGGGCGATGCTTCAAGCCGGAGCCTGTTCGGCGCTGGGGCTTGGCCTGCCGCATTGGTTGGCAAAGACAACGGCCGCATCTGACACAGCGGCTCGTGCCAAATCCGTGTTGCTGCTTTGGATGTGGGGCGGACCGAGTCATCACGAAACTTGGGATCCGAAGCCGAATGCGCCCGTCGACGTCCGCGGCAGCTATCGCCCGATCGCCACCGCCACGCCCGGGACGCAGATTTGCGAGTTGCTGCCGCTGACCGCTCAGCGAACCGAGAAGTTCGCCATCATCCGCAGCATGGCGCACGACATGAAGGACCATAATCAAGCGGGCACGGTTACTCTCACCGGCAGCACCAATGGGTCCCAGGCATCGGGTGGCATTCCCTTCCCAGGCCGAGTGCGGCCGAGTATGGGCTCGCTCGTTTCGTATTTGACACACGACGATACTTCCGCCGGTTGGCCGTCGTATACCGTCGTCGGGCCAAACTGCAAAGTCAGCGGCGCTGACCTGCGTGGCCAGTTGGCCGGCAGCTTGGGTCCGGCGCACGATCCATTTCGCATCCAGAGCTTTGACTTCGAGAGAGGTTTCGAACTTCCCAGTGCCCTGCAACCGCTGGGCGAGTTGCCGACGAGGCGGCTTCAAGATCGCGGGCGGTTGCTCGCCGATCTCGATGGCTGGCAGCGACAGACCGAGACGAGTGGTGCCGTCGATCGCATGGATGATCTGCGGCGGCAAGCGTTGGGGTTGTTGACGGCTCCCGAAACAAAAAAGGCGCTGCGTGTGGAAGATGAAGCCGAGCAACTCCGGGACCGCTACGGGCGCACCGCGTTTGGACAGAACTGTCTGCTGGGTCGCCGCTTGATCGAGGCGGGTGTGCCGTTCGTGCAACTGAACTGGAGCGGCGACGCCGAGGACGAGCAGCAGGGAGGCGACGGCGGCTGGGATCTTCACTATCGATTGTTCGAACGGATGCAAGACCGTTATTGCCCGATCTTCGACCGTGCGTTCTCGGCACTGCTGGACGATCTCGACAGTCGTGGGCTGTTGGACACAACCTTGGTGCTGGCGATGGGAGAGTTCGGACGCAGCCCGAAAATCAGCAGCATCGGCGGACGCGAACATTGGCCTTTCGGATACTCGGCGGTCGTCGCGGGCGGTGGGATACCTGGCGGGAAGGTGGTCGGCTCCAGTACCAGCGACGGCGGCTATCCTGCCACAACTCCGATTCACCCTGTCGACGTTATTGCCACGATCACGGAGAAGCTTGGGCTGGATCGTGTCGCCCTGTTCGAGCAGGACGTGGCGGTGCTGGGAACTCCGATCGAGGCCTTGCAATCGTGAGTAGATTTCTAGTGGCGGCACTCTTCGCGGTGCTAGTCACCTTTGCGAACCAGGCTCCTTCCGCCGAATCCACGGCGATTCAGCGGCTGACTCACACGTACTATTCGAAGTTCTTTTTGAACTTCTCGCCCGACGGATCGCATCTCGTCTATTCTCGCCATCACGCGAATCGGCGTGGCGCAAAGCAGATTCTGGTGGGGGTGCGGGTTGTGCAAACGGACGGCCTGAACGACCGGCCGTTGCTAGGTGAGTACGACGCCAGCGTTCAGGTGCAAGAACATCCCGCCTTCGCACCCGGCGGCAATCAGTTGCTGATCACGGGCGGCGGGAGCGATACGGCCAACGCTTCTAAAGACACCTTCATTTGCAGCATCAACGCCGAATTCGCCGCCTCGGATCTGAAGAAGTTGGTCGCGGGCGAGGGCGTGACGGCGGGGGAAGAGCCAGCCTGGTCGCCCGATGGAAAGCGGATCGCCTATGTGACGACGACCGAACAGCTGTGGATCGCCAATGCCGATGGAACGGACAAGGAGATGGTGCTGCAGGTAGCCGGGCAATACCTGCACCAGCCGGCCTGGTCGCCCGACGGGCAGTGGATTGCGTTTGCCAGCGACCGTGACGGGAACATTGACGTTTACAAAGTGCGCTGGGATGGAACCGACTTGATCCAGCTGACGGATCAGCCGGGGATCGATTGCCGGCCGCGTTGGTCCCGCGATGGTGAGTGGCTGCTGTTCACTTCGAATCGCGCGGGCAACCAGGATGTGTGGCTGATGAAGCAGGACGGATCGGCACTTCGACCGCTGACGACACACTCAGCCAGCGACGATCACGGTGCCTGGTCGCCTGACGGCACGTCGATCGCTTTCGTGTCGATGCGCGACGGCGGCTTTGACATCTACCGCGCGGCGTTGCCCGCCGGGGTCGAGATCGGCCCGCCGGCGAAACCGCAGCCGCTGGTCCGCGTCGCGGAGCCGGGGCTGATCACGTACTATCATTTCGAGGAGCATTCCGGCGAGCAGGTGCGCGATCAAGCCGGCCCGAATCATCTCGCGCTGCACGGCGCGAAAGTCGTCGAAGAAGACGGCCGCGGTTCGCTCGAGTTCACCGGAGACGAATCGTATGCGGTTGGCGGGAACGGCGTGACGCTGCGAGGCAGTGGTCCGCTCACGATCTCCCTGTGGATACGGCCCGACGCGACCGGCGGCAACGGGTATCTGATTTCGAAGTACGGCTGGAACATCTATCTCGGCGGCGACCTCGTGCCGCGGTTCGAGACTCGCTCGGCGAAGAACGACGCCTGGATCACGTTAGCCGCGACGCAAGCGCTGCCACCGGCGGCATGGTCGCAGGTGGCCGCGGTCTTCGATCCCGCTGGGGACGCCGTGCTGCTGTACGTGAACGGGCAACTCTCGTCGCAACAGCCTCGCACGGACGGCGAGTTGGGCGCGACCGCCGGGCATCCGCTTCATCTGGGCCGCTATAACCACGGGACGCAGTTCTTTCGCGGCCGGCTCGATGAGATCCGCATCTACAACCAGGCACTATCCGCAAACGCAATCAAGGAGTCGGATGCCGAACAACGTCCGCGAGTCACTGGGCATGAGCTTTAAAGAACGACTACGCCGGCAACTTGTTGCCGCCCGCGAAACGAGCGAACGGTATCTGGAGGACTTCAAGACTCCCGAAGCGTGGACGGCCAAGGTCCATGCAAGTGCGAATCATGCGTTGTGGTTTGCCGGGCACATGGCGAACACGGACAACTTCTTCATTTCCATCGTCGCGCCCGAGCGAGCGGTTGAACGGGAAGGCTTTGCGGAGAAGTTCGGTGTCGGCTCGCACCCCACGAGCGAACCGGCCGACTACCCGCCAGTCGATGAGGTACTCGCTTTCATGCGCGACCGCCGCGCCGTGTTGCTCGACATCTTTGATGCGTTAAACGAGGACGACTTTTCCAAGCCGACACCCGAGGGAACGCCGAGCTTTCTCGCCGACATCGGTTCCGTCTTCGAGACAGCCATCTGGCACGAGGGCCTTCACAGCGGCCAGCTTTCGGTCACGCGACGGTCGCTCGGATTCGACCCGGCGTTTCGGTGAGGACCGAAGCTGTCGTAGTGGTGGCTTCCAGCCGCCACATATTCAGCGGCGGCTGGAAGCCACCGCCACTTCAATATCAGCCGCCTACTTCGGATCCGATCAGCAGCTTCTCGGCGACATCTCGCGCCAGGGTCGTTTTGGCGGCACCGATACTGACCGTGACGACCCCGGCTTCGCTACGGTTTGCCGCGACTTCGCCTTCCACTCCGAGCGACAATCCGCTTTCGCTCAGATATCGCAGAAACTCGGGCGACTGGTCGAGGACGCGGACAAGCCGAAACCGGTCGCCGGCAGCAGCTTCGGCGAGGCTGCGGCTGTGAGTGATCTCAATGGTGCCATCCGCGCGAGGAATCGGGTCGCCGTGAGGGTCGGTGGTTGGATAGCCCAAGTACTTCTCGATGCGGTCGATCAGATGATCGCTGACCGCGTGCTCCATGTTCTCGGCCTCTTCATGGACTTCGTCCCACGATAGCTCTAATGTTTGTGCCAAGAACAACTCGATCAGCCGATGACGACGAAGGACGCGCAGCGCGAGGTTGCGTCCGCTCTCGGTCAGTTTCACACCTTCGTAAGGCGTGTATTCGGCCAGACCGCTCTCGCTGAGCGTCTTCAACATGCTTGTCACCGTCCCAGGTGACACGCCGAGCGCGGTCGCGATCTGTCCCGTTCCCGCCGGCGAGTTGCCTTGCCGAACACAGGTCTGGTAGACCGTCTTCACGTAGTTCTCAATCGTCAGGCTCGCCACGGGCTGTTCCTTTCCATTCGCAGCAGTATAGAGGAGCAACGGGCGGTTGGTCATTGGTCATTCGGATTTGGTCATTCGGCCTTCGCCCTCCCCCCAATTGTCATCAGGAAACGAATTGCCGAAGATGCTCCTATGAATCTGAACCGACTTGCCTTAGCTCGCTGCGAGCAAATGGTTAACCGAGCGACGGAGCTGCACATCGCCGTGCTCCGCGATGAAACCGGCGCGCGGATTATCGACTGTGGTGTCCACGTTCCCGGTGGTCTTGAGGCGGGCATCGGCTTGGCCGAAGTCTGTATGGCGGGGCTGGGGCGCGTTGATCTGGTGCCCGGCAACCGCGACCTGTGGCCGGGACCGGCCGTTACGGTGCGGACGGACCAGCCGGTTGCTTCGTGCATGGCGTCGCAATACGCGGGATGGCAGATCGCGGGCGAAAACTTCTTTGCGATGGGCTCGGGGCCGATGCGGGCGGTCCGCGGCCGCGAGGAGTTGTTTGAACAAATCGGACGCAAAGAATCGGCTGACGCGGTCGTCGGCATTCTCGAAGCGGGCAAGCTCCCGCACGAAGATGTCTGTCATCATGTGGCCCTGGAGTGTGGCGTCGAACCCGAGAAGCTCACGCTGATGGTAGCGCCAACCTCAAGTCTCGCCGGATCGATTCAAGTGGTGGCCCGAACGATCGAAACCGCGTTGCATAAACTCCACGAAGTCGGCTTCGACATCCACCGGGTGCGAAGCGGTTTTGGCGTCGCACCGCTGCCGCCGGTTGCGGGTGATGATCTGGCGGGGATCGGCCGCACGAACGACGCTGTGCTGTACGGCGGCGAGGTCACGTTATGGGTGACGGGCGACGACGACAGCCTGCGCGAATTCGGCCCGCGGATTCCTAGCTCCGCGTCGCCCGATCATGGTCAACCGTTCGCCGAGATTTTCGCGCGTTACGATCGCGACTTCTACAAGATCGACCCGCTGCTCTTCAGCCCGGCCCGCGTCATCTTGAATAACGTCGAAACGGGGACATCGATGCAATTTGGCGAGTTCGATCCGCAAGTGATCCACGAGTCGTTCACCTCCTGAGTCGACGCATGAAGTTCGCAGTGCTCGCGGCTCCCGATAGCTGGTACTTTCGCGATCTCGCGCGTGCCGGGGGTGATCGTCACGAAATCGAGGTCCGTTCGTTTTCCGAACTAGCAGCCGCGATCGACGGTCAACGGCACCAACTGACTTCATCCGGCAGCGATCTCAGCGAGTTTGATGCCGTCATTGTCCGCACGATGCCGCCCGGCTCGCTGGAACAAGTCGTCTTCCGCATGGACGCGCTCGGGCGGCTCGAAGCTTCGGGCATCACAGTCGTCAACTCGCCCCGTTCGCTGGAAGCCGCGGTCGACAAGTACCTCTCGTCCGTGAAACTCGCCGACGCGGGACTGCCAACGCCGCACACGATCGTCTGCCAAACGGTGGATGACGCGCTGGCCGCGTTCGATGAACTCGGCGGCGACGTCGTGGTAAAACCCTTGTTCGGCGGCGAGGGACGTGGGATCACCCGACTGACCGACGAGAACCTTGCATTGCGAGCGTTTTCCATGTTGGCTCAGTTCAACGCGGTGATCTATCTGCAAGAATTCATCGAACACCGCGGCTATGACATCCGCCTGTTCGTGCTTGGCTCGCGAGTATTCGGCATGAAACGCAAGAATCCAACGGACTGGCGGACCAATGTCAGTCGCGGTGCTTCGACCGAGCCGTTTGAAGTCGACGATCGTTATGCGGATGTGGCGCGTTCGGCGGCGCGGGCCATCGGCGCGATGATCGCGGGTGTCGACATCTTGCCGGCCTGCGACGGACGTGAGTTTGTCTTGGAGGTGAACGCGGTGCCGGGCTGGAAGGCGTTGGCACGGACTTTACAGACGGACATTGCCGCCATGATTCTCGACGCGGTTGCTGATACAGTGAACCGGCGAAAGGGTGACTGAAGTGGCGGCCGGAACCAACGGCATCGTGAACGTCGGGCTGCGGCTGTCCGAGACCGCGCGGCAGATCCCCAATGGTGTTGGCGTCGTCGAGCCGCTCGCGCACGACGAATCGGGCCAGCGACTCTATCGGCAGCTATCCTTTCTTGAACTTGATCGCGAGACAGATTCCATCGCGGCTGGATTGCAACGGATGGGGATTCGGCCAGGAATGCGGATCGCTCTGATGGTGCGGCCCGGGATCGATTTCATCTCGCTCGTTTTCGCGATGTTCAAGGTCGGCGTCGTCACCATCCTGATCGATCCCGGCATGGGACGGAAGAACCTCGCCAAGTGCTTGGACGAGGCGGAGCCGGAAGGATTCATTGCCATTCCGATTGCCCAAGCAGTTCGAAAACTATTGCCACACCGCTTTCGGAAAGCCCGATACAACGTGACGGTTGGCCGCCGCTGGTTTTGGGGCGGGCCGACACTCGCGCAGCTGCGCGAGACGCCTCGCGAAAGCTTCGCGCCCTGCGGGACGATCGCGTCCGATCCGGCTGCGATTATCTTCACGACCGGCAGCACCGGGCCGCCGAAAGGTGTGTTGTATCGGCACGGAAACTTCAACACGCAAGTCGATCAACTGCGCGAATACTACGACATTCGGCCTGGTGAGATCGATGTGCCGGGGTTTCCGTTATTTGCGTTGTTCAATGCCGCGATGGGTGTCACGACGGTCATTCCCGACATGGATTTCACGCGGCCCGCTGACGTCGATCCGCGCAACATCGTGGCAGCAATTCACGATTGGAACGCGACGCAAGCGTTTGGCTCGCCCGCGCTCTGGAACACCGTGGGCCGCTACTGCGAAGACAACGGCGTCCAGCTGCCGACACTCCGTCGCGCCCTCTCGGCGGGAGCGCCCGTGCCACCGCATGTCTTACGACGGCTGAAGAACGCGATTCATCCGGAAGGTGATGTCCACACTCCTTACGGGGCCACCGAGTCGCTGCCGGTCGCATCGATCACCGCGAGTGCCGTGCTGGCCGAAACCGCGGCTCAAAGTGTCCAAGGCAAAGGGACGTGCGTTGGCTCACGGTTTTCGGGCATTCAGTGGAAGGTGATCAAGATCAACGACGGGCCGATCGCGGATGTTGGTGAAGTTGAAGAGTTGCCCCGTGGCGAGATTGGCGAGTTGATGGTGCAGGGAAATGTTGTCACGACCGAATACGTGACTCGAACGGACGCGAACGCCTTGCACAAAGTGCGCGATGGCGATTCGTTCTGGCATCGCATGGGCGATGTCGGCTATCTCGACCGTCAAGATCGATTCTGGTTTTGCGGAAGGAAATCGCAGCGCGTCGAGAATGTGCAAGGCACGATGTTCACGATCCCCTGCGAAGCGATCTTGAACCAACACGAACACGTCTATCGGTCTGCATTGGTGGGAATTGGCAAGCCGCGGCGCCAGTTGCCCGTCATGATCGTCGAAACCTGGCCCGAGCATCGGCCTCAGACGCCGAAGGAAGAGGCACAGTTGATAGCCGAGTTGTGGGATCTCGCCAAGTCGAATCCGTTAACCGAGCCCGTTCACGACATCTTGCTGCACGCTTCGCTCCCGGTCGACATCCGCCACAACGCCAAGATCTTCCGCGAGAAGTTGGCCGTCTGGGCGGAAGAGAAACTTCGTTGAATCAATCCGAGCAGCTTGGGATCTAGTTGCGGCGTCCTTGCTCACGAAGCAAGCCATCTGCCCATGTAACATCTTCACCCGTTAACGGCGGCGTTGGATCAACATTGTAGTTCGTGCGGTAATAGCGCCCGTCACGATAGCACTCGTCGATTAAAGCTTGAAGTTGGAGCACGGCGTCGGGTTCCTGGGGACGGAGCGGGACCGGAATATTGGGCAGCCGTTCTCGCAATGGAACGCGATACAGCTCCGCCTGATCCAAATCTTCTTCGCGATAGACACATACCAAATAGGGTGTGCGAAAGTCTTCGGGGATCAGGATCTCTGGTGCGGCGAGAACATAACTTCCGCGTCGCACCAGATCGATCTCGACAAGGCTCACGCCTGCCGCGAGATACTCGAGTTGTTTGCCGATGTATTTCGAACGTCCTTTATCACCAAGTTTGTTCCAAGGACTGAGGAACTCGATCGCCGTGATCACTTTGCCGGCGGCGTTAACGATCGCGACGTGCCGATCCGGGCAGGGCGCTAATGGCACGATCAACGGCTCGGCAACGGCGATGGTCGACTCGGTGTTGAATCCTTTGGGCACGATCACGGATTCATCAACGACATGGACGTCCGGACGAATTGCGTGGCTTGAATCGTCGTCATATCGAACCTCCAGATTCTCTTCGATATTGGCTTGCAAGTCGTCGGGAAGTTGTGAATTGAGCTGGTTACTCGCATAAACGATTAGGCGCGCATGAACTTCGGGCCACTTCTGTTCCAGATAAGGGTCCATGCCAGGAAACGGGCTGTTCTGAGTGGTTGCGTTCATGACGATCAATTCTAGCAGATTATCTTTCGAGTTCGCAGCCAATCCCCAAGTATTCAGCGGACTGTTTCGCGAGTGGGCAGCGGCAAGCCAAGAGAATTCATCCCCTTTGCCCGGCAGGTCGAACAAATGATCGATCCTGCTTGAACTGCGCGGTGCAGTATGCCATGCTCTTGGCTCGTCAAATTCAGACAATCTTTCAATGCTTATTTTCGCCAGTGATCTGCACTATGAGTCAACTCCCTCTTCGTCCAGTCTTTCGTCTCTTTCCAGGCTGCGTGATCTTGCTCTCGCTCCTTCCTTCGGCTTTCTCGCAAGAGCCGACGGAACCTGTGGCAAGCGAACAAGCGGCCCCGATGGTCGTGGCAACGGAGACGGCCGAGCCCGCAGTGGTCCCCGAGACGACGTTGTCACCGGCTCCGCCGAAGCAAGATGTTGTGTGGCCGTTTATTCGGTTGGGGGTCGGCGTTGCGCTGGTGTTAGGTTTGATCATCGCGCTGAAGGTCAATGCGTTTATCGCCTTGATCAGTGCTGCGATCGTCGTCAGCCTGATGTCGCCGGGGCCGTTCTTTTTGAAGATGACTCGCGTGGCCGAAGCGTTCGGAACGGGAGCGGGCAAGATCGGGATCGTCATCGCGCTGGCTGCCGTGATTGGCAGTTGCCTACTTGATAGCGGTGCCGCGGATCGCATTGTGCGTGCCTTTTTGCGCCTGCTCGGAGAAAAGCGGGCACCGCTCGCATTGATGGGAAGCGGATTTGTGCTGGCCGTGCCGGTCTTCTTCGACACCGTCTTTTATCTCTTGGTGCCGCTGGCCCGTTCGCTGCATCGCACAACGAAAAAACATTATTTGATGTACATCTTGGCGATTGCCGCCGGCGGCGCAATCACCCATACACTCGTGCCGCCGACTCCCGGCCCTCTGGTCATGGCGACGACGTTGGGTTTCGATGTTGGGATGATGATTCTGGTCGGCGGCCTGGTTGCTTTGCCGGCTGCCGTGGCGGGACTGGTCTTTGCAAGTCTGGCGGATCGCTGGATGCCCGTGCCGATGCGGCAAGTCGGCAATCAGCCAGATGTCGAACCACTGTCAGACGAAGACTTACCCGCGCTTTGGCTCAGCGTTTTGCCCGTCGTTTTGCCCGTGCTCTTGATCACGACGAACACAATCTTGACGACCTGCGCCAAGAACGCGGCCAAGCCGCAAGTTGTTCAAACCGCGTACGAGGGGACGCTGGACGATGCCTTGAGCACCGCGATTCGGCAGCCCGAGAAGCTGACGAGTCCGACCGCTCAAAAACTAGCCCAGGCATCTGGCGTCAGCAATGTCTTTGGCGATGCAAGTTTCGCTCTATTGCTGTCGACAATTATTGCCCTCTGGACGCTCAAGAGGCAGCGCGGTTTGGCGACGACGGAATTGGCTCAAGTTGTCGAGAACTCACTGATGAGTGGCGGCGTTATTATTCTCATCACGGCAGGCGGGTTTGCGTTTGGCCAGATGCTAACGGTCGCCGAAGTTGGCTTAGCGATTAAGGAACTATTCCCGAGCGAAGGATCAGGCGTTGCCTTGCTTACTCTTGGCTTCGGTTTGGCGATGGTTCTGAAGATTGCTCAGGGATCGAGTACTTCCGCGATGATCGTCGGGTCGGGCATGATGGCATCCATTCTCTCTAAAGGCGAGTTGTCTGCTGCCGAGCAACTCGGCTTCCATCCGGTTTATCTAGCAACCGCGATCGGCGGCGGCTCGCTGGTCGGTTCCTGGATGAACGACAGCGGCTTCTGGATCTTTGCCAAAATGGGCGGGCTGACCGAAGTCGAAGCCTTGAAGTCCTGGACTCCGATGCTGGTTGTGTTGGGAGTCGTCAGCTTCCTGATCACGTTGTTGCTGGCCAACGTGATGCCCCTGGTTTGAAGGAAGCTTTGTCCCTTCAAACATCTGGCTAATGGTTCCACGTGGTGATAGCATGAAGTTGATAACTGCCGCGTGGGAATGCGGCCTCTCGAAAGCTTGCTCGCAATGGCGGGTGACACACCAGTTGAGGTATGGAGATGAAGACTTACACGGTTGTCATTGAACGTTGCCCCGAGACTGGTCTTTATTTCGGCTCCGTGCCCGGATTTCCCGGTGCACACTCACAGGGCGAGTCCTTGGAAGAATTGCGGGAGAACATGCGCGAGGTGCTTGCCATGCTGCTCGAAAATGGCGAACCAACTCTTGAGACCGAGTTCGTGGGTACGGAAACCGTGCAGGTGAGTTAGGCCGTGGCGGTACCAGTACTGAAGCCGCGCGAGGTGGCAGAAATCTTGAGCGCGCTGGGGTTCGCGGAAGTCCGGCAGCGAGGCTCTCATAAGCAGTTCCGACACGCAGATGGGCGGGGAACGACAGTGCCGTTTCACAAAGGCCGTGACATTGCGCCACCCCTGCTCCGAAAAATCGCCCGTGATATTGGTATGACCGTGGAGTCTTTCGTGCGGGCCAAGCCATGACCGACTTGTGATATTCGCCCCGAACCAAGCGATGAGCCGGAAAGGAAACCGACGGTAAAACAGGACGAACCGGCCGGAAGATCACTCGCATCGACAACCTGCGGCGATCCGTCATGCGGGCCTGTCGAACGACTCTCGCAACATTGACAGGCTCTTGGGGATGCCGGTTAGCGGATCTTCGCGGCCTTCGAATTCGAGCGAAACGTAGCCGCGATATTTGTATCGCTGCAACATCTTCGCGATGCGCGGATAGTCGAGATCCAACTCGTACCACAAGCCGCCGCCGTAATACGTCTTGGCCTGGACGAGGATGGCTTTCTCCGCGATTTTCTCCAGCTTGTCGTAGGGATCTTCCAGGAAGTTGCCGGTGTCCAGCGTGACTTGCAGCCACGGCGAATCGATCGCGTTGACAACTCGCATCACTCCCTCGGGTGTGCGGCCGAGTCCCCAATGATTCTCCAATCCCATCAGCACGCCGCAGCGCTCGGCGGCCGGCAAACACTTCTCCAAACTATCGATCACCCAGCCGAAACCGTCTTCGTCGGTGTACCCTTCACGCGGACTTTCGATCCCGCGGTTCTTCATCAGCTCGTCGAAGTTCTTGCTCGTTCCCCACGTCCCCGTGTTGACGCGCATGGTCGGGATGCCCAGCCGATACGCGAGTTCGATGCAGTGAATCGTATGCTCGATGTTCTTCTGTCGCACGGCCGCGTCCGGCGAGAGAAAACCTTGATGCGTCGAGAAGCCGCACAAATCGATGCCGTTGACAAACGCCGCCCGTTTCAGTCGCTGCAAATAGGCATTCTCTTCACTCTCCATCTGGCGATGCAAGATCTCAACACCGTCAAACCCCATCTCTGCCGAACGATTGATGCAAGCTTCGACGTCGCGCAGGTCATTGTGTTGAAACTGCCAGAAGGAATAGGTGGATACTGCGATGCGGTTTCCATTTGCAGCGGCTTCGTCCTCCGCCGCAAACGTAGCCGCGGCTCGCGGCGCTAGAGCGGCAGCGGTTCCGGCCGCCGCCATCCGCATTGCTTCACGTCGATTCAACATCCGGCAGCTCCTTGCGTTGGCGACATTCACGATTGTTGCATTGTTTGCTACTTTAACCGACACTGCGATGCCCGGCCATCACTGACGTGCTACAATCCCTGCCACGTTTAATCCTCCGAATCCAACGTGCCTTCAAATGAGCCGCGACGAATCACCATGCCCGGCGACGACAGAGCAACTGGACGACTTGCTCAGCACTCCCGATGAACGGGTCGTGCGAACCATGCGCGAACTGGAGGGGGACATTATCGTGTTGGGCGTCGGTGGAAAGATGGGACCGACCCTGGCGCGGATGGCCAAGCGTGCGTCGGACGAGGCGGGCGTCGCGCGGCGAGTGATTGGCGTGTCGCGATTCTCGGTGGGCGACCTGCGTGAGCGACTCGCCGGCTGGGGCATCGAGACGATCGCTTGTGACTTGCTCGACGAAGAGGCAATCCAGCAGCTGCCGAATGCGCCAAACGTTGTTTGCATGGCGGGCTTCAAGTTCGGCGCGACGGCGAATCCGTCGTTGACGTGGGCCATGAACTGCTATCTGCCCGCGCTTGTCAGCCGCCGTTTTCGCAACAGTCGGATCGCGGCCTTTTCATCCGGCAATGTTTACGGCACGGTCGATGTTGGTTCCGGCGGATCGCTGGAATCCGATCCGCTGAATCCAATCGGCGAGTACGCGATTACCGTCTTAGGCCGCGAACGGATGTTCGAACACTTCAGTCGCACGCTCGGAATTCCCCAGAGTGTGCTGCGCTTGAACTATGCGACGGAGCTGCGTTATGGAGTCCTCGTCGATCTAGCGCAACAAGTCTGGACCGGAACACCGATCGACGTCACGATGGGGCACGTCAACGTGATCTGGCAGCGAGACGCCAATGCGATGGCGCTCAATTCGCTGGTTCATACCACGACGCCGCCTCGCATCTTAAACATCGCGGGCTCCGAGATCCTACGCGTCCGCGACGTCTGCACCAAATTCGCCCGCATGATGAACAAGGACGTCACGTTCATCGGCACCGAAGCACCTGACGCCTTGCTGAACAATGCGCGACACAGCTATGCCCTGCTAGGCCAACCCGCGACGACCAGTGAAGAAATGATTCGCTGGACGGCTCAATGGGTGATGCGAGGCGGCGCGTCGCTTGGCAAGGCAACTCATTTTGAAAGTCGGGATGGTAGTTACTGAGTATCCTTCGTCAATCTGTGCCCTCACCGAGAATACGTATGCCCCAAGGCCCCACTAACATTCGACACCTGGTCGTCGCGTCGGCGTTTTTGATGTCGGTGCTGCTGTACTTGGATCGTTTTTGCATCTCGATCGCCGCGATCTACATCCAGCAAGATCTGGGTTTGACGGACCAGCAGGTTGGCAAGATGCTGGGCGCGTTCTTTTTAACGTATGCCCTCGGACAAGTTCCGGCGGGCCGGTTGAACGATCGATTCGGCTCGCGGTTGATGTTGACGCTGTACATCCTCGCCTGGTCGCTATTGACGGGCCTGACCGGAGCGGCGGGGGCCTTCGGCGCATTGCTGTTGTTGCGATACGGCTTCGGCTTTGCGCAAGCAGGTGCTTACCCGACCGCGGCGAGCATCGTCAGCAAGTGGGTACCGCTTCAAACGCGGGGCCGGGCGAGCAGCATCATCGCGGTTGGTGGCCGCGTGGGCGGCGTGGCGGCGATGTTCGCGACCGGGTATTTGCTGATCTGGCTGACACCTGCTTCAACGCCGACGTCACTCGAAGGCAGCGACATCCTCGACGGCAATCTGGCTTGCGTTGAACTTGCCGGACTTGTGGACAAGGACGACGCCGCGAACCGGCTGCGGCTTGAACGCTTTCACCAGTTTTCCACCGAGACGCGTACGTTTGTCGAGCAGCGGGCTGAGGTCTATCGCGAATCGCTGCATGTGGAACGCGAGCGTCTCAAGGCGAAAGGCGAGGATCCCGAGAACGCGGTGGTTGTGCTCGATCCATTGAGCGAAGACCGTCGTGCGGCGCTCGCGTCGGAACTGAATCGGATCATCGAAATCCATCCGTCACCGTTTCGCGACAGCCCAGGGTTGTCGGCGATTTCGCTCGAAAGGGAAGCGACTCGCATCCTCGCCAAACCGGAGAGTGCCGTGGACGAGCAGCAATCGCGGCGACTCAACCGTCTGGTCCTCGAAGGGCTGCATCGCAAGAGCATTAAGAAGCTCTATATTGCCGGCTGGCGTCCGATGTTGTTCACGTACGGGGCCTTTGGTGTCGTGATCGCCGGGCTCGTGTGGTGGAGTTCGCGAAATGTTCCCTCGCAACATCCGTGGTGCAACGCCGAAGAAGTGGCCTTGATACGCGGCGATCGGTCGACCAGCGACTCGGAGAGCAAGAAGCTCGGCGGCGTTCCTATCATGCCGCTGCTGCGCAGCCCCAGCATGTGGCTGTGCTGTGCCTCGCAATGTTTCACCAACATCGGCTGGATATTTCTGATGACATGGGCACCGCGATACTTTCAGAGCGTCCACAAGGTTTCGGTCGAAGAGTTGGCCTTGATGGTTGCGATTCCGCCGTTCGTCGGCTGGGCCGGGATGCTGGCTGGCGGTGGCGTGACCGATTGGCTCGTCAGTCGAGTTGGCCTTCGTTGGGGCCGCGGCCTGCCGATGTCGCTGTCGCGGTTCGTGGCGATGGCGGCATATCTCGCGTGTTGGGCTTCGCCCTCGCCTTGGTTCGCCGTCGTGATGTTTTCAATCGTCGCCTTCTCGACCGATTTCGGCACGCCTTCCGTGTGGGCCTACATGCAAGACGCCGGTGGGCGACATGTCGGTGCGATTCTCGGCTGGGGCAACATGTGGGGAAATCTTGGCGCTTGGGTGACTCCTCCGTTGCTAATCTGGATCGTCGGCAAGGCCGAACGCTGGGATCTTGCGTTCCTGACGTGCGCCGCGGCGTTTCTGCTCTCGGGTCTCGCCTCCGCGGGGATCAACGCCACGATCCCGATTGTCGTCGATGAAGACGAAGCGATCGAGGCGGAAGTCGTCACGTAATTCAGGGGCGCGGTAATGAACCACTCAAACTAACTTGTGAAACGAAATCCGTGCGGACGAGGCAAGCTGGTACCGTGACATGGATTGCTCCGACGGATCGGGCGGTGCCGGCCGGTGATCCAAATCATCGCGCAAGACCAGCGATCTTTTCGCCCGTTCTCTCGCGGATCTGGTAGAATATCTGAGACGTTCGAGCCCGTAGCACGAGGAGTTCCGTGTGGGAACACTGCAAGCTTTATTACTGATTGCGTCGATGGCGATCGCGCAGGAAACTCCTGTACCGCAACCGACCATTGCTCCCGAGGCAATTGCCATCGCGGTCCAGCAGTTGGGCGCTGACGACTTCGAAGTGCGGCAACGGGCGACTGCGTTTCTGTGGCAGGCTGGCCGGGTCACCGAATCCGCGTTGCAACGCGCGGCCGAGAGCAAGAATCCCGAAGTCCGTATTCGGGCGCGGTCGATTCTCGAAGACTTCCGCTTTGGTGTCTTCGCCGATACGCCGGAGGAAGTCGCCGCACTCGTCCGGCGCTACTGCCGGGAGGAAGGCAAGAACCGCGATCTCCTGTGGGGAGAGATCCTCCAACAAGCGTCGATCGAAACGCTTGTCGCCATTACCACTCACGAACCCGTCGCCAGTCGCCGACGTCAAGTTTTAGATCGCCTCGAACGCGAAGGCGACATCGAGTACGCGGTGACGCTCGCCGAACGATGGCGCGGCGATTACGGCATCACGGAAGAACGGGCGTCGCTGAACATCTTTGTGCGCAAACAGGTGCCGTACTTTATAGAGAAGCGTAACTTTCAGAAATCCGAGGCCATCCTCGAACAGTCCGCGGATGACAGTGCTGGAATCCGCGATTGGGCGGTTTATCTGTTGTTGCGCGGGCAGCTCGACGCCAAGATCGAAGAACTCCAGCGTCAAGCCGTGACGAACATCGAGAATGCCGATGAACTCGTTCAAATACAAAGCAAGCTTGTCCACATGCTCCGCTTGAAGGGCGACGAGGACGGGGCGCTGGTAATCGCTCGGCAATTGGCGGCAAGCGGTCACGACGCCTTGTTGCGTGGGCTGTTGTTCGACCAGCGCGCGTGGAGCGAACTTGCGGCGCAGCAACGCGACATTCTCGCCGCCGATCCCAACAACATCGAAGCGCTCGGGTTCGCCGCCGCCTACTGCCGCCTGGCTGGGAACACGGAGGAGTTTCAAAAGCATATCACCGCCATCCGCGCTTATGCCGCCAGCCAATTTGGCACGGATACCGTCAACTACTGCCGCGAAGCTTTGTTCCTGAACGGCTTCACCGACGAGGCGATTCAACTGCTGGCCCAAGATGATCCGGCCGACGCCTTCACCGTGCAGGTCACCCGGCAACAGTTCGCCGACGCGTTCGAGGCGGCCGGGATTGGTACGACTCGCCAGTCGCGTGATGCTTGGTTACACGGTGTGCTCGGACACGCCGACGGTTCCAAGAATTGGCAGAACAATTTCCGCATCGCCACGCAACTCGCCCGCATCCTCGCGACGGCAGGCGAGAAGCAGGAAGCCATCGAGCTGTACGCGCGTCTCGCCAACGCCATCAAGAACAACGGCGATGCCGCTCAACTGAGGCAGCTCGCCGAGTCGGAATTGCAAGTCAGGATGATCGATGAAGCTTTTGAACATGCCGCACAGGCGTTTGACAAGGATCGCGATGCGGCTTCCATCACGTTGCTGTTTGCGAATTACCGCACCGCCGCCAAGACTTGGTGGGACATCTACAACGCGTTGGAACCAAACGACACGACGCGGCAACGATTGGCCCGTCTCCGCGGGCTGTTCTCCGGTCAGCAGAAGCACGATGAAGTGATCGGCCACGTTTCTGAGATCCATGGACGCGTTCTGGCACTCGATTCACAACACGCCTCGCGGACGAAATGGTTGCACTCGATTGGCGAGATGTATTCGTATTTCAATGAACCTGAAAAGGCTCGGGAGTGCTTTGAAGCAATCGCTCCGCAGCACGGCCCGGCCGCGATTCGGTTGGCCGACATGCTCGCGAAGCAAGAGCAATGGGTTGCCGCGTCGAACTGGTATCGGGCCGCGTGGCAGCAAGATCGCCAGCCTTACTCGCTCTATCTGTACGGCGAGATGTTGAGCAAGGCGGGTGCGGCAGATGCCGGCAATGACACGAAAGAAGTGGCCCGGCTGATTCCTTTGGCCGGGGCTTCCCGTTACGACGGGCTCGCTGCTCACTTGGCTCAGCGAGGCCTGACCGACGCGGCACAACAAGAGTACGAATTGCTTCGCCGCTGTGCGACGTGGTCCGACTTGCAGATGTTCCACGCGATTGCCTCGCTCAGCCAAGCCGCCGCGTCGGAAGACCCATTGCGGGCGGCGGCCTATGCGGAGCAACGCATGCTGAATTGCCTTCAGAAGAACTGGTTCTTCACGGAGCAAACGAGTTACGTCCGCATCCCGCTCGAGGTTCATCAGGCGCGGGCCAAGGGGCTCATGAACCAACACCGAATCGAAGAGGCGATCAGCGAGCTGCGAATGTGCCAGCAGATCTGGCCGGCCGATTTGAGCATTGCCGAAGCGTTTGTTCCGCAGCTCGATGAAGTTGGCCGGACGGAGACCGCGGACGAACTATTCAGCAGGGCCTACGGATTCGTCGACGAAACTTGCGGCATCTTTCCAAACAGCGCCTTGCATCACAACAATGCCGCATGGCTGGCGGCCAAATGCAAGCGACGGTTGGACGATGCGGTCGTTCACGTCAATCGGGCCATCGAGTTGGTCCCGAACGAGGCCCAGTACATCGACACGCTTGGCGAAGTGTACTTCCAGCAAGGAAAGACGGATCTGGCGATCGATTGCGCGAAGCAATGCGTCGAGTTGGCACCGGATACAGCTTTCTATCAAGAACAACTGACCAGATTCCAAGCGGCG
The DNA here is from genome assembly GCA_027622275.1 of Planctomycetota bacterium. Lineage (GTDB taxonomy): Bacteria > Planctomycetota > Planctomycetia > Pirellulales > Pirellulaceae. The sequence goes on along the minus strand of JAQBZB010000093.1, from coordinate 11,493 downwards.
AAAGGCCAGCCGGAATGAGCTGCCACGCTCGCGTCGACTGATCACTCACGGAAGGTTTCATACGATCGATGGATGCTACAGGAAAAGTCGCCCTGGTGACGGGCGCGGGGAGTGGGATTGGGCGGCATACGGCTTTGGCATTGTTAAGCGAAGGCTACTCGGTCGCATTGGCGGGGCGACGGCTCGACGCGTTGACCGACACCGCCCTGCTCGCTGGTGAAGCTGCCAGGCGGGCGTTACCCGTTGCGACCGATGTCAGCGATGCGGATTCGGTAACCGCCCTCTTCGCGAAAATCGAAGCGGCCTTCGGACGGTTGGACGTGCTGTTCAATAACGCGGGCATCGGGGCACCGCCGGTTCCGATCGAAGAGCTTACCGTCGCGCAGTGGCAGGCGGTCGTCGACGTCAATCTGACGGGAGCATTCTTGTGTACGCAGGCAGCGGTGCGGTTGATGAAGAAGCAATCGCCGATGGGAGGCCGCATCATCAACAACGGTTCCATTTCCGCGATCGCGCCGCGACCGAACTCGGCACCCTACACCGCGACCAAACATGCCATCACGGGCCTGACGAAGTCGACTTCGCTAGACGGCCGGGCGTACAACATTGCTTGCGGCCAGATCGATATCGGCAACGCCGCCACTGAAATGACAGCGCGCATGGCCAAGGGCGTGCCCCAGGCCGATGGTTCGACGGCGGTCGAGCCAACGATGGACGTGCAACACGTCGCACGCGCCGTGGTCTATATGGCCAGCTTGCCGCTCGACGCGAACGTACAGTTCATGACCGTCATGGCCACCAAGATGCCGCTGGTCGGACGTGGCTAAGTTGTGACAAGATCAGCCGCTGGGCGCTAGCCCGCGGTTGCCACGCGGGAACCGGACGCTAGCGCGTATCGGCTGATTTCGCTCCGCGAAAGGCGGCGATGTTTGGTACGGACGGCATTGGAAAGCCCTTGTACGAAGAGAAACTCGACCATGACGGATGCACCGAAAAACAAAGCGGAATCTCTCAACCCGTATCAGCAACTGGTGAGCGATGGGCCCGTTGAAACAAACGACCAGCGCGCAGTTCGCCGCCCGAAGCCGCTCGTTCCGCCGCGGTGGGTTTGGATTGTGCTGGCTGGCACGGTTGCGCTGATCGTCCTCGTGCGTGTTCAAAATGTAAGCGGCGACCATGCCTACGTGAACATCTTGACGCTGCTGCTCAGTTTTCTCGGTAGTTGTGCGTTCTCGTTGTGGTTTCTCTTTTTCAGCGGCTACTCGTGGAAGGTTCGCGTTGCCAGCTTGTTGGGTGTGTTTGCTGGCATCGCTCTGTTCTTCATCGCCTTCCGCATCAAACACGTCTCCGGCGAGATGGTTCCGACGTTTCGCTCGCGCTGGGCACCGCCGGCGGACTCGTTATTGGAGTCGCCGCGTGAGGTATCCGCCAACGAACGCATTGATTTGACGACGACCTCGGAGAAAGACTTTCCGCAGTTCTTGGGACCACATCGCAACGGCACGGTCCTCAACGTCCGACTGGCCAGAGACTGGGACAGCAACCCGCCGCGGCAGCTTTGGCGTCAGCCGATCGGCGCTGGCTGGTCGGGCTTTGCGGTGGTCAACGGTTTTGCGTTGACCATGGAGCAGCGAGGCGAAGAAGAACTTGTCACGTGTTACGAGATTGCCACGGGGAAGCTTCTTTGGGGACATCGCGAAGTGAATCGGCACAGTACCGTCTTGGGAGGCGTCGGCCCGCGAAGCACTCCGACAATTCATGAAGGCAAAGTCTACACGCTCGGACCGTCGGGCAGCTTGCTGTGTCTCGATGGTGCCACGGGCGATGTGGTGTGGCAAGATAACTTGCTTTCTCGCTACCACGTTCCACCGGGCGAAGATTGGAAGGCCGTCGCGTGGGGGCGATCCAATTCGCCACTGATCGTGGATGACCTCGTTGTCGTTCCGGCAGGCGGTCCGAAAGACGATCCTCACGTCTCACTCGCCGCGTTCGATCGGCTGACGGGAGAACTCGCGTGGGAAGCCGGCGATCGACAAGTTAGCTACGCCTCGCCAACACTCGCGATGCTTGGCGATCGACAAATGATCGTGAGCGTGAACGAGGATAACGTCAGCGGCCACGACCCGGAGACCGGCCAGGAACTGTGGCAGGTCGAATGGGAGGGTCACAGCAATTCAACGGCGAGTACATCGCAAGCGAGCCTGCTGAGCGACGGCCGTTTGCTGCTTTCGAAAGCATACGGCACGGGCGCAGCACTTTGGCAATTGGCCGCGGAACCAGACGGCACGATCACCACGACCGAAGTCTGGTCAAACAGTAGTCTCCTAAAGACGAAATTCACGAATCTTGTAATCGACGCTGGTGTTGCCTACGGACTTTCCGACGGAATTCTCGAATGCGTCGAGATGGAGAGCGGCAAGAGAAAATGGAAGAAGGGCCGCTACGGCCACGGTCAAATTCTGCTTGCTGGCGATGTACTCTTGATTCAAGCGGAATCTGGCGAGGTCGTGATGGTCGAGCCGACGCCCGACAAGTTCCACGAGATCACCAAGTTCACGGCCATCGATGGCAAGACCTGGAACAATCTCTGCCTGTACGGAGATTTGCTGCTCGTTCGCAATGCCGAAGAAGCAGCCTGCTATCGACTGCCGATGGCCGATTAGCCGGAAAGTATTCGACTACTGCGCCAGCAACCAATCTTCCAGGATGAGCTGCGTGATCAGGGGGGCGCGAAGCAACGCCGTGCGCTCCGGCAGCAGACGCTTGATCCACGGGTGATCGACAACCGCGGTCAGAGCCCTCATGCCGATTTTCCCCTTCGTCTCGGTTTCCACGTTGTCTTTCAAACGTGTGAATGTGGCTGGCATAATGTTTGGCTCGGGTCCGACGTGAACCACCGTGTCGACGTCCGATCGAAGTACTTCGTAAACCACTTCCCACAGCAACTGCGGGTGATCCGTCCAATCTTGCAGGATTTGCCTGGCGTTGACGTCGGTGTAGCTGCACTTTCCGGTGACGAGCGACAGGACTTTCGGCGAAGGTGCGGTCAATCCGCCGCGCAGCGTCTGCATCAGCACCGCCGCGCGGTCGCAGATGTTTCGCTGCCAAACGATCGGCGTATGCAACGGTGGAAACTTATGATCATTCTTGCGCAGCGTCATACGATCAGGAAATCGTCGCATCGCAATTCGGAATCGATCGAGAGTATCTCCTTGGCCCATCAGCAGGATGGAGTTCGGCGACAGAATCGCCGAGATGCCGATCACACCCTGGGCCGCTTGATTGATCTCCAGGCACAGTTTTCGAATCGCGTCCATCGGCAATAACTTGCCACGCGAGAACGCGACGCCCAGCGTTACCTCGTGAGCGAGTTCCGCGCAGTCTTCCGCCAGTGCCAGCGGTACTCGCATGGCGTCACTTAGTTCCAGCACGCCGCTCATTGCCACGGCCGTAATCTCGCCTAAGCTGTACCCCATCGTGAATTGAGCGTGCTTCAGCTCGATTCCAAACTGCTCGCCGAGGATGCGGATCTGGGCTTGCTCCATCGCCATGACCAAGGCAATTGCTTCAGAATAGGCATCTAACGACGGCTCTTCACGACGCTCGACACGGCTAACAAGATCAGCTGGCTTTCCGGTTACCTTCGCACATACCGAGGAAGCGGACTCGAGGCACTCGCGCACGATTGGGCCGTACGCCTGATGGGCGAGCAGTTCCGGGCTGCGGCCGAGATTCGTGATGTTGTAGCCGCGAAACGCAAATGCCGTCGACTCGAGCCTGGCCTGTAGTTCGTTCGGTTTCATCAGCGATTACCACCGCATTTCGCCGCCAATCATCAGAGATACCCGTCTTCTCAGTATCGGCGGAGCTTGTCGGAGCGTGCGAGTCAAAGTAAAACCGACGTTGCCACAACGGTTATTCCGCCCGTCACAGCGCCACGTCTGAAATGCCACTACCAAGCGACACAACTGACACGTCCGCTACGAACGAACTGGACGGCAAGGTCGCTGTTGTCACCGGGGCGTCCCGCGGCATCGGTCGCGCGATCGCGTTGGAACTCGCCAATGCGGGAGCGAATGTGATCGTCCACACGCGAAGCAATCACACGGGTGCCGATTCGACGGCACGTGAAATCAGGGACGCCGGGCGCGACGCACACGTCCTGCTTGCCGACCTTGGCGACGTTCGCACCTACGAAAGCCTTGTCGAGCAAGCGTGGCAGTGGCGTGATGGCGTCGATATTTGGATCAACAACGCCGGTGCCGATGTCCTGACCGGCGAGAATGCCGCGTTGTCGTTCGACGAGAAGCTGGCGATGCTTTGGCAAGTCGACGTGACCGCCACGATCCGTCTTTCGCGGCTGGTCGGAGAACGCATGAAGCAACGCGGGCGCGAAGCGGGCGACGCGGTGATCCTGAACGTCGGTTGGGACCAAGCCGAGCATGGCATGGCGGGAGATAGTGGAGAGATGTTCGCGACGGTGAAGGGCGCGATCATGGCGTTCAGCAAGAGCCTCGCACAATCGTTGGCTCCGAGCGTGCGGGTCAATTGTCTTGCGCCCGGTTGGATCAAGACGTCGTGGGGCGACGACGCCTCGGAGTATTGGCAGGCGCGAGCGCGTCGCGAATCACTGCTCGATCGTTGGGGCACTCCCGAGGACGTCGCCCGCATCGCCAGGTTCCTCGCCTCCCCCGCCGCCAACTTCATCACAGGCCAGATCGTTGCCATCAACGGCGGGTTCCGCCGGGCGGCACGTGACTGATTCGCGTTGGGACTGGTACGCCAATGATCGTCGCTGTTCGCTCCGCGAACTTGGCGTTGTGTTCGCAAAGCGAACAACGAAGATGCTACTTACTCACTGGAATCGACCAACTGCCGGAGCGATGCCAGCGCCTCTTTGGCGGCTTGCGTGTCGGGAAATTCCTGCGCGACGCGTTCGTAGTAGCGTCGGGCCATCGCCGGCTTGGCCGTGTTCTCCAGCATTTTGGCCAGTTGGAGCCGATAGAGTGCGCGAGCTTCGATCGCCACATCAATGGAGCCCGCCAGAGATGTATCGCCAAGCAATCGCGCTGGTTCGTCGCTGAACGCAAAGCCACTGACCGTTCGCGCGAACTCCTTGCTGACCTGCGGAGCCGAAGATGTCGACGTGCTGCCGGGCGGCGCGGGAACGAACCGATGCTGGCCGTTGGTCAGCGTGGCGATTCCATTCATGCGGGCCTCGCAACTCCGGTCTTCGAAGGCGACCGTATGGATTGGGATCGCCGTGGGTTCGCCCGCGTTGATGACGTCTTCCGCTTCCGCCGTATCGTCGCTGAAGAATTTGCCCCGATCCGGTTTGTTGAATTCGCCGTCCGAGAGAAAGAAGATCGCACTGGGCTGCAAAGCGAGGCCAATCTCCAACGCCTTCCGCGGATCGGTGCCGGGAATCGTTTGCACCTGAGCCAGCCAATCGCGCAGACGCTGCTTGTTGCCGAGAGTCGCCGGTATCGGACTGGGATAGAGCTGCTCGCTGTCGAACATGCGCCGCGTCCCCCAGCCGAACACGATCACATAGAAACGCTGTTTCTCGTTGAGCTGGTCCAACGACTGCAGCAACTCCAAGACGGCTCGTTCCAATCGTTCGCCGCGACGAGCGTTCATGCTGGGCGAGACATCAAGGACGTAGACGAAGCTGTTTCCGCGCGCGACGGTACCGAAAAACGAAGTCTGTCCGGCTCCGCCGCTGTGGCCATGGCGACCTGCGGTCGATGAGCCGTCGCCGCCACTTCCTGCCGCATTTCCGATGGCCAACGCTTCGCTGGGCGACATAATCTCGAGGGCGTCGTTTTGCTCGAAGATCGCGGCAGCGTCGGCGACGTCGGCGTCAAGACTATCCAACTCGGCCGTGAACGAATCCAACGCCACCAGATCGGCACCGATGTCCTCGAAAGTCACTTCGACTTCCAGCAATTCGGAAGTCGCGTCACCGCTTGGCATCAGCAGCAATGAAACTGCGATGACGAGACCGAGATGGAGAATGGCCGAGATCGACCAGCCGTACCACGGGTTGTGATCGAACTGCCACGGCGACAATTTCATCGCACTGTCTTTCGATATCGGAGCCCCCGAACTATCCATTTGGCCCGATACAGAAACGAAAAGCAAGTCTTTCAAGGCGGCTTGCTGGAATTGGGCTGGAATTAGGCACTTGAATGCGTGATCCACACGGCCTAAGATGTCTCCCCATCTTGCCAGTTCTATTGGCAGTAATGAGGGTGGCGAACAGGGAGAGAGCTATGACGACGCGCGTCGTTAGGGTGCTGTTGGTAGCGGACAATTCGTCGGACGCGGGCTTGATCGAACATTCGCTCCGCAGCACCAAGGACCAGTTCAAGGTAGATTGTGTTTCACATCTGGCAGGAGCTGTAAGTCGCTTGGCTAAAGTCGAGTTCGATCTGGTCTTGTTAGATCTGAATCTGCCTGATGCGAGCGAACTTACAGCATGTAAGGCACTGCTGGAGCGGGCACCGCACCTGCCTGTCGTCGTCTTGTCGGATTCAAACGACGACGACTTGGCGGTGCGAGCGATAGCTTTAGGGGCACAAGATTACCTTTGCAAGGATCAAATCGATCGCCAACAACTACTGCGATCCATTCGCTATGCAATTACCCGCCATGCCCGAGTGAGGGATATCCCGTCCACGCTGCTCAGTGTCAGGAGCGTAACCTCGCGTCCCAGTTGGCAGCTCGCGACGAAAGAACTGATCTTCGGTGGAGTCCTTATCAAACAGTTTTCGCGCGCTTCCGAGAATCAGGAATGCGTCTTGGCGGCATTCGAGGAAGAGGGCTGGCCGCCTAGAATAGACGATCCCCTGCCGCCTCGCGACGAAGTTGACATGAAGGAACGACTGCGCGCGACAGTACGATCACTTAATCACCGGCATTTGCAAGAAGTGATTCGATTCTATGCCGATGGCACCGGAACCGGTTATCGATGGTCTCGGATCAGGTTTGCAACTTCGATCATGCCAGTAGCTGGCTAGCTGGCTGAGTCTGCAACAATGTGACACAGCTGACGCTGAACCGTGTGGGAACTAATCTCGTGGGGATGACGGTCGAATGTTGATCATCATGTCGGGTCGTTTCTCGGTGGACCGAATCAGGTGTCTGAGGGACTGCTGACATGAAGCTTTCCGGACTGCGACGCTGGCGAGCGCAAGCGTTTGCCATTAGCTTGGCTGCTGGCAAATTAGGCGATTTGTCGGACAACGAACTGCTACAGCGAGCTATTCAGTATCGTTGGGAAGCAAGGGGAATTGCAGACTTCACGCGGATCATGCCTGCTGTGTACACGTTGGGAATCGAAGCGTCGCGCCGTGCGCTGGGCATTTCGCACTACCCAGTTCAAGTCATGGGCGCTATTGGATTATTGCATAACCGAATCATTGAAATGCAGACAGGGGAAGGCAAGACTCTCACGGCAGTATTGCCGGTTGCCTTAAGAGCTATGTTGGGGAAAGGTGTTCACGTCATTACGGCAAACGACTATCTGGCAAAACGTGACGCAGAAACAATGGGGCCTGTCTACACGCTGCTCGGTCTCGGTTGCGGATGTGTTCAGCCCGATATGTCGGATGACGAGCGGCGAGCCCAATACGCCGCGGACATCACCTACGCGACTGGTATCGAAGTTGGATTCGACTTCCTGCGAGACCGACTGAAGTTAGGGGCATCAACGTCGGAACGCTCCAGACGAAAAATGTTCCAGACGCCGTTGGACGCCGTTCCCGTTCAGCGGGGACAGTATTGTGCGTTGATTGACGAAGCAGACAACATTCTCATCGACGCTGCGCGCACGCCATTACTCATCGGTGTGGAGTCGGCGCCATCCAAGTCCGAAATGGCAATGTACGCATGGGCACAGGCCGCCGTTGACGCACTTGAGCCGAATCACGATTTTGTTATCGAGGCGGAGCGACGGAACGTCTGGCTGACCGAACGTGGCTGCCGCCGATTGACGCTGCTGCAAAAACCACCCGCATTGGATACGCTGTCGACCGAGCGGCTGTATGATCAGGTCGAACGCGCGCTGGTGGCTCGCTATCTATTCGGCAAGAACCGTGATTACGTCATTGTCGACGACGAGGTTCGCTTGATTAGTGAGGGGACTGGCCGTCAGCTGACGGGCCAACGTTGGCAACAGGGGCTACATCAGGCGGTGGAGGTCAAGGAAGGAGTCCCGCTTTCCCCCGAGAGTCGCACCGCCGCTACAGTGACTGTGCAAACCCTTTTTGCGCGTTACGAGCACTTGGCTGGGATGACGGGGACTGCAGTGCAAGCTCGTGGCGAGTTCCGTCGGTACTATCGTGTCGGTGTGACGGTGATTCGAACCCATCGTCCCTGTAGACGAGAAGCTTTGCCGACTCGCGTCTTTGTGACCCAAGCTGCGAAGGCAGATGCGATCATCCAAGAAGTTCGCGACTTGCTAGAGTCAGGCCGCCCAGTGCTGATCGGTACACCCTCGGTCCGTGCATCTGAGTATCTGTCGAAGCGGTTTGACGAAGCGGCCATCGATCATGCGGTACTCAACGCGATCCATCACGAACACGAAGCCGAGACCGTGGCCCGAGCAGGACAGCCGGATCAAGTCACGGTTGCCACCAACATGGCGGGCCGGGGCACCGACATTCTCTTACATGAGTCGGTATGCAGCAGCGGCGGTTTGCATGTCATAGCAACGGAAATACACAGTTCGTACCGTATCGACCGGCAGTTAATTGGCCGAGCTGCGCGGCAAGGTGATCCTGGCACCTATCGATTCTTTCTATCCCTCGAGGATGAACTGCTGCAGGGCTTCAACCCACAGTTGTCGACTCGACTTCGGCGGACCGCGCCGGCCGATGAACGGGGGGAACTTCCGACGAGTTGGGCGCGCCTGTTTCGTCGCATCCAACGGAAAGTGGAAAGGCATTCGCAAAAGCAGCGCCGACGAGCCCATAAGATTGACCGAGATCGTATGAAGCGGTTTCGCCGCGCTGGGTTTGATTTGTTTCTGGAAATAGCGGACACCGAGTGAGCGCCAAAAAGTGAACGGTCACTTGGCCGGACTACACGGGGCGCGACTGGTCGCTTTTCCGCTCTGGGCCGTCCGGTAGGTTCAACGTGAAGCTGGTGTAACGATCAACTTCCCGACCGGAATCTTCCCAGCCATAGCGGAACATACCGTGATGCCAAAGACGAATCGTCGTGTCGGCCATAATCTTGTAGCCGCATTGGCGCGCGCGGTGGCTGAAAGAATAGTCTTCGGCCAGATACCACGACCCACTGTCAAATTCGATCGTCATTGGCTGGAAATACGTCACCATCGGGCGTTCGAATCGCTCGTTGCAGACTTGCAAGTCGAGTTGTTTCTGCATCTTCGAGTAGACTTCCCTTCGCACATGCAAGAAGCCCGTGGCTGCATAAAGTAATTCGAGCAATCCGCCATCTTGGCCAAACTCGATCTGTGGTGTGCCGGGCAGCACATGGGCTGCGATGGAACGTTTGCCCTTTTGTGAGTAAATGCCACAGCAGATCGGGAGTTGGTGGGCGCGGAGTTGGTCAACGGACGCTGGATCAAAGGAAACATCGGAATCAACCCACATCGTCTCTTCGAAGCCGTCCATCATCGCATCCGTTGCCAATTGGTTCCGGCCCTGGTCGATCGCGGCAAATCCCCCGACGCGGCGCACCGGGTAACCACGCTGCTCTAACGCTCGAAGCGAATCTTCGCATTGCGGCAGAATCGGCGAGTTGAACGGCACTAAGACGAGACATCGCCGGGGATCGAGAGGATGGTTCGACGGCACCGGTGCTCTCGGCTGAGGTTGTTCGGAATCTTCAAAAGCCTTCTCTCGCACTCCCGTCGCTACGACCTGTTCGCCTTCGGGGATGCCGACGAACGACAACAGGTCACGTAAGCCCGATTCGCTGTTCAAGGCCATGGCCATGTCGAACATGCGAACCTGTTCGGGAAACTGCTCGGCAAGTTCTTCTGCTCGCTGGTAATACTCGTGCCAATACCGGCGCAAACCATCTTCGCGCGAGGATGTTTCATACTGCGGATAGATGCGAGTCCAGACTGGATCATGTTGCAACTTTCCAACCGATTGGTTCGACCAATGGTCATATCGAAGCGGCCCATACCGATCCAGCCAGCGACAGAAGCTGGTCACGCTTTCTTCGCACGGTCGCTTAAGGCAGACTGCACGGATGCCGGGATGCGACTGGATCATCTCCTCCAAGTACAAGAGGTAGAACGACGCCACATCCCCCGGCACACATTCCGGATCACGACGAAGCAGCATTTCCAGCCGTTGCGGAACGACGTTCGGACTCTCGGAGCGCTGCCACGGGAGAAACGGCGGCTGATAATAGGAGACTCCAGCGCTCGCTTGCCGATTGAGGGTCTCGGTGAGCGAAGTCAGCCCGCATCGCCCCGTACCGAAGCCAATAATTATTCGTTTGTCATTCACGCGATCAACCTCCCCTGCGGTTCGATATTGTAACCGACTCACTGCCAGTCGAACTCTGCTGGTTGACCGAGTTTATGCTGCGGCTGACCAAGGGCAAGGGATCGTGATAAATCGCGATAGCGCGTGAAGGAGGGCAGCTTGGAAGAACTCCGTGCAAGCCCAAAAGAGAATACCTTATTGCGACAGTATCCAGGTCCGTTTACGACATGGCGTTAGAAGCGGACTTGTAGACAAGCCCTTGTTGCTTGGCCAACTGCGTGAGTTTCAACCTCACCCACCAAATTGCATACCCATTCTGAAGCGACTCGTCCGGGGCGAAATCGAATTCCGGGTTCGTAAAGTTATCAACAGCGTCCGAGAGACCGAGCCTCGCCGCGGCAACGAGATCGGAGGTAGTGATATCCGACTGGTTGTCCATTTCGGTTACAAGACGCAATATCCAGTGCATGTTCCCGTTGATTATCGACTCTCGAACACCTTTGTCGCCAGCCCACAGTAATTCAAATTGCCTGAGATTCTCATCGTTCGTTAGCGCAGGGCGGCGGCCAATGGTCTCGGCGATTGTGTCGATCGATCGATCGCGTCCGTTTAGATTCATGATGAGCGTCTGAATGCGAATCCAAGGGGACATGCTCAACTGTGACGTCGCCTAAGAGAAGACCGCACATCCTCAAGTGGTGAGTCACTCTCGTTCGCGAACGCGGTCGATTGGCTACAGGACGGCTTCGGGAAATACCTTTGATTCAGAGGTCTTTGAAATCGTCAATATAACGCTCTCGTGAAAACTCACCACGCCACGTGGACATGAACCAGCCCCCAATTCTCCGTGCCCTTCTTCGCCTAAATCGCTGCCTTTGGACATACCAGGGGTCAGGCGTCTTTGATGGGTGCGGGTCGTGAATCAAAGACGCCTGACCCCTTTGATTGAATCCAGTACGATACGTCGCGTGCCGGCCAAGTGTCTCGCGATATCTTAGGCGACGATTTCTGCGGCACTCTG
>JAQBZB010000457.1 GCA_027622275.1 Planctomycetota bacterium | reverse complement strand
CCGACGATTCGTCGCACGTGGCCGAAGGTCATGGCGGCGGCTACGGCATCCCCTGGATCCGCGGCACGTTTCTGGAACCGGAGGATTTGCCTCGTGTGAAGTCAAAGGAATCGAAATGATCAGGCATGTTTACGCCCAGCCGGAGGTGCCGGCAGGCCGGGCAGGTGCCGCCGGCTAGTCGTATGATTAGAACTCGCCGATCCTGAGCAAAGGAACTCCACCCATGTCTGCCACACGACGAGATTTTCTTCAGGCTGCGGCCGTAGGAATTATGGTAGTCGGCGGCCCCGCGGTTCGGCGAGGCGCGGCTGCTCAAGTCGCGGCGGACTCTGCCGAAATCCGCACGTCGAATCACGTGGATGCCGACTTGCATTTGTTCCTGAATCGCGACGAACTGGCGATCGTCGATGATGTCGCGGTGGAGATCAACCGGCCTAAAAAGCATCCGCAGCCGGTGCTCATCGCCGATCGACCCTGGGAAGGGGAACGGGCGCAGGCGTGGGGGAGCGTAATCGTCGAGCCGGACGGCCTCTTGCGGATGTGGTACTTTGCGTTCAACACGGAACGCAAGCCGGATGAACTGGACCGAGGCGGCTACGCCTATGCCGAAAGCCGCGACGGGATTCACTGGGAGAAGCCGGACCTCGGCGTCGTCGAGTTCCGCGGCAGCAAGCGGAACAACCTCTTTTATACGTGCGCGCCGGACGGCAAGAACCTCGTCGATGAGGAACTCGCCCGTCGCAACATTGGCCTGCCGGCGACCAACGAGGACGGAAAGATCATCGGCGTCGTCAATAATCTCGATGGCCTCACGGTGGTTCGCGACGACGACGATTCCGATCCAATGCGGCGGTATAAGCTCGTCGCCAACATGCAGGACCATCGCATGTGGGCGTATGCCTACCCGGACAAATATCCCAATGTGACCAAAGAGGATGAACAGCAAGCCCGCACGATCATCGGGCAGTATCTCGACACCAGTCCCGACGGCGTTCACTGGACGCGCAAGCCGCAGCGGATTTCGCACGGCTCCAGCGGCGACTACATGATGGTGCTGCGCGATCACCGCAACCGCCGGTGGTGGCTCAACGAGCGCAGCGCCCAAGGCACCGGCGGCCGCAATGCCGCCCTGCGCGTCGGCACCAACTGGACGGACTGGTCGGACCCCGAGCTCATCTTCGACAACGGACCGGAGAGCGAGTTCGGCAAGCGCTTCGAGTGGCACGGCGGGATGACGCCGTTCAACTACGGGAACGTGAACCTCGGCTTGCTCGAAAGGTGGCCGAATGTCGGCTTCGGCGCGACTTGCGAACTGATCTGGCAGCCGGAAGGGGGCAAGTGGGAACGCGTGGCGCCGGGCGTGCCATTCCTCGATGTCGGTCCCGAAGGAGCCTTCGACCGCCTGCTGGCTTACCCGACGCACAACGCTCCGATTCGCATCGGCGACACGCTGCACATTTACTACACCGGCGGAGGTGTGAAGACGAATCCAAAACAGGGAATTCCCATGTCGATCGGCTTGGCGACCCTGCGACTCGACCGCTTCGCCGGTTTGGGAAACTGGCGTTCGCGACGCGTGGGATCGGTCGTGACCAAGCCTGTCACGGCGACGCACCCGCATCTGGACGTAAACGTCGAACTGCTGGAAGCGACGCCGCTACAGGTCGCCGTGGTCGATGCCGAGGGGACCCCCTTGCCGGGCTTCGGGTTCGACGAATGCCAGATGAATTACGATCCGCGACATGTCTACACCCGCGTGCATTGGCAGCAGCACGCGGACCTGACCTCGCTGCAGGGTCAGCCGATCCGGCTCGCCTTCCGCATCGCAACGGCGCTGTTGTACAGCTACAAGTTTTCGGCAGCGTAGCATCGAGCCAAGCATCAATCCGGCAAAACGCCCGTCGGCACCAAGCCCAGATAAATCGGCTAGGATGTCGGTTCGCTAACGGGGACTCGTTTCTCACACAAAAAGGAATTCAGGCATGAATGCGGTGGATCTTCTCCAGCGACAGGTCTGCGAAACGATTGACGCACATCGTGCTGAAATCGTCGGCATCGGCGAAGCGATCATGGATGCTCCGGAACTGGGCTTTAAGGAGCGTCAGACAGCGGATCGCGTCAAGGAAGTCTTCCGGCGAACCGGCTTGTCGTTTGATGACGGCTTGGCGTTGACTGGAGTGAAAGCGGTTTTGCAGGGGGAAAAGCCCGGGCCGACAGTGGCGTTAATGGGGGAACTCGATGCGCTGCTCGTGCCGGACCATCCCCGTGCGTGTCCGGAGACGGGCGCCGCACATGCCTGCGGACATAATGCACAAATTGCCGGTCTGCTGGGAGCGGCGATCGGACTGACGCAATCGGGCGTGGCGAAGGATCTGGCGGGACGAGTGATCTTCCTGGCGGTTCCCGCCGAGGAGTACGTCGAGATTGATTACCGGATCGGTCTGGTCAAACGCGGAGAAACTTCGTTTCTGACGGGCAAGCAGGAATTGATAAAACTGGGACTGTTCGATGACGTCGACATGGCGATCATGATTCATTCGACAAGTCCCGACGTGCATGACGGGAGCGCCGGATTGTCGCCGTCGTCCAATGGTTTCGTGGCCAAGAATATATGCTTTCTGGGAAAGGCGTCTCATGCGGGCGCTTATCCGGAACGGGGTATCAATGCGCTGAATGCAGCCCAGTTGGCGTTAAGCGCCATCAACGCGCAGCGGGAAACATTTCGCGATGAGGACTGCGTTCGCGTGCATCCGATCATCACGAAAGGAGGGGATCTGGTGAATGTGGTTCCCTCGGAAGTGCGCATGGAAACGTATGTGCGAGCGAAAACGCCCGAGGCCCTGCTCGATGCCGCAATGAAGGTGGATCGTGCTTTGCGGGGAGCGGCGATGGCATTGGGTTGCCGCGTGGAAATTGAAACGGTTCCGGGCAATTTGCCGCTACGTAACGACCCCCGCCTGGCCGAACTGTTTCGGAACAACGTCCGTGTGTTGTTTGGCGATCAGGAATATCGTGATTATCCGCACGGCGGGGGCTCGACGGATGCCGGGGACCTTAGCCAGCTCATGCCGGTGTTACACCCCATGATGACGGGCGCGCAAGGGTCTCACCATCAAATCGATTGGCAGATCGCTGATCACAACGCCGGTTATGTTCTTCCGGCCAAGTCCCTGGCGATGATGGCAATCGAACTGGCGCGCGACGTCCTGTCACGATTCGTACCCGGGATGACAAAAGACGAGTACCTCGAGCGGCAACTCGCCGTGTTCCGCACGGAGACATTTGACGGGGGGGCCGTGGAATCAAGAAGGGAATCGAAATGACCAAGCCCGAAAGTTCTGCGCGAGTTTGGGACATCACTTTCCTGTCCATTGCAATCTTCGTTGCCGTTGGATCAGGTGCAGCCGCTGGCCCGCCGGAAACTCGCCCGGAGTTTGTGGTGGGGCCGTTGCCGCGCAACGGAGATTTTTCGCGCTATCAGAGTCACGGGCGACCGGCGGAATGGAATCCCGCGGTGGAGAGCGGCAAACATGACTTTCGTCTGGATCCGGTGGCCACCGGTCGGGAATTTCTGCTTTCCCCCTCGGCTGCCGTGATTGCCACGCGTGAAGCGGGCCGTGCCTATTACTTCCAGGAGGTTTCGCTGCTGCCCGGCGAGTATCGGCTGCAGGTCGAGGCTTCGGGGACCATGGGAGCAAGAGCGCAGATTGTCTTCGCAACGGAGGGGGCCGAAGTCACCACCGGACCGATGGAGCTCGCGGAGGACTGGAAACGGAATGAATTGAGTCTCGCGGTTCCAAAACAGACCGCCACGATTCGGTTGCATGCCGATTCGGAAGCCGGCGGTGTGGTCCGGTTCCGCCGCGTGCGCATCGACTCGGTGCGGTTGAAGTCATCGCCAGTGCCGTTCGAGGACGGCACTCACATCGCCGGGATTGTTCTGCCGTCCGACCCGACTTCGGCTGAGTCTTTTGCCTGTTTCGAATTGCAACGGTACGTGCATCGAATGACGGGAAAGACGCCGGGGCTGCATGGCCGCGACAATGTGGAGCAAGGATTCCTGTTATTCTTGGGGCGAGCCGCGGACGCCGGACGCTGTAAGGAATTGAACGAACAACCGGCTGATTCGTACTTGATTCATAGCGATGACCGGGGACTTCATCTCGGGGGAGATACCGACACCGGAACGTTGTACGCCGCTTACGATTTCTTGAAACAGCAGGGTTGTCGTTGGGCATTTCCGGGGGACCTGGGCGAAATCGTCCCGGAGCGAAAGACGCTGCGGCGGGTCGCCGACCGCATGGAAATTCCCGATTTCGATATTCGAGGGTTCCACCAACTCGCGCAGGACTTCTTTCCCGGGCCGGATCTGGCGTGGATCTATTTCAATATCGACGATCATTTCGATTGGGCGCTGCGCAATCGGCTCAACGCGCTCTGGGTCGGAGGTGCGAGCCTCGATTTCGGAGCACACCGCGGTCATGGCTGGGTCCAGGATTCGGGGCACTCGTTCAATGCCTCCATTGCTCCCCATGCAACGTATTTCAAGGATCACCCGGAGTGGTATCCGCTGGTCAACGGCAAACGCATGCCCGTGAGTGATATCCCGCCGCAGTTGCCCAATCAGTTGTGCGTATCGAACCCGGAACTACGAGACTACACGGTCGAACTGGCCAGAGCGTATTTTCGGGACCATCCTCGGGCCAAAGTCTTTGCCATGAACCCGATGGATGGCCCGAACTACAATTGCGAATGCGACGCCTGCCGGGCGCTCGATCCGCCCGGGTTCGAATGGAATCAGGACTTTTCCGGTTTTCCGGTATTCCCCAAGCTCAAGCTTCCCCCGCTGTCCGATCGATACTTGAGCTACGTGAATTACGTCGCTGAGCGGCTGGCTCAAACCCATCCCGGGAAATTGATCGAGTTCTACACCTATGCTAGTCGTGAACCACCGGTGCGGGAGCGCGTCGCTGCGAATGTGCTGGTCAAGTACATCTATCTCACCGGCCGAGCCGTGAATGTCAGTCTGATGGACCCGCACGAT
>JAQBZB010000092.1 GCA_027622275.1 Planctomycetota bacterium | reverse complement strand
CGTGCGGTTCTCGCGAAGTTCGCGAGAACCGCAGGCTAGCGCCAGGCGGCTGATGAATAATCCGGGCTAGCGGGCAACTGCTCGATCGTTGCCCGCCCGGTCTGTTTATTCCGCATCCCTTAGCCCGGATCATTCATGAACGTCGCGCCGGTCGCGACCCGCTTCTCGTGATCGTCCCAGAACGACACGAACTCGGAGTGCCGCTGAATGTGCCTTTCGCTGAATACTGATCTCAGCAGCAGCTCCTTCTGCTCGTGGAAACGGCTCACGTCTTTCGGCTCGTTGGGCCGGTAGATCGGGGCGGGCTTGTCGTACACGATGGTGGCTCCGTCCTGACCCGTCTCGTGATATTGCGACAGCCCGAGTACGCGGTTCGATACATAGATCGCTTCATTCAACTCGTGCGTGACGATCAAGATCGTATGCAGAGCTGGCTCGCCGCGCTCCTTCGCTTGGACGTTCTCCTCGTACAGTTGCAGCAGCATGAGTTGCAGGCTCTCACGAGTCGCCTCGTCCAACGCACCAAAGGGTTCGTCGAGCAACAGCAATTTGGGTCGCATGATCAACGCTTGGGCGATCGCGACCCGCTGGCACATGCCGCCGGAGAGTTCGGACGGATACTGCCCTTTGGCGGCACTTAAACCGACACGGTCGAGAAATCGTCCCGCCTGTTCGACGTGCGACGACCGCAGCGCTCGCCACTTGAAGAAGCTGAAACAACGATGAGCCAGCGAGGTTTGATCGAGTTTCAAACCGAACGCCACGTTCTCCTCGGCGGTGAGGAACGGGAAGAGCGAGTAGCGTTGATAGACGATGCCCCGGTCGCGGTGCGGCGAGCGAAAGGCGACGCCGTCCATCCGCACTTCACCGGCGCGGGGAGGGTGGGTGCCGAGGATCGCGCGCAGCAAGGTCGATTTGCCGCTGCCGCTCGGCCCGACCAAGGCCACGATCTGGCCGCGGCCAATTTGCAGATTCACATCCTGCAGCACCTTCTTCGCACCAAACCAGTGGCTCAGGTTGCGGCACTCCAAGACGATGTCTCTGCTATTTGATGATGACACGGATCAACCTCTTAAGCATCAAATCGTTTGCTCAATCGCCGAACCAAGGGCACAGTTTGCGGCGGGCCCACGTCAACGCATAGTCCGTGGCCAGCCCCAACACGCCGAGAATAAACACATACACGAAGACAACCGTCATGTCCGTTCGCTGATAGAACAATCGCAGCCGGTAGCCGATCCCCTCGCCCGCCACCATCCATTCCGCGGCAACCAGCAGGACCAAAGCTGGGCCAATCTGCAGACGGGCGGCGTCGAGAACCCGAGGCAGCACTTGCTTGAAGATCACTTCCCAGATCAGCTCGAGCTGACTCGCTCCGAGTGTATACGCCTTGAAGATCAATTCCTCGGGCACATCCTTACGGACGCTCGCCGAAATCGATTGCGCCAGGCTGGGCAACATCCCAAAGACGATGATCGCGATGTAAAGCTTGAAGTTGATTTGGACCAGCACGAAGAAGATCGGCAGCACCGCCGTTGCCGGAACCTTTGAAAGCAGCGCGAACGGCGGCGTGAAGAACGCTTCCAACGGGTCGAAGCATCCCATCAACATGCCAAGCGTCAAGGAAACACCGATCCCGAGCACCAGGGCGGTCACCAGCCGCACAATGGTCGCCATGAAGTCGGTCGTGATCCAGACTTCCTTGCGTTCGAATGATCCTTGCGGTGTACAAGATCGCACGAGTCCTTGACGATACAACATCTTCCAACTGGGAACGGTCAAATCCGTTTTATCCGGGGCATCCCGCAAGCGTGTGAACTTGGCGATATCTTCATCGATCCGCTGCTCGTCTTTCGCGATCCGGCTCAACTGTCGCTGCCGCTGGGCTTCGTCTTGAAGTTCGGCGGCCTCGGTTCGTCGTTGTTCGAGGAGCGTCTGCTCGGACTGTAATTCCAGTAGCTTCTTCTCGGCGACTTGCTGCTGATCGAGCCGGGCGGCTGCCTGGCGGCTGTTCGACAAGAGGGTATAGAGCAGGGCCATCGTGAGCATCGACGCCACTCCCAAGGCGAACCGCCGGTTCCGGGAAATCGGTTGCCGAATCACTCGTTGCCGCCTTCGGTCGCGCTTTGGATGTACGAGGCATCGAACACCAACTGCTTGCCGGTTTCACCAGCAAAACCGTATTGCGGATTATCGACAAGGCCTTGCGCGACGCAAAAGTCGGCGACGGTCTCCATCGTGGCTTTGAATTCGTCACTGTTGAGCAATGCGACAGCCTCAGCCGGAGTCTTGTAGAACTGTGTCTGCTCGACGACTATCTTCATGTCCTCCAAGCCAAGCTTCGAGAACTTTCTACCTAATTCGACCAACACGTCATCGCCACCTGCTGGTTTCGCCAGTTCTTTATTCATTTGGTAGAAGGTTTCGATGACGGCCGCGGCGAAGTCATCGGCACCTGGCTTGTCCATGACGTCGCGGGCGACGACGACCATGTCGACGATCTCGCCGGGAATCGTGCTGGAGTCGAACAGCACCTTGGCATCGGGCCGGTCGTTCAATGTTTGCAGCACGAACGGGTTCCAGACCATGATCGCCTGATGCGATTCCTGCTTTTGGGCCATGGCGACCGCCGCGGCACCGGGATCTTGGTTCGTGAATTGGAAGTCCTCGGCCTTGTAACCTTTGTTCTCGGCCTGCTCCGCCTCTTCGATACAGCGGACGAAACAATACTCCGAAACCGTTCCTTTCAGGCCGTAAATCTTGTGAGCTTTCAATTCGTCGAGATTGTTGATTCCGACGACGATGCAGGCGTCGGCACCATTGCTGGTGCTGGTCGGGAGCAGTGCGATTCCATCGCGATTGGGACTGACGATCAAGGCATCCATGTTCGTCATGCAGACCGCATCGCAATTCTTGGACGTAAAACTGTTCAGGCAGCTGTCGTAACCGAGTTCTTGGAGCACGATGTCGACATTGTGTTTCTGTTCGATCGTGCCAAGCTTTCCTTCGGCACCATCGATCAAGCCGAGTTCGTGAGCGACGCCGAAGACGGACCAGCTGGGATATTCGCTCCAGGCGAGACTGAAGGAGGGAGCCGAGCCTCCTGATTCCGAAACAGCTCCGCCAGATGCCGCGGAAGGGGCAGAGCCGCCCGATGCCGATGTGCCGCCAGCAGGCTTGGATGGTTTACAACCAATGGCAGCGACCAATACGACCGCGACCACAACAAACGGCGAGTAGTTTCTCATCTTATTACTCCTCTAGTTTTTCATGCTCCAAGTTCCGCTACGCGATCGGGAACAGAGTCTAGGATTCAGGAATCTGTGTCTTCTCGGAAACATTCGTTTCCGTGTCTTCTTTTCCCGCCAGTCCGATCAGTTGGTCGAACTCATCATTCGCCTCGCTGGCTTGTGCGAAGTCGAGGAACTCTTCCTCGGCGCGCTTGGTGTCGAGTCCCGCCAGCTCGCGGCTCATGCGAGCCTGGGCACCTGCCTTGCCGCGCAATTCGCGAAGCTCACGAAGCTCTTCGGAATTGCGATCTTCCGCGAGGCCCGTCATGATGTCCGCGATCTGCTTCTCTTCGGTGGCGGAGAGTACCGAGGCGACGGTGTCGTGTTTTTCCTCAGCGAGTTTCTCGAGATCCCGCATTTGCGATTGGATGTTAATCTTGTGCCCTTGGACGTTCTTGACAAGTTCAGCAAGGTCTCCTTCCAGTTCGTCCGCACGCGCCCGCTTTTCGGCGAGCGTCGAGCTGAAATCCTTGAACGCGGCCTGGCACTTCAGGTACTCGGGATCGTTCTTCGTCGCCTCGGGATGGTTGTTGTATTTCTCGGCGGTCTTGCGCGCCTTGGCAGCCGCGCCCGCTTTGAGCTTTTCGAGATGCTCGATCTCTTCGGTGATCTTTTTGAGCTTCTGCTTCTTCGATTCCTCTTGTGCGATCATCGCCGCAATCGCATCTTTGTATTGATTGATGCGGCTTCGTTTCTCGAAGATGATGCGGTCGTAATTCGCGGACATCACGCCCGGATTCATGCGCAGCGTTTCGCTCGCCTTGTCGATTCGGAACGTGATCAGGTAGAAGACGGCTCGGACATACTTGCCCATCGCTTTAAACATGCGTTAGCTCCTCAGCAGTGATTGAGTTACTCGAATTCACGCGGGTCATGGGTGATTTCGGTGCCGAGCGATTCAAGTCGCGCCTCCGCTCGTCGCGCGACCTGCATCGTCTCGTCCAGTTCTTCGCGAAGTTTCGCCAGTTCCGCTTCACTCGCCTTCACACGAAACGAGTGGAACTGTTCAATGGTCTTGCTCAGATGTTCGACGGTCTCCTGGACTTCTTGGACGACACGTTCCCGCTCTTCCAACAAGGCCTGCCGCGCGTCGTCCGACATGCGTCCAGCCGTTACCCAAAGATGATACGAATGTTCCAGGTGTTTAACAGCCGCCTGGAACAACTTCTCGACCTGCTCCAGCACGGTTCTGGCGGCTCCGGCGACGCGGCCGCTGCGTAAATCGTCTTGAAAATCCGTGTACAGCGTCCGCAGATCCCGCAAATATGTTTGAGTTCTTGGGTCCT
The DNA here is from genome assembly GCA_027622275.1 of Planctomycetota bacterium. Lineage (GTDB taxonomy): Bacteria > Planctomycetota > Planctomycetia > Pirellulales > Pirellulaceae. The sequence goes on along the minus strand of JAQBZB010000092.1, from coordinate 26,120 downwards.
CATCGCCGCGCAGCCGCACCTCGAGCAAATCGAGAGCCTGTTCCTGAGCCTCGCGCCGCTGGTCGTTCAAATACTGAAATGCATTCTCGGTGATTTTTTCCAGACCGAAGATCAGCCGCGTGGCCAGGAAGCCGACGCCGCCAAGCACACCCACCAAGCCGCCCAGGTTCAACAACATACTGCCATCGACCGCCCACGACAGCATCCAAGCGCTCATACCGGCGACGATCGGCAGAACTGTCCCAGGGGAACCGAAGAGATCTAAAAGAACTTTCTTTTTGACCTTGTCCATGTTTTGGATTGCCGCGGGCGCGCGGGGGACGCGACGGACTGAAAAGGGAATCGTTGGGCGTTAATAGGGTAACTGACCGAGCATGAAGGTGACAGATGTCGTGCCGCTCGGCTGGCCACCCAACGCCCGAATCCTGCTGCTGTCGACTCCTTTCTCGACCAGGTACTCTTGCGCCGCCCGCGCCCGCCGCTCGGCCAACAGCTTGTTTTGCTCCAGGTCCCCCACGGTCGAAGCGTTGCCGCGAATCGAGACATAGAATCTGGTCGTCGTCAACTTGCCGACCAATTCATCGAGCACGCTGCGACTGCGTTCGGTCAATCGATCGGTCCCCCGCGCGAAGATCAGTGACGGGACGCGGGCCGTCCCGACTTCCGTCAGTTCCTCCCATTGCTGATCGTTTAACGCGGGGAGCATGATCGATCTGACATCTTCACGATCCGTGCCCGGATGAAAGTCTTGCAGCTCCTCGAAGACCTTGGCGTAATACAGGTAGTTCGGTTTTCCAGCGGTGGGGTCCGACGTGATGGCTCCGGTCGACTGCAGCACGTCCGTGATATTCGCGATCACGTCTTCGATATGCGGCAACGGTTTGCCCACCAGATGTCCGGTGTGGGCCAGATTCTCCTGCGTGTTCTTCCACCAGATGCCGTCAACCAACTTGCTCGCTTCTTCGGCTGTTAACGGCGAGCCGGTGGCCTTGGCGTCTTGGGTCACCAGCTGGACCATGTCGCTGCGATCTCGGTACTGGTACACCGACGTCAAATAGGACTCGACGACGTCCTTCACGACATCCGGGTTCTTCAGCACGAAGTCGCGATTTGCCACGATCACATCCACGATGGTCGACGGAAAGTGCGAGCTATCGATGACGACATGCGTCAGCGGGTTCTTCAGCACTTGCGAGACGTAGGGCTGCCACAGCACATAGGCGAACTTCTCGGTTGGCTTGGCCTGTTTGTAGCGTTCAAACACATCGCCGGCGTCGCGCGCTTCGATGAACGGATTGTCCGCGAGGTGATTCAGCTGGAAGCGCGACATCACCACGCGAGCGAGCGTTTCGCTGGGTGAGTTTGGCGTCAGCACGAAGCGTGTGTCCGCCGAGTTCAATCCGTCGACGTTCGGGATCTGTGATTTGTAGGCCACGATCGCGTCGGCACCGGTCGTTTCGTCAACCAGCGCGATGATCGTCGCCGGCAACTCGCCCAGATCGGCGCTCGTTGTGATCAAGGCGTCGATCGTGAAGACGGCGAACTGCGCTTCGCCGGACTGGAGTTCTCGGATGCGAGCCGGGTAATCCGCTCCGTCATCGTGCAGATTCAGCCGGATGCCGCGTTGAGCGAGTTCTTGCGAAAACGTATCGGACCGGATCACGGCATAGCCGCTGAACGAATCGAGATGCAGATTGATTTGGTGACGATAGCGCGAGGGCGCTCCCGCGTTCTGCAGCTTGTCGCGACGAGTCTTCTCCAGCTGCTCTGCCTGCTGCTGCTCTTGCTGTTGTTCGGCGGTGTGACGAGCTGGCGCAAAGATCACTTTCCACGCCACGGCACCGATTGCCATCAGCATCAGCCACACGAAACAGACGGCAACCAGCTTACCTTTCGACACCCCAACATTCCTCCGCAAAGGTTTCGTTTTCGGCGATATTCAATGTAGCTGGCCTTCGCCCGGATTATTCATCAGCCGCCTGGCGCTAGCCTGCGGTTCTCGCGAACTTCGAGAGAACCGCAGGCTAGCGCGTGGCGGCTGATTTGCGTGGTGCTTTGGGCAAGATAGCCGTAACTCTTTTCACAAACGTATATTTTGAACAATGCTGACCGGTTCATGGATAATCCGGGGTAGCCTGCCGGTGGCGTTGGAAAGGCTCAGCTATCTCCGGCCGCTCGACTTAACGACCAACAGAATACCAACTCCAGCAAGAACTATCACCGCAAGAGAGCAAGCACACAAGAAGCTAAAAACCGTGCTCCACGTTCCTCGAACTCCAGCCGGTGCCGAACGCGGCATCGGAACATTCGGCACACTATCGAAAGGTCCACCTGGCGGCAGTTGCTGTTCCCCGCTTCCGAAAGTGGCTGCCGGTCTTTGCGGACCAATGGGTTGATTGCCTTGATTGGCGAGCGTGTTCAAGATCACGACCGCCACTTCGGACGGTAGCCCTTGGAGGATTTCGAAATCGGATTCGCCCGCATCGCTCGTGTCGGCCGAGCTTTCACCCAGCACGACTTCCGAGATGGCTTGTTCCAGCGAGCGGGCGTCGTCCGCGCGGCGATAGGTTTGGACCTTGGTTGCCAGACTGTGGGTCTGCTGCATGTCGACGCCGATGACGTCCACGACCAGACCGCGCGAAATAATGTCGGGCAGATATTGCTCGACGAGTTCCTTATCGCCAGCTTCACCATCCGTCACGATGAGCAGCTTGTAGGTGCCGTAGTGTTGCTTGGCCCTGGCTTGCAGGAGCGCATCGGCCGCGATCTTTATGGAACTTCCCAACGGCGTACCACCGCTGGCGCGAATACGACCAACGACCGAATTCACCTCGGCTTTATCGATCGGAGCGAGCGGAATCAGCCAAGCGTCTTGCTCGCCATTGAGTACCAGCACGCCGACTTGCGAATCGTCAGGCAATTGCTCCAGCACCGTCCGCAAGGCGGATCGCGCGGCATCGATCTTCTGAGTGCGCCGGTCGCTCCGCAGTGGTTCGCCCATCGACCCGGAATCGTCCAAGACAATGACGATATTCTGGCCGGCGATCAATTCGCCGCACAGGAGCATCGACAGACTCAACAGGCAAGATTTTCCTAGCATTCCGCTTCTCCCAGTCGTGGAACAATTGTCCCAATTGCTTCATTCGTTTCGTTCGCGTAGCGAGCATAGAAATCCGGTAACAATTGGGACAATTGTTCTACAATGAAACACTTCACACTGTTTTTGCCCTGGGTAGCGAGCTAGAAATCAAAGTCCGACTTGTTCAGCGTTTCTGGATTGACTTTGACGATGCGAAACTCGACGCGCATGTTCTGCAAAGCTTCCTCGAGCGAGTTCGGTTTGGAAATCACCGGTTCGGCAATTCCAGCTCCAACGGGAGCAAGCTGTGCAACATTGACGTTGACCTCACGGCTCTTGGCATAGGCGAGGATTGCTTCCTTCACCTCTTCCGCGCGGCGAAGCGACAGATTCAAAGCGGCTTGCATTGTTTGCAGCGGGCTATCTGGCGTCCCTTCGAAGGCACCGCCTTGAATTAGTTCGACCAGCGCTCTGGTGTTTTGCAGATCAAGCTTCTGACTCCCTTGGGCGGTCTTTGTAAAGTAGGTGTAGTTACCACTCTGGCCGGTTCTGGTGATCAAACCCTTCTGCATTCCCGACTTGATCAGATTGACCAGCGTTTTGGTCGGGTCAGCGTGGCCGCGGATCACGACAGCGGCGCCGCCGAACGTGCTTGCCGCTTGCAGCGCGCGATTGAACTCCGCGCCGTAACGGTCCACGGAGAAATCCGTCTGGTTCGGCGCGAAGGAAATGGTGAAGCTGACGATCGTATTCGTATCCAGATCGTCGCCGGGAAACATATCGACCGCTTCGCCAGCGAGACTTGCTTTCGGCGCGGCATACTTGATACCGGCTGCCGTGGCGAGCTGCTGATAGTCAAAGCCCGCTGGATCAAAGCCATTGCGGGTCTTGGCATAGCCCCAACTGGTCGCCAGATCGAGCGCGGATTCAAGCTTCTTGTCGAAACCATTCAGATTTCCCTTCTGCTCGAAGAACGCGATCTGCCCCGGCAGTCCCACGAAGCGGCAGTCGAGCAGCAGGCCGTGCGCATCGACTTCGAGCGTCGGCAGGACTTCCTCGCCAAAAATCTGCTGCGACATGCCTAACAGCGCTCGATACTCGGCCGACATCCGCTGAGTCTTCTCGAAGTCGTCTCGCATTGCGAGGACGTCCTCCGTCGCTTTCAGGTAGCCCGCGACGAACTTCTCGACGGTCGGCCGATTCGTTTTGAACCAGTCCGAGCGCACGGCATAAACATCGGCGATCGAGCGCGACATGTTCTGCGTCGAGACGAGGACGTGTGCATTGAGAACGGTCCCTTCGGCTCCCGTGCCAGCCGCGTCCAGACCGCCGGTCAATCCGAGCATGTCGGGCGTGATCACGCAACAGGCGTCGATGGTGGCGTCTTTGCGAAAAGCCTCCGCCGCACCTTTTTCGCCGGTCAGATCCGCCACGAACACGATCTCGACATCAGCCTTCGTCAAATTTGCGGCTGTTAAAGCGTCGTACAACAAGCCGACGTGCGGACCACCTTGTTGACAGGCGATGCGCACCTTCTTGCCGTCGCGTTTCAGGTCGTTCAGCGTTTTCAGATTCTCGCGTGCCACGATGTGATCGCCGCCGCTCCACGACAGTTGCAAGACCACGACGGGCTTGGTCCGCGGGTCCGACCCAATGACTTCGCTCGCTTGCCCAAGCATGCGAAATGTGCCGCGCAGGAACGGGCTCTTGCCACTCATGTAATCTCGCACCTGCCCGACAAAGTCGTCGCCCGGTGTCAGCTTGACCTTCAAGCCTTGCTTGGCGTAAATCGAGTTCGCTTTCGTATCCAGGCCGCCGTTGGCGTGAAACGTGGCCACATCGCCGCCCCAAGTAATGAAAGGGACGCTAAGCGTATTTTGTGGCGCGACTGGTTTGACAGGTGCGGAGCCCACGATTTTCGAGAACTGCTCTTGCGCGGCGAGCGGACCGACGTGCAATACGAGCAACAACGCCGCCATCAAACGGGGATTGAGTTTCATCTTCATTCCTTTCGCTGTCGGGTGTTCGTTCGACACTCGGCAATCTTGGCGGATCGCGGCTCGCCCCATCGCGATGCCTCGTGCAACATCGACCGAGCAAATCATCGTCGCGCCCTTGCGGTGAGCGGCTCATTCTAGCCGAACCGGCTCGGGAAATCACCCGGCTGCATTGGTTGGTCGTGCTTGTAATCGCTGAATCGCGATTGGACCGCCACAGCTTGCCGTCATGCGGAGCATGACCTGCGGAGTTCGCCAAGCTAAACAATGACGCTCGTCAGCTCGAGAAAGCTCGAGTGATGGCGGATCGCGTCGAAATCCCTTTCGCTGGCGACTAAGTCGCGATAACACGGATCGATGTCGAAGGCCCGAGCCAGATAGGCGATCGCCAGCTTCGCGTTGTTGGCCAGGCTCCAGTAGCACGCCAGATTGTAATAGATGATCGCATGATCGGGTGCGACCGAGAGGGCTTCTTCAAGCGATTCAATCGCCAGATCCACCCGGCCGATGCGCTTCTGGCACCAAGCTAGTGCCAACCACGTGTGAAGGTTATCGGGGTTTACTTCAACCGTTTCTGCCAGGCACTGAATCGCTTCATGATGTCGCTCCATGACGCGGTAAGCTTGACCGCGAAGGTAGAGCAAATCTTCTCGATCGAGCCCCTCCGTGTGGATCGAATCGAGAACGGTCAGGGCCCGCTCGGCGAGTCGGTCACGGAGGGCCGGTTGTAACGGGAACTCGTCCGCGCACGAAGTGACTAAATCGAGATAGCCTTCGGCCTCGCGAAGTAGCTGCTGTCGTCTTAGGCGGTCATAGTCAATCACGACCTTGCTCCGAACGGAACGTACGACGAGTCGTCTGGCACAGGCGTCGTCGATCAACATCGATCGTTTGATCACCGTCAATTCTAACTACCGCGGAGACGAATCCAAACAGTTGTCTACCGCCACGACAGGAAAGTGAAGATTTCTCGTGTCGCAATCGTTAAGACACTTGACTTCACGTCCCGTCGATGCTCTACGAAACGGGTCGTAGGAGTCAGGAAGGAAGGACGGACGAGAGCGTCTGCGATTCGTATTAGCCGATCGCTTCCGCGGGTTCGAGTCTTGAATCGAACCATTCCGCAAGCGGTTTGGCCGGCGCAGCGAGCTTCAGGACCGGGGCAAACTCCGCGAACTCGTTATCGATCGCTTTGAAGAATGCCGCCGGGGGAGCCGCATTTGGTGGCGCGCACCGCTCGTAGGCGGCCAGGAATCGCTCACGATCAATCCACTCGTCATCCACCGCGGTTGGCAACAACGCCGAAAGACTAACGGCCAGCGCTTCACGATTCCGCGATACATCAAGTACGTGCTCGTCGAGCGAGACGTGGGTCTCGATGAGCGAAGCGAACGTCTCGGGCAGATGCCAGTTGCGGGCGATAAACGCGCCGGCGTCGGCGTGTGTCCAGCCGAACGCGGACGCTTCGAGTACCGATAAGCTAACCTGACCTCCGCGGCGATGTTTGAGTAACGATTCGTACTCGGTCGGAAGTTCCTTCGCCAACAAGGGCACGGCCATGTCTTGAAGCAACGCCGCGGCGAACAGATCTTCCGCGTTGGACAGGCCAAGTAACTTGCCGAATCGGCGTGCAAAGACGGCGCGACGTAGCGAATCCTGCCACAAGCTCTTGAGGTTGAACGGGCCGCATTTGGGGTTTGGCATCAAGCTGAAGACGGCGCTCCAAAGTGCAAAGTTCTTAATGGTGCGGATGCCGACGAGCGAGATTGCGAGCTTGATGCTGGAGATCTCGTGCGAGAACCCGAAGTACGACGAATTGACAAAGCGGAGCACTTGGCCCGTGAGGCCGGGGTCGGATTCGATCGGTACGGCGAAATCGGCGGACGCGTTGTTGGGATCTTGCGAGAGTTCCAGCAAGCGAATCGCACTTTGCGGCAATGCCGGAAGTTGAGCGCCCACCAACAGCTTATCGAGCTGTGAATTGTCTTGGTCGATGGCCATCTGCGGTGCCCTTGTTTGGCGTAATTCGGTTGATCGTGCTCGAACGCGCTGACGGCGTTCACGGAACCTCTGTTAAAACATAGGCCACGCGGAACGAGTCGGCAAACGACTGTGCTCGACGACAGCCAGCGGCCTCCCCGCGAATCGGACGTTGAGTTTTCGCATCATGGGCGCGTTGCGTTTTGGCAGCGTGGTGCCACGCAGTGCTCGAATTCAACCAGCGCAAACCCGTCCATCAGCGTCTCTTGCTCGTCGATCGATTGCTTCATCGGCAGTTGGCGCAGGCCTTGCGATCGATGGGCGAATTCGTCTTCACCGCGCCGTCCCTTCTTTCTCGAGGTTGCCTTGCGACGCTGCTTGTTTCTGTTTGTTTGGGTCTCCCTGACGTTCTGGCTTCCGACGACGACCTGTCCGACTTTGCAGGCCCGCGGCGATGGCAGCGCTGGCGACAGGCCGACTGGTTGGCGGCGTACGGAGTTCGGATGGGAGCACGCTTCGCGCTGGGAACCCGCTGCACGACCCAACCCGCTCCCCACACCAGTCGCCGCCGTCCACCCGCTCGTCATCGCTTCACTGGAATTGATGATCTCCGTCGGTGCCCTCTTGGTTGGCTCGCCGTGCTCTCGGGAGAAACGTCGCTGAGTTCCTGTTGTGTCGGTCGCGGCGGATTTTCTTGCGGTTTTTCCCGGAATCGTGTACGGACTCGCTGCTAGCTTCGCACTATTACTTACAGACGAACTGATATGTCGAGTTCCGCAAGACAAACCCGACTGCTAGCCCGGCGGCTGAAAGAGCGAATCTGATGCGATTAACTTTGCGAACGATGCTGGCTTACCTCGACGACGTTCTCGATCCGGCGGATGCCCAGGAATTGGAACACAAGATCGAAGAAAGCAGCTTTGCCAGCGGCCTTGTCCATCGTGTGCGTGATTCGATGCGACGCATGCGTTTGGGGGCACCGAAATTGGACGGCAAAGGTTTGGGGTTGGACCCCAACACCGTGGCAGACTATCTCGATAGCACGCTCCCTCCAGAACGAGTTCCTGAGTTCGAGAAGGTGTGTCTCGAATCGGACGTACATCTCGCGGAGGTGGCTTCGTGTCATCAGATTCTGACGTTGGTTCTCGGTGAGCCCGCGGAAGTCGAGGCTGCGATGCGAGAGCGGGCCTACCGGATCGGTCACCTGGACAATCGTCACCCCAGCACGGCACACAATGCGTCGGGAAATGGTGCCGCTCCGGCAACAGATCGTGGTGGCGCGGTCACTTCGCGTGCTGGATCAGGAACTGCCACCGCCGTCAGTCCGGCGAAATCACCGCGACCGTCGCGGTTGTCGGCCAAATCACTCGCCATCACGTTGTTGCTAGGATTCTTGATTACGCTCGTCGCGCTGCAGGCAGTGCGCAGCTTGATCGGTTTGTCGTCACCGCGTGAAGTTGCGAAAGGCCCGGTGCCCGCCGCAGCTGAGCTGACGGAGCCGGAGATTACAATTCCTTCCAGCGTCGATTCGTTGTCACCGGATTCGGCAGCATCGAACGCGGAAACTCGTCTCAAAACAAAAGCATCAGTCCCTCCGCAATCGGAAGAGACGCAGCCTGTTTTGCCGACGGAGTCACCGGTTGGTTCGCGACCTGTCGTCCCAGCGGCGGATACTTCACCCGAAAGGCCAGCCGCCACGAACGATTCGGTGGCGGGTGTCGTTGAACGGCCAGCGGTCGAAGCCGTCGAGATCGCCGGTGAAAAATTGGGAGGATCGAAAGAGCCGGCGGAAGTGACCGCCGTCGAGCCGGCTCGACAGATTTCCGTGGGACGATACATCTCGGAAGAACAAGTGTTGGCCCGATTCGACGAAGCGGCTGGCGATTGGTTCCGAGTGCCACCGGACTCGCCGATGGTCACGGGACAACGGATCATCGCGCTGCCGACCTATCGGCCTCAACTATTGTTGTCTAACAACATGAAGGTCACTCTCGCGGGCGAGTCGCATCTTGAATTTGGCCAAATCAACGACGCGGCGGGTCCGCTCATCAAGATCGAGTCCGGGCGAGCGATCATCGTGCCACTCGGCGAACCCGAAGCCGCCATTCACTTGGAGGTCGCCGGCCGCACGGGTTCCGTTCTGTTTGCGGATGCTGATTCGGTGTTGGCCGTGGATGTCATGAAATACTTGCCGCCAGGGCAACCGCCGGAACTCGATCCCGCGATTTCGATCATTCAGGTTTTCGCATTGAGCGGTCGGATCGCGTGGAAGGAGGAGGGAGCCGAGGAGGCTGCCGTCAGCGCGGAGCAGGTGTTGGTGATTGAAGGCGAGGGCGAACCGGCGTTGTACGAAGCGGGAGAGCTGCCAGATTGGATTGTCGGCAAAGACTTGGCGGATATCGATCGACTTGCTTCGGCGGAATTGCGCCGCGACTTGGCAGCAGATCGGCCGTTGAGCCTGTCGCTGCTAGAGCGGACGGGATTTCGCCAGGTTGAGGTTCGTTCGCTGGCATGTCGCTCGCTTTGTGCGCTTGATATGTTTGATCCGGCCATCGAAGCTCTCGATGGGGCCGGGCTGCGGTCTTATTGGTACGCACAATTCGATGCACTCCGCGGCGCGATGGCCCGCAGTTCTGAATCAGCGATCAAGTTACAGCGTTCGCTGGAGAAACTGACGGGCGATGATGCGGGTTTGATGTACGAGTTGTTGTGCGGCTTCAATCCGGACCAACTGGCTGCTGGCGGGGCGAAGGAATTGGTCGACGCTCTGGAACACGAGCGAGCCAGCACGCGCGTTCTGGCCTACGAGAACCTACGCCGGATCACCGACAAAACGCAGCTGTTCCGTCCCGAACAACCTCCCGCTCAACAAAAGGGCGAGGTGATGAAATGGCGACGGAACCTAGGTACCGGGGCGATCGTCTATCAGCATCCACCAACGGCCTTGCCAACGCGGCGCGCTGTGCCGGCGGACGCGAGCGGCGAATCACCAGCTCCAGAGTAGCTCCTTTGGGCGGCGGGCTATGGTTTTCGATGATTCGCTGCGATTTCGATGCAGTAAGTGGATTCCAAGCTTCTTTTTCTGTTGCCAACCGCCGCCACTTAGCCCCTTTCGGTCGCGCTAGGAATGGGTAGACTAAGTCAGTTGTCCAGAATCGCCACGCTGTTTTGGATTTGTGGCCAGCCGACTACGCCGCTAGAATGTGAACGCCGAGTGGCGTTATTTGGACTACACTAAGGTTAAGCAGGCTTTGGGTTTACAGGGCGAGGAGAATACCGAGTGCAGGTCATTGTATCGGCCAGGCATGGCCAATTGAGTGCGGCCACCCAAGAGCGAGTCACTGAAAAGGTTGAGAAGCTGCGGCGGTTTTTCGACCGCATCACTCGCATTGAGGTGACGGTCAATCTCGAAAATCGCGAGGCACCAAGCGTCGAGGTGTGTGTATCGGCTGAGCATACCTCGGATTTTGTGGCCACCGACACGGGCGAACTCTCGGCGGCTCTCGACAGCGTGATTCACAAGTTGGAACAACAACTGCGAAAGCACAAGGAGAAGATTCAAGACGGGCATCGAAAACCGGGGCGGAAACAGCTTGAGCCACCTGCCGCAGACGATACGGCGGACGACGGCGAAGCCGATGAATGACGCCGAACCGCTCGACAATCTGAGCGGCGAGCGTAAAACAGACAAACAGAGGATACACGGCCTATGAAATTCTCAGACTTCATGAATGTGAAGGCCATCAGATCGGAACTGACGGCGGATGACAAAGAAGGTGTTATTAACGAACTCGTTGGATCGTTAGTCGATGCGGGTGCCATCAAGGAAGATGAGCGAGAGAGCATCGTCAAAGCCATTATGAAACGTGAAGAGCTGGGGAGCACGGGGATCGGGCGCGGCGTCGCGGTGCCGCATACCAAGCATCCCAGTGTTGACCAGCTCGTCGGTACTGTCGGCATCAGTGAAGGCGTCGATTTCAACAGCTTGGACGGCGAAAAGGTGCAACTGTTGTTCCTGCTCGTCTCCCCTCCCGACCGTCCAGGCGACCACTTGCGAGCCCTCGAGAACATCTCGCGCCAATTGCGTGATGATACGTTCTGTCGGTTCCTCAAGCAGTCCAAGAATGCTGATGACATTCAGCAGTTGTTGGAAGAGGCAGACAACAACCAATTTGTGTCGTAATTGCTGTTCCTGCAAATGCGATTCAATTTGACACAAAGTGCATGTTCAGCTCGCTCGATTCCTGAGCGACGTTGTTCGTGAACTTCTAGAGGTGCAAAATTGGCGATGGCCAGCAAATCAGGTACGAGGGTTGTGAAAGTCACAAACGCGGAGGGATTACACCTCCGGCCTGCCAATGCGCTCGCATCGCTAGCCAAAGATTTCGGAAGTACGATCCAAGTTTCCTATCGTGGCGAGACGGTCGATGGGAAGAGTATTATGTCCCTGGCAACGCTGGGGGCGGAGCAAGGCGTTCAACTCACGATTCTTGCGACCGGCGACGATGCCGACGACGCGCTCGACGCGATCGAGGCATTGTTCGAGGCAGGCTTTGGCGAGAATCCGGACGAGGCGCACGACACGAATCACACACAGGTAGGTAACGACTCGTGACCCCCGTTGGCGAGCGAATTGCCAACGACGAAAGCTGTCACGACGGAGTTGCCGGTCACGACAAAACAAACAACGAGACGGTGAGCGATCCGCACAACGAAAATGATCAATCCATTAACAACCTGATCATAATCGAAGTCCGCAAGGGCTGACCGCGGTCGCCGCCAACGTCGCAATGCGAACGTTGCAGGGAATTGCGGTTTCGCCGGGCGTAGCCATTGGCGAAACGCTGATGTTCGACAACGAGGGATTTCGCATCCCGCGTCGGTTTGTCATGCGCGACGCCGTCGATGACGAATTGCAACGTCTGAACAACGCCGTCGACGCCGTCGCACAGCAAATCGCACGCAATCGCGACGCGGTAACGGCTCAGCTCGGCGAGCAATGCGGTGCCATTTTCTCCGCTCACCTGCAGATGTTGCGTGATCCGAGTTTGCTCGCCGAATTCGAGGGACTCATTCGGAAAAAGCATTACTCGCCCGAGTATGCTGTCAGTCAAACGCTTCGTCGATTCGCCAAAGTCTTCCAAGACTTGGACAACGTCTACTTAGCCGAGCGGGCGCACGACATCGTCGATATCGAACGCAGCCTGCTGGGCAAGTTACTCGGCGAGCGACGTGAAGAATTCTCGCATCTTACGTCCCCCGTGGTGATTCTCGCCCACAACCTGACTCCGACGGAGACCGCGAATCTCGATCGGCGTTTCGTACTCGGCTTCGTCACCGAGATCGGCGGCGCTGGCGGTCATACCGCGATCGTTGCGAAAGGTCTGGAGATTCCAGCCGTCGTCGGAATGGGACGCTTCCTGACGGACCTCTCCGGTGGCGAACTCGTCATCGTCGATGGCAATCATGGTCGCGTGATTCTTCAGCCGGACGAAGAAACCATCGCGCAATATCGGTATGAAGTCGAAAAGCATCATACGTTGATGGCTCAACTCGGGGCGCTTCGTGATCTGCCGGCGGTGACGACCGATGGAACACGAATCACGTTGTATGCGAACATCGAGTTTCCTCGTGAAGCCGAATCCTGCTTGGAGCGTGGAGCGGATGGCATTGGTCTGTACCGGACCGAGTTTCTCTACTTGGGGGCCAAAGTCGAACCGACCGAGGACGATCACTACGAAGCTTATGCCGAAGTGATCCGTCAGATGCAGGGCCGGCCCGTCGTCATTCGGACGTTGGATCTCGGCGCTGATAAGCTGGGGCAGCTTCCGCAAGAGGAGCAGAATCCGTTCCTGGGTTTGCGGAGCATTCGGTTGTCGCTGCGCAACTTGCCGCTGTTCCGCGTTCAGTTGCGGGCCATCCTGCGGGCGAGCGTCCTGGGGCCCGTGCGCCTGATGTTCCCGCTGGTCTCGACGTTGGCGGACTTGCGACAAGCCAAAATGGTCCTCGCCGACGCGATCGAGGATCTTGAAGAGGCCGGTACCGCTTACGACCCGGATGTTGATGTTGGGATGATGGTCGAGGTGCCTGCTGCTGTCACGATGCTTGACAAGTTCCTGCAGGAAGTCGACTTCATCAGCATCGGAACGAACGACCTGATCCAATATGCCTTGGCCGTGGATCGGGGCAACAATCTGGTCGCCGACCGTTATCAAGCGAGCGATCCGGCTGTCTTGCGGTTACTGGATCAATCGCTCGCCGCGGCTCGGACGGCGGATATTCCCGCGTCTGTCTGCGGACAGATGAGCGGGGAACCACAGTACACCATGTTATTGCTCGGTCTTGGGCTACGCACGCTGAGCGTGCCGCCAAGTGCCGTGCCAGAGATCAAGAAGATTTGCCGCAGTGTGTCGATTCCCAAGTGCGAAGAAGTGGCTCGCCGTGCGATGACCATGGAAAGCGCCCGCGAGGTCAACACGTATCTGCGCGAGGAACTAAGAAAAGTCGCGCCTGAGTTTTGGGACTAACCGGTCCCCTCCGTCGTCGCGGCACGAACCAACCGAAGCAATTTACGGAAACAAGAATCATGAAAAAGGAAATGTTGATCAACGTTTCGCAGCCCGAAGAGTGTCGGATTGCGATCATCGAAGACGGACTGCTGGAAGAGCTGTACATCGAGCGTGCGAGCGCGGACAACCTCGTCGGGAACATTTACAAGGGACGCATCGTCAATCTCGAACCGAGCATTCAAGCGGCGTTCGTTGACTTTGGCGTCGGCAGGAATGGCTTCCTTCACATCAGCGATGTCGAGGCGCAGTATTTTCGTCAAGGAGGTTACGACCCCAGCAAAGCGATCGGCGAAGATCGCCCAGGGAAGGACGATGACAAGAACGGCGACGAGAAACGCCCGGACGGCCGCCCGCCAAGGCGTCAGCGCCCGGGGGCGCGTCCGCGAGTGAAGCCGCCGATCCAAGAGATCTTCAAGCGTGGCGACGAAGTACTCGTGCAGGTCATCAAAGAAGGGATGGGTACCAAGGGACCGACGCTCTCGACGTATATCAGCATTCCAGGACGCTATCTCGTTCTGATGCCGGCACTCGGCCGCCTGGGCGTCTCGCGCAAGATCGAAGACGATGCCGTACGTCGCAAGCTGCGCGACACGCTGCTCGAATTGAATCCACCGAAGGGACTTGGGTTCATCGTCCGCACGGCGGGTATCGACAGGCATCAAAAGGAGCTGTCGCGCGACATGGCGTATCTGCTGCGGCTTTGGAAAGTGATCGTCCGCCGAATCAAGACGCACCCGGCTCCCATCGACATCTACGAAGAAAGCGACATGATCATCCGCACGATCCGCGACATCTTCAATTCCGACGTCGATGCGATCTATATCGATCAGGCTGCCGCGTATGAACGGGCCAAGGAATTCTTGCAACTGGTGATGCCGCGTTTCGTCAATCGGCTGCATCATTATGAAGGGAAAGAACCGCTGTTCCACAAGTACAAGCTGGAATCTGAGATTGGCCGCATCCACAAGCGAGAGGTTCCGCTACGCGCCGGGGGCTCGATCGTCATCGACCAGACCGAGGCGCTCGTCGCGATCGACGTTAACAGCGGAACATTCCGGACGGACGACTCGGCGGAAGAGTCGGCCTACAGGATGAACATTCAGGCGGCGAAAGAGATCGCGCGGCAGCTGCGCTTGCGGGATCTGGGCGGGGTGATTGTCAATGACTTCATCGATATGCGAAAGGAAAGTCATCGTCGAAGTCTTGAGCGAGTCCTCCGAGACGCCATGAAGCGCGACCGCGCTCGAACTAAAATTCTTCGCACGAGCCCGTTCGGGTTGATCGAGATGACACGGCAGCGGATTCGACCGAGCCTGAAGCGCAGCGTCTATGCCGACTGTCCGTGTTGTAATGGGCGGGCCGTGGTCAAGACCGCGGAAAGCATGTCGATCGAAGTGATCCGCATGCTCATGCTCGCCAGTCAGCAGCCGCATATTGCTCGCGTGACGGTTCGCGTCAACGACGAAGTGGCTTCGTACCTGAACAACCGCAAACGGAAAGACATCACGCAACTGGAAGACGAAGGTGGCATGTCCGTTCAGATCCACGGCAGCGAAGATCTCTATCCAGAGCATCTCGAATTGGATTGCCGCGATGACAAAGGCCAGGAAATCTCGCTGGGATTGGCGTTGAAGTAACGCGACGCGTAGCCCCTGGCCCGCGGCCAGCAAGTGCAAAGCTCCGCGATTGCTTAGCTCGGATCGCGGCTGGGCCGGCGTGTCCCCAACTTTCTTGTGACCTTCTGGCGACCAAGCGTAACAGAACTGTACGAGGGGTTTGGTTCCGTTTCGCGTGGAGGTTGTCATGGTCCCGAAGAAGCGCCGTCCAGGCTTCACCTTGGTCGAACTGCTGGTTGTGATTGCGATTATCGGCATTCTCGTCTCCTTGCTGCTGCCGGCGGTTCAAGCTGCCCGGGAATCGGCACGCAAGACAACCTGCACGAACAACCTCAAGCAAATCGTGCTTGCCACCCATCGCTATCACGAGAGCCATCTGACGTTTCCCTCGGGCTATCTGAACAAGCGAGACCGGAATAACGGGTTCGCACCGCGGGATGACTGGAATCTTTGGGGTTGGGGATTCTTGCTGCTGCCGTACCTGGAACAGTCGGACTTGTACGACATGATGCTCACCGGAGACGCCGATTTACAGATTATCGTGACGAACCCTGCCTTCGTGCGCGAATTGCAGGAACCGTTGCAGGCATTTCGCTGCCCATCGGACACGGGCCCGAGGGTCAACGGGGCTTATCCGTGGTACCAGTGGGCGGTTCATCCTTATCAGTGCCCGCCAGACCCCAAGAGCAGCCTAGCCACTTCTAATTACGTCGCAAGCAATTCAAATTACCAGCCAACGCCGACCGGCGGGTCGTTGTTGCAACAAGGCATATATCGTGAGGACGAAGCAACTTCCTTTCGCGACATCCTCGATGGAACCACGAACACGATCGCCTTCGGCGAGCGGCGTTGGAGGGCCAAGACGACCGCGGGGAACGTCGGCATCATCGGCGCGGGTGTCGTATTTGGCGTCCCGAGCCGAAATCATCTGCAAAACATCGCGGCTGTGTTGGCAGGTGGTCGGGTGCCACTCAATTCGAACAGACCGCGACCGGCCTTTCCATGTGACTATCGCGGCGCGTACCTCGAAAGCACCGGCTTCTCCAGCGAGCATCCCAGCGGTGCTGTCTTTGCGCTGGCCGACGGAAGTGTCCGTTTCATCGACGATCGAATTGACTTCGTCGAGTCGACGGGGCCGGATTCAACCTATCAGCGTCTGCTCTCGATCGCTGACGGGATCAGAATTCGCAACTTCTAACGAACCGCTCACGGATGCCGAACAAACCGCCACTCGGACATCCGCGAAACGAGGAATCCCCTACGGTGCCCCGTCGTGGATCGAATCGAGCGTGAAGCGATGAGGTTTGGAGCAAAGTGGGTCTGGTGGACTACAATAGTACTAGTGGCGGTCTTCGCACGCGCCGCCCAAGCCGTTGTCTGATGGACGTTATCGCGAATGGATTATCTTGAAGCATCGAAGGTTAAAGAGTAACAACCTCGAATTGCACACATCACGAAAGTCGGAGTTCGCGTCACGGAGCGACGTGGCTACATTGCCGGAAACGCACTATGAACCGTTGGTCATTTGTCGGCTTGTTGGTTGTGGTTGTTGGGGGAGCCCTGGCCACGTACTTCTCGATGTCGTCCGGTCTGCCCGTGCAGACGGCCAAGGTCACGCGGGGACCGATTCGCGAGTTCGTCGATGAACGCGGCAAAACACGTCTGCCCGAAGATCATCTGGTCACGATGCCCTTTGCGGGGCGAGTGGAAGCGATCGATTTGATCGAAGGCCAAGCTGTCACCGCGGGCCAGATCGTTGCCCGGATTTCGGCCACGGACAGCGACCAAGAAGTCGCCGAAGCGAAAGCCGCCGTCGACCGGCTCGAAGCTTCGCTGGTCGAAAACGACGACGCGACCGTCGAACAGAGCACGCGCGAGCAGGCGGAGCTGTTTGTCGAGTCGATGATCGCCACGGTCGCGGCGGCCGAAGCCCGCAAGATCGCTGGCAAAAGTCGGCTCGATTACTCCGAGATCTTTGTTGGACGGACCCGCAAGCTGGCCGAAACCGGAGCCGAAACGCAAGACGATCTCGACAAAGCGGAACTGTCCTACGTCGAGAGTCAGATCGACTACCGGACGGATGTGTTGACGGTTGAAGCTCTCAAATCGATGCAGGCCGCGACCAAGCTGCTGCCGCGCATTGTGACCGAACAGATCAGTAAGAAAAGTCTGTCGGGAGCCGTGATCCGGCAACAGAAGCAAGAAGCCGAAGCTCGCCTGCGACAAGCGCTCACGCGCCAAGAGCGGAGCGCGATGAAGAGTCCCGTGGATGGCGTGATCCTCGAACGGGCCATCACCAACGAGCAATACCTGGCGGCTGGCGCGACGCTGTTGCGAATCGGCCGGTTGGAACAACTTGAAATCGAAGCGGACGTCTTGAGCGAGGATGTCGTTCAAATTCGACCGAGAGACCCCGTCGAGATCTATGGCCCTGCGGTTGGTGCCACCGCCGGGCACGGAGTGGCGGGCAGCGTCGATCGAATCTATCCGTCCGGTTTCATGAAGATCAGTTCGCTGGGCGTCGAACAGCAACGTGTGACGATCGTCGTCCGTTTCGCGGATGGAGTTCTGGGCCAACTGCGGGCGGCGAGAGAAATCGGTGTTGATTACCGTGTCCGCGTCCGCGTCTTCACGGAGGAAAGGGCCGACGCGTTGCTAGTGCCACGCTCCGCGATCTTTCGTAGCGTCGACAACGGCTGGGAAGTGTTTGCCGTGCGCCGCAATCGCGCCGAGAAGCAGGCGGTTGAAGTCGGCTTGATGAATGACGAATCGGTCGAAATCATTTCCGGCCTGGCCGCAGGCGACGCCGTCATTCTGGCACCCGAGAGCAATCTCGAAGTCGGCACGCGCGTTGCCGTCTCTGGTGCTTGATACGCAAGAACGTAATCCGTGGCTGTAGAAATAATGGACGTCTCGTCCGTCCTGCTGTCTTGGACGGACGAGGCGTCCATCCTACGTCGGCAGTGGCCGAATTCCGCGCTAGGCATTACGATCAGGGCACATGCAGTCCAGGAAGGACAACACGACGTGACACATCCAGAGCACCGGCTAACTTGGTGGGATGGAAAACATCGCCCGATCGCGACCCTTGCCCTGGGAGCGACTGCGATCCACGTGGCCTTACGGCAGGACGCGTCGACCGATGACTCCATCGCCGCGGCTGGATATCTGCCGCCGGTCGCCGGCGCGGTCGCTCAAGAGATCATTGATGTTGTCGCCGTGCTGAATGCATTGCGGGTGGCCATCGCGCCCACGCGGCTATCCGATTTTTGATCGCGGTGTTCCAAGAGATCACCGCTGCCTTCAAACTATATCCCTACTTCCCCTTGCCGCGGCTTGAGGTGAAGTGGTTGGCATCGCATAATAGCGGGACTTTGTCCGACAACCACACTCGCATTGAGGTGCCTTCGATGAACCACTCGCTTTCCCGCCGCCGATTTCTCGCTTTAAGTTCTGCTGCTGCCGCAGGTGCCACGTTTCTCGACGCCCCAAGCGTGCTGAACGCGGCGGGTCTGCTGCACGCTGACGATCCGTATCAAGGCTGGCCCATTGGCGTGCAGAGCTACTCGCTGAGGAACTTCGATCTGCACGAAGCGGTTCGGCACATCCAGGGCATGGGGTTGCATTACGTCGAGTTTTACAGCAAGCACCTCGCGCCGAATGCAACCGACGAAACGATCGCGGAAACAAAGAAGTTACTCGCCTCGGCCGACATCACGCTGAATGCTCACGGCGTGAACGGGTTCAGCTCGGACCACGACGCGAATCGCAAGGTCTTCGAGTTTGCCAAGAAGGCCGGCATCAAGAACATCACGGCGAATCCAAATCCAGACTCCTTCGACAGCTTGGATAAGCTGGTCGCCGAGTTCGACATCCGTGTCTGTATTCACAATCACGGGCCCGGAGCGTTATTCGACAAATCCGATGACACACTGAACGCGGTGAAAGGTCACGACAAGCGGATCGGCGCGTGTGTCGATACCGGACACTACATTCGCAGCGGCGAGAACCCTGTCGAGGTAATCCGCAAGCTGAGTGACCGTGTCTTCGCGTTGCATATCAAGGACGATACGCACAAGGGCGACAAGGGATCGCACAACGTCGTCATTGGCCAGGCGAACCTTGACGTCGTCGGTGTCTTCAAGGCATTGAAAGACATCAACTTCCCCGCCGACGGATCGATCTCGTTGGAGTACGAAGCGAATCCCGAAAATCCCATCGAAGACATGAAGCAGTGCTTGGTGGTCGCGCGTGATGCGATCGCGAAGGCAGCGTCGTAGGGCGGCAGGTGCCGCAGCGAACAGGCGAGCGGGGGACGTTAGTCCCCCGATGGGATCAAACGTCACGTTATCAGGGGACTAACGTCCCCCGCTCGCCGGAGATGCCATTACCGGTATCTTGCTGCCGAGGTAAGACGTTGTCTATATCTTGCGAAAGCGGTAGTGTATTGGACGGTAACGTGTTGGCGGTCGCGGGAACCCGATCGTCTTTCTAGTTTCGTTTCTCGTTGGCTTCCTCGACCGTGAGTTCACCGCCGACCACTGCGACATCCGAGTCGGGCGCTGACTTGCGCGACTTTATGCTGTGGATACTCGCGGCATTGGGCTGCGAGTGCCGGTGCGAAGGCGGAAAGGTCTTTGTCGCGAACCTGCCCGAATCGCTACGGAGAAAGATAGCAGATGACGATTTGCTAAGGCAGAACTTCTCCGCGGCGGGGACTTCCGACGCAGAGTATGTAGTGACCGTCGACTCGCCAACTTTGCGTTCGCTTGTCAACGAGCTGAAAGCGACGCAAATTATCGGGCGCGCCGCACCCGCCCGCCAACCCGAAAGCGTTC
The DNA here is from genome assembly GCA_027622275.1 of Planctomycetota bacterium. Taxonomy (GTDB): domain Bacteria; phylum Planctomycetota; class Planctomycetia; order Pirellulales; family Pirellulaceae. The sequence continues at coordinate 6,041 of JAQBZB010000092.1, read as the reverse complement.
GCGATGTCTCGCAACGACTGTTCGACGCGTATACGGTCGACGGCGGCAGCGTTCATCTCGGCGGTTGTACGCTGGAAGATCGACCAATCCTTCGGGTTACCTACTTCGATCGATCCGTCGCGTCTGACAAGAAGACGCGATTGAGACATCATTTCATCACCTTGGCCGGCGAACCAATCGACAGGTCGCTCGTCGAACGTCTCGGACTGAAACAACTCGTCCCACTGAACCGGTCGATTCGCGTGGCGGACGAGCAGTGTCATCGCTGGCAACACGCAGGCGAGATGGCGATCAAACGCCTCGGACAAGTCAACGCCTCCGATATATTGTTGACGACCGCCGTGTGGTGCAAGTACGCGGAAGGGAAGTTGTCGTTCGTCATTGGCGATGCGACGACATCGATCGCGTTTTCAAACTGGGCACAGTTGTTCGTCGATGGAAGCGCGAAGCCTCCGGCGCTAGCCTGTCCATCGTTCCCGCGAGGTTCCCACCGTCTCGCGGCAACAGACGATGGCGAGATCGTACCGTTTGAAGCGATTGCCACGTGTTGCGAATCCGGCAAGCGAGTGCTTTCCGGCGACCTGGAAACATGCCGAGCGACCAGCGCGAACGCGTTGCCCGAGTTCTTTGTGAGTTGCCCGGCAAGCGGCGTTCGAGTACTTCGCAAGGCGCTCGTGGCGTGCGACACTTGTCAACAGATGGTCAGTCCGATGTCTTGCGAAGCAACGCAGTGCAGTGCCTGTCGTTCCCTGTTGAAGGTAAGTAAAGACGATCCGAGAATGGCTCGCTTGCTCGGCGAGTATCCCAAGCTCGATCGTTGGCCGTGGTGGAAGCTCGCAGAAACCGCAACGGCCTACGTCCTGGTGGCGAACTCGCTTGTCAAGAGACTGTTGATTGTTGTTGACAAAAACGATCTCGAGGTTTTGCGCCTCGCGAAGGGATCGCACTTCAGTAAGAAGTGGACCGAAGCGTCCGAAGTCGATCGTGCCGCCGATCTTCGATGAATTGCACTCAGGCCGAAGGCTTGCGTCGTCCCAGCGTTGACCCAATCGCACCTAGCATGCCGACAACGCAAAGAACGATCCCGATCGTGAGCAGTCGTTGTTGCCCAGCGCGAAAGCTGCGAATGTTGACGTACACGTTCTGACCGCGCGGTCCCAGGCCGTGTTCGCGAATGGCTCGCCACGCCTCGTAAGTTTCATCCAACGACATATCATCGATGGCTTTGTCAAACGATTCCCGTTCAACTTCATGTGTAATGTTCGGAGCATCTCGTAACCCTGCGTATCCGAAACGAGAAAACCCTGCGTATGCAAAATAAGAAACTGCTGCACCGATGACAAACAGGATGAGCGACCCGGCAAAGACCATTCCCCGTGACGAATCCCATTCGGCGGATTGCCGGGCAGACGATGTCGTCTGTTGAACGGGCTCCAGCTCGCGAACGCCACGCAACGTCGGGATCTCGAGCAGCTGGCCGCACTCACAGGCGATCTGCTGGCCGGCTTGACTGAGATCAACGGTGATCCTTTTACCACATTCACACGGTAACAAGTATTTCGACATAGTTGCTGATTCTGAATTACTCGCGAGATGACTCGAGAGACAAGGTTGTTTACTCGGGTACCGCCGAGCCGCGTTTGGCCCACCACGGGAGTGTGATGCCGCCGTCGATCAACAGACTGGCTCCGGTCATATAGCTGTTCTGAGGATTGCACATGAAGAGAATTGCCTCCGCCATTTCTTCCGGCGTGCCAAGCCGTCCGAAGGGTAACGATCTGGCTGCGGCCTCGAGAGTCTCCTCGCTAGCAAACTTTCGCTCCCCCGGCGTGTCGGTCCAGCCTGGCTGAAGAGTGTTAACTCGAATGCGGTGTTCGGCGAGTTCGATGGCGGCGGTTCGGGACATGTGTTCGACCGCCGCCTTGGAGATGTTGTACGCCATCGAGCGCGGGACCGGGACGAAAGCGTGTGGCGAGCTGACCAGCACGATCGCACCGCCACCGCCTTGCTTGATCATATGTTGAGAGGCAGCTCGAAGAAGATAAAACGTGCCCCACATCGTCACATCGACGGTTCGGCGAAAGCGTTCCATATCGGCTTCGCAAAACAATTCTCTTTCGCTGAAAGCGGCATTCGCGATCGCAATGTTCAGTTTGCCAAACTCTTCGACTGCCCGAGAAACCAGGGCTTCAACGGCCGCCAAATCGCTAACGTCGGCTTGATGCTTGACGGCCTTGGAACCCGTACTTTTCACGGCCGCGACGACTTCATCGGCTTGCTCTTCGTGCGAGTGATAGTTGACGACGACCGATGCTCCGGCCCGACCCAGTGCAATCGCAGCAGCTCGACCGATTCCAAGACTGGCTCCGGTGACGACGGCGACGGATCCGCTTAAGTCTATTCCTGACATCACTTTCGGCGAGCAATTCTGGGGCTGTAGTATGGCGGATCGGGTCGTCCAAGTCGCGAACTTACTCTGCCCACAAGGCTATGCTACCGCGCATTGTGTGCTGACGGCAAGCATTCGAGAAGCTCGATTCGAACTGTTGGGAAAATGTTCGAAACTGTCGGGGGAAACGGGGGCATCCGCAAATACGATGCCAGCAGTGCGTTGGTTCATGGCTTTTGATAGAGATCCCGCGAATATACGTTTGAGCCGCCATCGTAAGGAATCAGAACATCCTGCCAGCAAGGTAAAGTTTTCCGTTTAACCGTCGCTTAACACTAGACCTCGGCGTGCGTGTAGTTAGAATTTAGACACGCCGCGAGGGTGCTGATGTCAGCAACCATGCGGCACACTTGTGTCGGTACCACGGGGGTCAGTACACAGGGGGTGAAACGCGAGTAGTTATTACTCCACTCCGGGAGAGATATGGAAATCATTCCGGTCCATTGGCGCTTTGCGCACCTGCCGAACTTTCCGCTCTGATCCCCGCCGGATTCCTTCATGAGTGATCGGTGACTTCGATAGAGAATGCGAAGTTGTCGATCAATATGCGAGTCGAACGATTGGGTTGACCTTAAGTGACCTGCGCCGGCTCGCTAATCGCAATCTTTTACCAATTCCAGGAGGAAGCCAGACAAGCGCTCTCTTGGTGGTAGAATTGCTTGATTTGATTCGGACAAGGATGTCACGATTCACAAACGTGAAGGCGTTTCGAGACGTGGAGTCGAGGATGCGACTCGCGATCGGATTTGCGTTTGGAAGAAGGATGGATTTGATTTTCCTGTGTTCCGGTCAGCTTTGTTTCTAGCGTTAGGAGTCCTGTCTTGTACGACACGCTACTTGATGACTTCGAGGACGATTTAAAGACACGAGCTTCAGAGGAAGAGGAGGGATTTACGAAGTTGCCCGTCGCCGAGGTCGAAGACGATGACCTCGACACCGACGATCAAGACGTCACGAGTGACGATCCGAAGGCAGCGTCCGACGAGGACGATGAATTCTTGCTTTCAGCAGACGACAATGAATCGTGGTCAGACGACCCGGTTCGGATGTACTTGACCCAAATGGGCGAGATCCCGCTGCTGACCAGACAACAAGAAATCTATCTTGCGAAGAAGATCGAAGTCACTCGCCGTCGTTTCCGGACGAAGTTGCTCGAATGCGACTACGTCATTCAAATGGCCTATAAAGTTCTCAAGCGGGTTCATGAAGGGGAGCTTCCCTTTGACCGCACCGTGCAGGTCTCCGTTACTGACCGCCTTGAGAAAGAACAAATCCTCGGCCGTTTGCCGCACAACTTGCGGACACTAGAAGTTCTGCTCAAGCGGAATCGCCACGATTACCGCACTGCGATGAGTAAATCGCAATCCAAGACCAAACGCCAGGGTGCGTGGCAGCGACTCGCTCGACGTCGTCGACGGGCCGTGCGATTGGTGGAAGAACTTGGCCTGCGTACCCAGCGTATTGAAACGATGATCGGTGTGTTGGAGGATTTCAGCACTCGATTGGGCGAGCTGCAGCGTTTGATTTGCGACCACAAAAAGGCGCGGTTGCCAGTTTCCGAGCGTCAGCCGTGGTTGTCCGAATACCGCAACATTTTGGTCCACACGCACGAGACTCCGCGCAGCTTGCGGAATCGTGTTCTGTCGCTCAAGGCGGTTTATTCGGAGTATCAACAGGCCAAGCGGGAGCTGTCGGAAGGCAACTTGCGACTCGTCGTTTCGATTGCGAAGAAGTATCGCAATCGCGGATTGAGCTTCTTGGATCTGATTCAAGAAGGTAATGCTGGGTTAATGCGTGCTGTTGACAAGTTTGAGTATCGACGCGGTTTCAAGTTCTGTACCTACGCGACGTGGTGGATTCGTCAAGCAATCACCCGGGCCGTGGCAGATCAGAGCCGCACGATTCGAATTCCTGTCCACATGGTCGAGACCATGTCGCGGGTTCGCAACGTCTCGCGGCAGTTGCTGCAACAGCTCGGCCGTGAACCAACGATCGAAGAAACGGCCCGCAAAGCCAAGACGACCGTCGACGAAGCTCGGCGAGTCTTGGCGATGAGCCGCTATCCGATCAGCTTGGATCGCCCTGTTGGCAACAGCGAGGACAGCCAGTTCGGTGACTTGTTGCCGGACAGCGCGGCGCAAAGCCCAGCCCTCGGCGCAGCGCAAGAGATGCTTCGTAGTCGCATCAACAAGGTACTGAAGACGCTCAGCTACCGCGAACGCGAAATCATCAAGCTGCGATACGGACTCGGGGATGGTTACAGCTATACGCTGGAAGAAGTTGGTCACATCTTCAAGGTGACTCGCGAACGTATCCGCCAGATTGAAGCCAAGGCGGTGCGGAAGCTTCAACAACCGAGCCGTAGTCAAGAGCTAGTCGGCTTCCTTGACTAGACGACGTTGATCCGCTTCGACGACCCAGAGGCCCTCAGGCAAATTGCTTGAGGGCTTTTTTTGTTTGTCCAGCGAAGCTGAGGCACACCTATCGCTGCTTGTCATCCCCCCACGCCCCACGGCGCGATCCGCGCGCGCACTCCCTGGCTGTGACTCATATTCCAGCTTGCCCGCACACTTTCACACACGGGGGCCGTCGCAGGTCAATTCTTTGCGAATCCCAGTTAAGCATGCTCTTGAGCCGGTCGAATCAAACAAGAGACAGGCGAACGAGGGGTCAGTTTTCGATCCTCGCAGGCGCTTTTGCACCAGCAAGGTCAAACTAACTTCCAATTGCAGAGGGTCGAATCAGCGATGTACTACCGGAATCTGCGACTCTCGTCTCTCGCCGCCTTGGCCTTGTCCGTTGGGGCAACGGCCTTCGCTCAGCAGCCAACCGACTTAGCACCGTTCGAGGAATTCGTGAGCGGAATGGCGCTAGCCACCGGTTCTTCGTGCGCTGTGAAACACCGGCGGCTAGCGCCGTGCCGCTCACCTGAATTCGGACAGGTATTTCTCGAACGGTCTTTAGCCGACGACGGTGCGGTCCCGATCCACGAAGCTTCCGTCATGATCGGCGTGTTTGATGCCGTTGAAGTTGGAGACGCGAAGAGTGAAGGTCAAGGATGCAGTTGTGATTCGTGTCTTGGCGGCAAAGGGGACGGCAAGGGAGGCTGCGTGGCAGTTCGAAAGGCTGCCGCGGACGCGCACAAAGGGGTCTTCTATGCGAACGACTTCAGCTATCTGTCCAGCTCGGGTGGCTGCGATACGTATCTGGGCGACTCGGTCAAGCGATTGCCGGTCGGCGATTGCTGGATTGTGGATGTCGGCGGTCAATATCGCATGCGTTACCACCACGAGCAGAACATCAACAATATCGGGACGGTGCCGAACTTCCTCGGTCTGACCGGTGATGACGACAACTTCCTGTTGCACCGGACACGGCTGTACTTGAACGCCGAGTATGGCAGCCACTTCCGCTTCCACGGCGAGATGCTTGACGCGGCGAGTGAGTTGGGAAGCGGTCCACCTCGCGTGATCGAAGAGAATCGAACTGAGTTGCAAAACTTGTTTGTCGAGTTCAAGGGGCTCGACACGGCAAACGCACACTAAGTCTTTTGTAGTCCAAGGACTCGGGCAAGATAATCGGTATTCCAACC
>JAQBZB010000091.1 GCA_027622275.1 Planctomycetota bacterium | reverse complement strand
GGTTGGAATACCGATTATCTTGCCCGAGTCCTTGGACTACAAAAGACTTAGTGTGCGTTTGCCGTGATGCTGTCCCCGCCTACGCCGACGTCCCAGCGGACATTGTGTTTCAGACTCTGTGTACGATGGTGACCTGTTTTTCGGCCCCTGAGTCGGAGAAGTATTTGATCCACGATACCTGGGGACACTGCTGGCAGCAGTCGCTCTGTGAGTTTGAATGGTCTTATTACGACTTGGCCTTTGTTCGCGAGGATCTTTCGCCAGTCACGGGAGTGCGTTTCGCGCGACGGACGCCGGATCAGGCTTTGGCCAGTGCCTTCGAAGTACACGGCGGCGCGGTGCGATTGAACCGCGATCGGGCTCGTGAAATCATCTCCGCCGAGATCCGTGGCCGCATCGCGGTCTGCGTCAACGCGGTCGTGGCCGAGATGCTCGCCGATTTAGTGGAGCACAAGTTCATTCGCTACGCCGGCCGCGAGGGTGAGATCATGAAGTCGTCGTCGATGTTCCGCGATCAGCCGCTGAAGCTCGATCTGACTTACGAAGACATCGGCTTTCATCTGCGCTTTTGGCGGCGTCCTTTCCGACGCCTCATGCGACGAGCCGAATCCCGCGATCGGCTGGCGGAACAACTGCACGGCGCGGGACTGCCCAAGCAGGGCCTGCTGCAAGCGGTGCAGGCTCTCGCGGAAGTGATCGCTGAGTTCGACGCCGTCGCCTTCACGCGGAAGCTCGTGGTGGAACCTCTCGCCGACGGGCGGATCGCGGTTGATATTCCCCGTCGGCTGTTCCTGGCCGCCTTGACCGTCGAACGCGCGGTCACGGAATACCTGGACAACGGAGATGCGCTCTACCGAATCATGCACGAGAAAAACCCCAATGTGCCCCGCTGGCATTGTCCAATGGCGAGCATGGATCTTCTTCTGGTGACCCTCGCCTGGATGTACGAGCAAGACCGCGAGATGAACTTTTGGCATCTGGGTGAACTCATCCGCCATGAGATCACCCCGACGATGCTTCAGTTTCAGAAGGGACTGGGGAAGGTACTGGGAAGCTAACTTGGAACAATCCGCCACTCGAGCCGCACACCGTCAAATTGTTCGATGAACTTGCCGCCAAACGCTTTGGCGGGCGTCGAGAATCCGGGATCAACTTCACCTGCCAACGTTCTGCTCACAATCTCCAACGCAGTTTGCACGGTCAGCGAGTAGCCCTCTGGCGTGACGAGAGTCGCTTCGGCAACTCTCCCTTCGTTGTCGGTCACGCGCCCCCAGAATTCGGCGTTCCTGGTCGCTCGCTCGTTGTCGCTGGGGCCCCGAATGTGTCGCTTGATCCATTGCCGGCCCAGCCATTGGATCGGTGCGAACTTGGTCATCGGCAACAGCCAGCGCCAGCGTCGCAAAGAACGAATCAGTCTTGTCGGTGTCGCGGCATAGACTTGGATGTTGGGGATTCGGGTTGTATGGAAAGCCGACGAAACGTCGCCCCAAGGAATCGTAACGGCCTGTCGATTACCGCTGGGAAAATGTATCTGCCGTGTTTTCCAAGCAGTCGGAACACGGACGATGTGGCCGTCCTGACGCACACGTCCGCCATAGCCCGCAGTCGCGAGCATTGAATTCGCCGTGCCAGGACTGATGGACGTTCCAGCTTTGAACGCAAGTTCCAACTCGACCGCGGCGGGCAGAGCAGCGGCCAATTGCGCGGCAAGGCAGTCGCTCGGTACAACGTCGAATCCAACCGCGGGCATGATGGAAATGCCGGCGGCTACGGCGCGATCATGCTGCCGAGCGGCGAACTCGATCACGTCCAACTCGCCCGTGATGTCCAAGTAATCCACTCCCGCCAGCAGACATGCCGCGATCATTGGCTCGGCAGTCTGCGAGAACGGTCCCGCGCAGTGAAGCACGGCTGACAAACCGTCGAGATGCTTGGCGATGGCTTCCGCCGAGGAGAGCGAGAAGACGCGGCAGGGACAGTCCAGCTCTTTAGCAACCGCTTCGATCTTGGACGCATCGCGCCCGGCCAATATCGGCTTCCGGCCGTCTGCCACTGCTCTACCGGCGATCAGACGACCGGTGTAGCCGTTCGCGCCGTAAATCATCCAAGTGTTCGAGTCGTCCGGCATCTTAGCATTGTATCAACACCTCAAAGTTCCCGATGCCCGCAAGAGCTTCAAAACTCTCGTTTAAATGTGAGCGAGTTGCGGCTACTTCCACTTCAGGATTCTCGGTTGCCAGTCCTGCTCGATCTTGGCGTACGCCACGAGATACCCTGCCACCCCGGCGCTGCTCGCGACATCAATTTGCGAGGCGACCTGCTCGTCCGTCACGTCCCATCCCTGCAAGACAGCGATCAAACGAGAGGACGGAATCGGGTCGCCATCATGAATGGCGGGCATGGTTTGAAAGGACTTCACGGCATGGGTGATCCACCCAGCCTGTTGGCCGTAGATCGGCAGATCGCGCTGGAACTCGCGATAGGTCAGCAGCACGCCGAGCATCGGGCTGCGTTTGGCGACCGGCATGAGCTGTTGGGTGTAAGCTTTCCAGCAGATTCCCTTGAAACAACCGACCCCCGCGCACAACCCGTCCTTGGCTCCGTCGTGTTCCTCGCATTCGGTGGTCCAGACAGGAACGACGGTGGACTGCGGCAACAACTTCTCGACTGCCGCGACAAATGCGGCCGGGGCGTCGTTGTTCAGCGGCGTGGCAGTACGGATCTTTCCATAGTCGGCGGTCCACCGACAAAAGTGATTTCCACACCCACAGGCGGATGGCGAGCCCTGAAGATCGTTCAGGAACACGCCCTTCGGTTGCGGACGGTCTTCCAGCAATTTTTGCACTCGCCGCAGTTGCCCTTGGAACGGCTCTTCGTTCAAGATCGGCACCCAGGGATACGTCTTGACGACCTCGTCGTCGCGCGGTGTCGGCGGACTCTCGAACAGCCTTCGCCACTCGGAGTGTCCTTGCAGACTCGCCATCCAAGCCGGTTGCGCGTCGGCCAACTCGGGGCAGCGAGCGACTTCGATCCAGTAATACAGCGCCAGGTTCGACTGTTGGATTCGTTCGCAGGCCTGCCGTTCCGTGATCCGCGAATCCGGATCGCCGCGAAGTTGCAACGCGATCGCCTGGATGCCAGCGGCCTGCAACGCGCTTAGCCGCGACGGGCTGACTTGGTCGGCGGAGAGCAGTGCTCCGCGAAACGGTTCCGCCTGCTGTTGAGCTGGCTCGTCGGCAGGCGCAGCTTGCTGCGCGGAATGTGCTGCCACGACGCAAACGAACAACAATGTCAGTCTAGTTCGAGTCGTCATGGAGCAGTGTTTCTGGGTGTTCGGCCGACCAGGCGTACCAACGGCATTGGATGCTGTTGATCCAGGTCAGTTCCTTGCCGCGCAATGGGCCGTCGATGCCGCGGCCGGCGAGCGTCCAGCGCGTGCCGGTCTCCTTGTCCTTGTACGGCGCTGTTTCCGGCGACACATCATCGGCGTACAAGGTCAGCGACCGTTCGCCAAGTTTGCGCTCAAATGCAACCGACGTCTTCGTCGGGCCGTACCAGAGCACGGCGATCTCTCGGTCGCCCACCTGGTCTAGCAAACAGGCGCGTTCGGGGAGTTCATCCAAGGCGTACGCTTTGTTGACTTCGCCGAACTCAACGCCCAACACATTGGCTAACGGTTTCAAACGCGGGTCTGCATCGCCCATTGAACGCATTGCCTCGTCGCTCATGCGCGTGGGAAGCGGCGTCACGAGATAAGTGTTGCCGTCAAACAAGTCGTAGGCCGTCGATTCGGGGTGCAGCATCATCCAGTGTTCCCAGTTAGTCACCAGGCTTGGGATGCGCTCTAGTCGCTGGCCCTTCTGCGGCCCGTCGAAGGCGATGCCGGTCAGCGCCGACCACAAAGTTCCGTCCTTTCCCCGCACGACCATAACGCCTCGACGCCAGCCAACAAGCTCATAACCGTAGTCCTTGCGATACGCGGCCACGTAACCGCCGTCTGGGTCGCAAAAGAACAAGCCATAGGTGTCGTTTATGACGCGCGGGCCGGCCAGGAAATGTCGTAGTGGGATCGCCCCGCCGTTGTGCGCCGCGCGGAGCCACGCCAGAACGCGGTCCTCGCCAAGGATGAGCCCCTTGCGGTGCTGGGTCGAACAGTACGAGCAAGGCGGCTCGGTCAACGCCTTGAATCGTCCGGGCGCAACCTTTTCAACTTCGCTCGCCGGCGATGTTTGTCCCACGGCACTCGGCGCGGCCAGAAAACCGGCAACGATGACCGCCGACACATGGCACACAGAAAACGCTATTCGTTTCCATTGTGAAATCATCTCGACTGACTTTCGATGGGCGAGGGTAGTGCTTTGTCACGACCAAGAGTTGGGGTTGTCTAAATCAGCCGCTACGCGATAGCGTGCGGTTCTCGCGCGAAAACCGCAGGCTATCGCCAAGCGGCTAATCCAAAAATCAAGCTTTGACAAAGCACTAGGCTTCGACGCCGAGCAGTTTGCAGGCATCCTCGTAACCGGCGGCGCGGAAGCCGAGTTGGTCTTCGCGGTTGTAGCCGTAGGCGCTGGTCGTCACGCGTGCCAGACCCACGACTTGCCGCCAACGGAAGGCAGCGCGGGTTGTACGGTATTCCTCACGTACGGTTTGGTAATACTTTTCGCCGTGCAAACGACCATCCTCGCTGACCGCGTATTTCAGCATCAGATTGAACACCGGTTCGACTGCGTAGCCGCGCTCGCCATAGATCTGGATGGCGGCCGTTGCACGACCTTGGTCATTGTGGCGGATGGCATCTTCGGTTTCCGCCAGCAGCCCGGCAGCGTCGGAGACCTTGACAAGGGCCCGGTGCTCGGCGGTTGGATAGGGCGGTGTTTCGAACGGAGCCGACTGAATGCCGGCGTGGTAGGCAGCGACGATGAGCCCCGACACGGCATGCCGCGACTCAGCCACACGAGCCATGTTCCGCCAGGCATTGGTTGCGTCCGACGAATGAACGCCGGCGGAGTCACCGTGCGTGCGCCACTTGTCAGCCCCCTGGCCAAGCACGTACAGATTGGAAGCCAGCGAGATCGCCTCGCCGACGACTTCGGGGCTGATACCTTCCGCCAACGCGGCCGCGACAGCCTCGGCAGCTCGCTCGCGCGAGCCCCGATAGATCGTCTGGCTCAATTCATCAACGGCGGCGTCACCAGGATCGCGCTTGCCAAGTTTCTTTCCCGCGAGCTTGTACTGGTCAAGCAGTTTCGGCACCAGCGCGCGAATCGGGGACTCGGGATTTTTGTGCTCGATCCGCATCTGTTCATGATTGGCGCAAAACCGCACGCACTGCCGCAGCAACGAATAGGAGTATTCCTTGCCCAATAGTCCAACCAGCCCGTAGGTGCGATGAGCAAACACAAAACGGTGGACATTGAGATCGTCCTGCATCGCGGGCTGCAGGGCGTTAAACGCATCGAGCGGCGAGTCGCCGACCGTCGCCAGGAGGTTCTCACCCAAGTCGACGTTGACTTTGCGGCAGGCATCACGGATCTGTTCGCCGAGATCCCCTTCCTGGGCATGCTCGGCTGCCTCCAACGCGTCCAGCGTGTGCAGCGTCGTGGTTGAGGCACCGCCGACGTTCTGAATCTGTTGTGCGTTGCGGTATAACACTTTCAGCACGGGCAGCGGCTGGCGATCGGAAGGGAGCAGGTTGCTCATCTCCAGCGAGGGCAGCATGGCCATTGCGGTGTGGAACCCAACGTAGTCACATCCGCCAAACGTAACCGCATTCGCCAAGGCACCCGCCGCAACGAGTTGCTTCAGATTGGTCTCCCCTTTCAGGATCTTCGCGGCCAGCAAAGGTTGCAGCTTTTCGGCGGGCGTGTTCCGCATCAATTCCACCAGGCTTGTGTATTCACCGAGGGGGATCGAATCGGAACCTTGTGCGGCAAAAGCCGTCGAGAACCCGAGGTCAGTGGCCAGCGCACCACCTAGTCCGGCGGCCAGCATGCCGCGACCGACGTCAGAAAGAAACGCGCGACGGTTGGAAGGTGTCATCATGGGATTCTCCGTTGGTTGGGGATGAAGGAGATGGTGGAAGTATGGGAGCATTCGGCCTCGGTACTCGCCTCATTGTAACCATTGCCGGCTCGTCAAAGTTAGATTGCGAATCAAAAAAAAACGCAGGTCCTGACAACGACACCGATTCAACGACAACGCCGTAACTTCCGGGTTCCACGAACAGATTCGGGAGCGGTGCCGTGTCGGAGGTTTCGGCACCCCCTGAGCGAGTAAAATTGCTTTAAGCTCCTTTGCGAATTCAGCGAGGCCGCTCATGACCAGCCACTCGCTCTTTAACTTCGCCAAGTCCTCCTCGGGGCTGGCCAGCAGTGTGTCCTTACAGCCATCGCAGCAGATCCAAACCTGCTGGCCGTTCACGTCGATCTTCTTCGGAGCGCCCATCGCACCGAGCATCTCACCGCCCGCCGGACAACCGCCACCGTTGCCTCACATTATCTCCTAGCGACGGCGATCGGACGAGGTAACCGATTGGATGGTCGTGCGCAGCCCCTCGGCATAGTGGCTGCATTAACCCGGGTTATTCATGATCCGGTCAGCATTGTTCAAAATATTCGTTTGTGAAAAGAGTTACGGCTATCTTGCTCAAAACACCGCGCAAATCAGCCGCCACGCGCTAGCGTGCGGTTCTCTCGAAGTTCGCGAGAACCGCAGGCTAGCGCCAGGCGGCTGATGAATAATCCGGGTTAATGCTGTTGACGCTTTGCTCGGTCGTCTCTATTATCCGCACCCTATTCTGGTCGCGGGATTTTTCGGTGTAACGCAGGTAAAGTTTCCGGATTAGCTGGTCTCGTCCGGCAGTTCGAGCCGAATAACCCCTACAACCGATATTACAGTGCGCAAGCACGATTGTTTGCGCAATCCGTTTCAACAGTCTCAGGGAAGAGACTCGCTAGGCCCTGTGTACATCCTTGGCCTTGGTCCTTTTCCCCGAGCGTCGTAGAGGGCGATGGTGCCATGCGTGCGACTTACTCGCGTTGGTCTTGGGTTGGAGTAACTTCTTGTTGTTTGGCATTAACGGCTTTGACCGGCTGCAAAAGCGGCTTCAAGATGCCCAGTGCTGATTGGATGAGCTGGGGTAAGCCAAAGCCAACCGCGAATTCTCTGGCAAGTGTGCCAAAGAAGCCGTCGGTCGGGGCTCTGCCAACGCCTTTGGCAACAACCGCTGGCGCGAATTCGCAATACGGCCAAACGGGATACGTTAACAACGGGACCAGTCCCGGCGGCTACGGCGCGAACGCATACGGTGGCGGTGCAACGGGTTACCAGACGGGCCCCTACAACACGGGCGCGGCTGGTGGATATCCTGCGGCGACATCGGGCCTGACCGGCACGCCGACGGCAGGTGCAGCCGGTCCTTATCGTTCGCCGTACCAAGCGGCTCAAGGCAGCACGCCCGACTATAACTCAGGTACGAACTACGGAGTGGCCGACACTCGCGGTTCTGCTGGCTATCAGGAAAGCTCGCCTGCTGGCGGCAACGGCACGCAACCTTGGAACTCGGATCCGTACCGACGAGCCGGTGATCCCTACGGCGGCAACCAAGCGTCCACTTCACCTTATGGTGGCACTCCAGCAGCCGGTGCTGGCGGCCAAACCTACGGAAACGAATCCAGCACGACCTATCCGCAGACGCAGAATTCGTACGGCTCCGGCGGCTATGGCGGCTCAAATACGAGCGGATACCAACAACCAGCTTCCTATCAACAAGCACCTCCAGGCAGCCCGGCGACGGCGTCTCACGTTTACGCCAGCGACGCTGGAGAGTCGGCGTATCCGACGACTTCTCCCAGCTCTTATGAATCGAGTTCAGCCGGTGGCTATCGCCCTGGAAGTACGAGCCGCGATACCGGAGCCTTGTCGAGCCCAACCTCGACCAATTCGGCAGCAGCGGCGGGCGGCTATCCAACAACCGGCGGAGCGGCGGCCAGTACCGCGAATCAGCCGTGGAGCCACGGAGCTGGCGGACAGTATCCGACGACTGGTCAATACTAAGTCGGAAGTTGCCTTCGCGACGAATCAAAACGAACGGGCGAGCAGCCATGCTCGCCCGTTTGCCGTTTCTTGATCGTCAGTGAAGGCTAGAACGAGGCGATCGGGTTCAGCGGCGAGCCGGTTCCACCTTCGACGGGGATCGGTGCCGCCGTGATCAAGAAGTCCCAACGCTTCAGTTGCCCGCACGTCTTGCTGACTGCTTCCAAGTCGCAGTTGTCAAAGATATGCACTCCCATCGCGTTCAGCGTCAACAGATGAATGGGATGCGTCATGCCTGGAATGCCAGACGGCATGACGTCCATCGCCGCGTCGCTGCCCACCATCGCGACATCCCGTTCGCGAATCCACTTGGCACAGGACGCGTGCAGCCCGGCGGCTCCCAACTCCTCGACGCTCCACGGCCCTTTCGCAGCGCGTCGCGCCCAGCGGCCGGTGCGGAAGAACACCACGTCGCCGCTGCCGACCTTCAAACCCGCGCGATTCTCCCAAGCGGTCAGTTCTTCGGGATAGATCGGCGTGCCAGGCTCCAAATACTCGACGCCCCGCAGCGCGGGAATGTCGATCAGCACACCGCGCGTGAAGATGCCGCTCTTGGCGTTGTGGATGCTTAACTTGGCGGTTCCTTGATCGGTGATCTCCGTCTGCGAGTAGCCGTTGTACATCTTTCCCTGGTACAGCAGATGACAAAGCGAATCCATGTGCGTGTGCGCGAAGCCATGATACAGCACGCTGTAGGTGTCCACGGCCCATTGATTCCCCGGCTCGTTGCCGGTCTTCAGCATCACTTGGCTGAACGGGTCTGGATTATCTGCCGCTTCGACCTCCTCGGCGTTTCGTGCTAATGACACCGAGACGCCTTCCCGCACCAACCCGGCCGCCTGCTTGCGTTTCTCGGGCGTGATCAGATTCAACGCTCCGAGCTGATCATCATCTCCCCACCGGCCCCAGTTCGACAACTCGGAGTGCAGTCGTTCAACATCGGCCTTCGTCATCGTGTGCAGAGACTGCGCGTGAACGACGCCGGTACATAGCGCGGTAGCCAACGCAAGAAACAACATGACAAGCGAATCGTTAATGAGAATTGAGCGTCGCATAGGTCGTAGTCTCCTCGAATTGAAGTGGCAAGGGTAAGATCGTGGTCAGTCTAAACGGGACGCCAACCACAAACAACGGTTGACCTCGTCGCCTTCGTTGAGCCAGAATACCCGACAGCATCCGAGACGCGTGGAGAGTATCACCGATGCGGCTGACAACTTCGTTACTCGCCATCCTTGTTGCCGTGAGTGCTCCCATGGTTAACGCTGAAACACCCATCGTCATCGCGCACCGCGGCGCTTCGGGCTATTTGCCGGAGCATACGCTGGCGGCGAAGGCGTTGGCGCATGGCATGGGCGCGGATTACCTCGAACAGGATGTCGTGCTCACCAAGGACGATCAACCGATCGTGTTGCACGATATTCATCTGGATACCGTGACGAACGTGGCGGAAGTGTTTCCCGCTCGCCGACGTGACGACGGACGCTATTATGCGATTGACTTTACCTTGGCGGAAGTGAAGCAGCTGCGCGCGAGCGAGCGATTCAATCCCCAAACGAAAGAGCCGGTCTTCCCGAAGCGATTTCCGCCTCGCACTTCGTACTTCACAATCCCGACGCTGGCCGAAGAGCTGGAGCTGATTCAAGGCTTGAACAAGTCTTCCGGTCACGAGGCCGGCATCTATACCGAGATCAAAGCACCGGCTTGGCATCGGGACCAAGGCAAGGACATCAGCAAGATCGTGCTGGCGGTGTTGGCAAGATTCCGCTATCGCGAAAGGAGAGATGCGGCGTACGTCCAGTGCTTTGATGTCGCCGAAACGAAGCGGCTTCGACACGAGTTGCACTGCCGCCTGAAGCTAGTGCAGTTGCTCGGAGACAATAATTGGACGGCGGTCGGTGCCGACTTCGATCGCCGGGAGCTTACCACAGCGATCAGCGAGGTCGCCGAGTACGCGGACGGTATCGGGCCACGCATGTCAGACGTCGTTCGTGGTCGAAGAGAAAGCGGCGATGCGATCGTCACTTCGCTCGTCGAAGTGGCTCACGAGCATGGGCTCGTTGTGCATCCTTACACACTGCGGTCAGATGCGCTGCCGGACTACACCGACAGCTTCGACGAACTCGTGAAGCTCTTCTTCGTGGATGCCAAGGTCGACGGAGTCTTCACCGATTTCCCGGACCTGGCGCTGGGTGCCCGCGATCGGCATCAGGTCGATCGTCGGCGACAGACTCCGTAGGAAACGACTCAAATTCAATTTCAAATCTCGTCCCGAAGGGACTTGGGCGAGTAGCTCTTTCAGGACAAGCTTTCCGAGCGAGCGACCGGATAGATTTCGGTTCAGTGCCGTAGTCACAGAATCGCCAGCGGATTGCGTCGCTCTTCAAGTGTGCCGCGAGTGACGCCGACGCGGTTGCTCGCTTGTAGCTGCTTCCAAACTTCTCCCGCCGTGATTCGATTGGCGAGTAGATCGCGATACAACTGAATTACTCGGCCGATTTGCTGCTCATCGTCGCTGAGCAGCTCGATGCGGAAATCGCGAATGCCTTTGGCGAGCAAGGTTGGCACGGCTTCGGCGGCGCTCTGAGGCGTCGCGTTGAACAACGTATTCCGGCAGCCGACGTCCGCCGTCAGCAGATGCTCCTTGCCAATGCGGTCGCGAAGTTTCACCTCGTGGACGTCGCACGGCCTGCCGCAATTGGTCTTGTTCGTCCCCGGCGACATCACGGCGCAAAAGACACAATGCTCCATGTGGAACATCGGCATGTGTTGGTGAATGACAATCTCCAACCATCGCGACGGCACCGCAGCCACCAAGTCGAGCAGTTGGTCTCGATTCAGATCGTACGACGCCGTCAGCCTCCGCGCGCCACGGTCCATCAAAAACTGTGCCGTCAGCTCGTTGGCCACGTTCAGCGAGAAGTCGGCGACGAACGGAACGCCCTGCTGGCGATAGAAATCCAGCCCCGCCAGATTCCGCACCAGGATGCCATCCGCCTCATGGCGCATCAAGACTCGGAAGATGCCTAGCTCGTCGGGCTTCTGAATGCGAGGCGTAGCCAGGTAAATCAAGGCGTTCGACGCGCGCGCGATCGCGACCGCTTCGCCATACTCACGAATGTCTTGAAAGTCGACATAGACCTCGCCAACACCATGCTCCACCGTGTTCCGTAGTTGATCGAGTGATCGACAAAGGACTCGCAGTTGACCGGTACGATGGCCTTCCAAGGTCGTCGTGTCCGTGCCGACGGCCTTGGAAGGCCATCGTACGACAGCTCTGAGCTTTGGCAGGACCGCTTCAGCGGCGATCTGCCGCGTCGACGTGACCTCCGCCGCGTCGAGTTGCGCGATCAGTTCGTGACGCAGCTTGCCGAGCACGCTGAGCGGCACCATCGGACTGCTGGCGATCCTGGCATCGAGCTGTCGCAGTTCGTACACAGTTCCGCCGAGCCGACCGAGTTGCTTTTGAATCATTTCCTTGGTCACCGGATGACGCGTCGCGACTTCCAATGGCTCGTCCGAAGTGACCTGGCACTTCAACCCGTTGGTCGTTCGGCCTTGAACGCGCAGTGGTTGGCCCGCCTTCGCCGTCACCTTCAAATCCAATCCAACTCGCCGAACGGCATCGGCTTGAGAGAAGGATGCACGCAACTTTTTCGTCAGTTGCGGATCGTCTGTTTTCCAAACCCGCTGACCGACGTAGACTCGGCGGAGATCCATCGCTTCCCAATCGAAGGTCAATTCCGCGATGCCCGATTCAACGGCTTCGTCCATCTTCCGCGCATCGGCGTAGACTTGATAAACCCGGCCTCCTTGCTCGTCGTTGTTTTCGCGATCGCCTTCGAAGACAATCCCGTCTCCCCGCGAGATCGAACATTCCAACTCGATGCTCACGCGATCGCCGCTCTTGCCGCAGACCGTGCCGAGCAGCACGCCGCGTTTGGCCGAACTCAATCCCGGCACCAGCATCTTGTGATCGCAACCTCGGAGCCATCCCGGCGAGAAGCCGCGCGAGAACGACAGCTCCATCTCCTGCACCTCGCGCCGCGAGAAATGGACCGGCGTTTCTTCCATCGCCTTGTCGATGGCTTGTCGATAGTGCCGTGTGATGTTGGCGACGTACTCGGGCGTTTTCAAGCGTCCCTCGATCTTGAACGAACAGACACCGGCATCGATCAGCTCGGGCGTCAATTCGTAGGCGGCCAAGTCTTGGGGACTGAGCAAGTAGCGAACGCGTTCGAGGTCCACATCCTCGCCATCACAAATCAGATCGTACGCCAGCCGGCAAGCTTGCGCGCACTGGCCGCGATTCGCACTCCGGCCGCCCAGCGACTCGCTCGTCAAGCATTGCCCGGAGTATGCGACACATAAGGCTCCGTGGACAAAGACTTCCAGCGGCATCGTGGTCTGACTGCGGATCTTGCGAATCTCTTCGATGGACAACTCGCGAGCCAGCACAACTCGCTCGATGCCAAGTTCTTCCGCGACTTGAATACACTCCGAGCTGGTCAGCGTCATCTGTGTCGACGCGTGAATCCCCAAATCCGGACAGACTCCACGAACGAGCCGAGCGACGCCGATGTCCTGGACGAGTACCGCGTCGACGCCCGCCTCGGCGATCTTGCGGACGAGGCCTTCCACTTCGGCGAGCTCGCTCGGAAAGGCAAGTGTGTTCAGCGTCACGTAGGCTTTCACACCGCGTCGATGCACGAACTCGATCAACTCTGGCAGATCGTTAACGGCGATGTTCTTCGCTCGCTCGCGAGCATTGAACCCGCAATCGAGCCCGAAATAGACGGCGTCCGCTCCGTTCTCGACCGCCGCTCGCACGCAGTCCCAATCGCCTGCCGGCGCGAGGAGTTCAGGGGGCTGCAGCGATGGAGCCATGTCTTGTTGCTCGTTGGAAGGTGATCGCGAATTCATCGAGTGTACCGCGTACACGCGTTGCCGGGCAGTGCCACGATTCGTTCGGTGAGCATGCCGCTAACCGTGACAGAATGGTGCAGACGATAAATTACGTCACTCCGCCTTCTGAAATCCCTCATCGACGAGCGCCGAGTAGCCGAGCGCGAGTGGGCGGATGTCGTAACCGAGCTTTTCTAAGATGGACGTCGCGGCGAGCACGCGGCCGCCAGATCGGCAATGACAGTAGATGATTTTGTCTTTCGGCAATTGGTCAGCCAGCTTTGACTTGAGTTGCTCGGCGGGCAGGCCGCGGAGCATGCTCAGCGGGACGAGGTCGGCGGCGGCGAGGTGGCCGGCGTCCCATTCGCCCTCTTCGCGAACATCGATCAGTTTCGCAGTGCCATCGGCCAACAACCGCTTCACGTCGTCGACCGAGTCGGTCGTGTGGTCCGAGTCCGCCTTGCGATTGGACTTCTTGAATCGAATCCAGTACGAGGTCGCTAAGAAGTCGCGTTCTTCGGCGACTTCGAAGCCCGCGAGTTCAATCTCTTTGACGAAAGTCGACTTGCCGGCGCGCAGGTGGTTCAAAATCCACTCCGAACTCTTTCCCTCGACGCGATCGAAGTCGACCAGAACGACCTGCCCGTCCGGCTTCAACGCACGATAAATCGAACGCATCGTCTTGTACGGAAACTCGAAATGGTGATACGTGTCGCAGATGAACGCCAAGTCGACCGAATTATCGGGCAGCCCAGTGGCTTCCGAAGTGCAGATGACGCCTTTGACATTCTTGATGCCTGCTTCTTGGCAAGTCTTCTCGACGTGCTCGATGAATTCCTTCGCGATATCAACGGCGATGACTTGACCGCGATCCGTGACCCGCGGAGCAATCATCCGCGTGAACAATCCCGTGCCGGCTCCGATGTCGGCCACGAACATTCCCGGCTTCAGCTGGCAGGCCTCGATGATCTCCTCACGGTGATCGTAAACTTCGCGGCCTTCCCGCTCGAACCGCTCGGCGAACGTGCTGACATCCGGCTTCTGAAACGACTTGTTGATATCGGGATTGACACTCTTGTCCTGGGCCAGACAGGTGCTCGCGGCGAAGACGATTGAAAACAGTTGGAGGATGAACGATGGTCTCATGAGTGACGCCTTGTGTCGGCTTGGAGGAATTGCGGCTGCGAGTGATAAGACATCAAACTAACACAAAACACAAACGTCTAACCCGGATTATTCATCAGCCGCCCGGCGATAGCCTGCGGTTCTCGTGAACTTTGAGAGAACCGCAGGCTATCGCGTGGCGGCTGATTTCACGGTGTTTTAAGCAAGATAGCCGTAACTCCTCTTACCAACGTGTGTTTTGAAGAATGTTGACCGGTTCATGAAAAATCCGGGCTAACAGTTTCGGGGCACACAAGGGACTTCGGTCGAGTCGCACCACAGCACGCCGCCCTAAAGTGACGTCTCGGCTACTTGGCCTTCGGCGGCAACGAACCAGCAAACAGGATCGCAAGATCGACCCACGACTTCAAGTCGGCTGGATCTGCCAACCCAGGCGGTTCGATCATCACCCATCCCTTCATCGCTCGGCCCGTGATGTCAAACTGCTGTACGAATTCCTGAGCCAGTGTTTCCTCATACGCGGCCGGGCCAACGCGGAGGATGAGAAACTCTTTCCACACACCGCAGCACATATTTCCGTTCAGCAGAAATCCGATCCCGCCGAACATTTGCTTCTCTTCAAACCCCTTCCGCCGCGACAGCAGCGGGCGAACTCGCGTGGCGGTTGTTTCATCGTATGGCATTTACTCGCTCCGGAGGGGCCAGGAACCACGAATGGACACTAACTGACACTAATCAAGCCAGGCCACTGGGTGATGGTTCTTCACTTCGTTCACCCGCAGCCGCTTGCTTTACCGGTTTCAGGAGTTTCCATTAGTGTTCGTTAATGTCCATTAGTGGTTCCTTCCCCCTTCAACTGCCGACCAAACGGCGTTGGCATGCCTCCTTCACAGACGGATTCCGGCGAAGCACAATAGCGGAGATGCCAGACGACGTCAGCACTAGTCACCCGCGACGATGTCCGCGCCACGTTTCAGTAACAAAGGGATTCTAATCGTGATTAACAACCGTGTCTTCAACGTTCTTTCAATTTCGCTTTCGTTGCTCAGCGTTAACTGTATTTCGCAGCGAGCCGCCGCTGCCGAGAAACTCACGCTCGAACAGGGCGATCACATTTGTTTGGCCGGCAACGAGTTGGGCGAGCGGATGCAGCACCACAACTTCTGGGAGACGCTGCTGCACCAGCAATTCGCCGGCAAAGAACTCGTTGTTCGCAACTTGTGCTTCCCCGGCGACGAGCCGCTGAATCGATTGCGGTCGCTCAACTTTGGCGATCCAGACAAGCACCTCGCGCACAGCAAGGCGGATGCGATTCTGTTCTTCTTCGGATTCAATGAATCGTTCGCGGGCGAGGACGGTGTCGACGCCTTCAAGGCAGACCTCACCAAGCTCGTCACCGAGACGAAAACGAAAGACTACAGCGGCAAAGGCTCGCCGCGAATCGTGCTCGTGTCGCCGATCGCGTTCGAGAATACCGGCGATCCGAATTTGCCAGACGGTAGCGAACACAACAAACGGCTCGGCTTGTACGCCGAAGCAGTCGCTCAGATTGCGAAAGAAACGAATGTCGGCTTTGCGGACATCTTCGGCCCCACCAAGAATCTCTTCGAATCGAGCGACGAGCGGCTGACGCTGGAAGGTGCGCATCTCAATGAGGCCGGCTATCGTGCGCTAGCTCCACTATTCCAGCAAGCTTTGTTTGGCGGCGACGCTTCCAAAATCGCAGATGCTTCGAAACTCAAGGCCGAGATCGATGACAAGAACTTCCATTGGTGGCATCGCTACCGCGCGGTAAACGGATACTCGATCTGGGGAACGCGCGGCAAGGCCGGCTCGGACGGCACGTACAACAACACCGACGTCATGGAACGCGAGCGAACGATTCTCGACGAGATGACCGCCAATCGCGACGCCCGTATTTGGCAACTCGCTCAAGGCAAGAGCGTTCCCGACAAAGTCGACGACAGCAACACGCTTCCCTTTATCAACCCGAAGACCAATGTCGGCGGCGAGAACGATCCGAACGTCAAGGCCGGCAAGCTCGGCTCGCTCGAGTACCGGCCGGCCGCCGAGCAGCAAAAGT
Source organism: Planctomycetota bacterium (assembly GCA_027622275.1). Taxonomy (GTDB): domain Bacteria; phylum Planctomycetota; class Planctomycetia; order Pirellulales; family Pirellulaceae. Next base: position 14,547 of record JAQBZB010000091.1, on the reverse strand, counting down.
ACTTCAAGCTGGCGGACGGTTACGAGATCAATCTCGTCGCATCGGAGGAAGACTTCCCCGAGTTGGCCAATCCTGTGGCGATGAACTTCGATAACAAAGGCCGCTTGTGGGTCTCGACGATGCCGTCGTACCCGCAGTGGCAGCCGAAGTCCAAGATGGATGACAAGCTGCTCATCCTGGAAGACAAAGACGGCGACGGGCGGGCGGACGAATGCAAGGTGTTTGCGGGCGGCTTGCATCAGCCGACCGGGTTCGAGCTTGGCAACGGCGGAGTCTACGTCGCGATGCAGCCCGACATCCTGTTCCTGAAAGACACGGACGGCGATGATTGCGAAGACGTTCGTATTCGACAACTCGTGGGCTTCGACACCGCCGACTCGCATCATGGGCTCGCGGCGTTTGAATGGGGCCCCGGCGGCGGGCTGTACTTCCAAGAAGGCACGTTCAAGCAATCGCAAGTCGAAAGTCCTTACGGCTTGAGTCGACTGGGCGATGCCGGTGTCTGGCGGTACGATCCGCGCACGGCCAAGATGGAAGTCCACGTTTCGCTGTCGTTCGCCAACCCCTGGGGTCACGTCTTCGATCGCTGGGGCCAGAACTTCATCGCGGACGCTTCGCCCGGGTTCAATTACTGGGCGACGCCGATCTCCGGCGCGGTTCGCCATCCCGACAAGCATCCCGGCGGTTGCCGCGATAAAAACTTGGACTTCGGCGGCCCGAAGGTGAAAGCCGACTATCCGACGTTCATCGTGAAACGGACGCGGCCATCGTCGGGTTGCGAGTTCGTTTCGAGCCGTCACTTTCCGGCGGAAGCACAAGGCAACTTTCTGCAGAACAACGTCATCGGCGACCGAATGGTCTTGCAGCACACGGTTCGCGAAGAGGGTTCGGGGTTCGTTGGAGAAGAGATTACGCCGTTGGTCTCGTGCGAAGACGGCAACTTCCGGCCCGTCGATTTGCAGTTTGGTCCGGATGGTGCGTTGTACATCGTCGACTGGCACAATGCCTTGATCGGCCACTTGCAACACAATCTCCGCGAGCCGCATCGCGATCACAGCCACGGTCGCATCTGGCGTGTGACGTACAAAGGCAGCCCGCTGGTCAAGGCTCCGAAGATCGCCGGCGAGCCGATCGAGAAGCTACTCGATTTGCTCAAGGAGCCCGAGGACCGGACTCGCTATCGTGTTCGCCGCGAACTGGCCGAGCGAGATAGCAAGCAGGTCGTTGCCGCGACGCGCAAGTGGGTCGCGAATCTGGCTCAGAACGACGAGAACTTCGAGCTGCATCGGCTCGAAGCGTTATGGGTTCATCAAACACACAACGCGGTCGACGAGGCGTTGCTCACAACCGTGCTCAACTCGGAAGACTACCACGCCCGCGCCGCGGCGACGCGCGTGCTGTCCTACTGGCGCGATCAAGTCAAGACGCCGCTGGCGTTGTTGAAGTCGCGGATCAACGACCCGCATCCACGCGTCCGAGTCGAAGCCCTCCGCGCATGCAGCTTCTTCCCAGCCGCGGACGTACAGGAAGCGGCGCTCGACGCGTTGAATTACGACACGGATACCTATGTCGAGTACACGCTCGACGAAACCATCCGAGCGCTGGAAGCTCAGTAGGTCACGCTCGCCGAGCGTGACCTTGCCCTTGTGTCAGTAGCCGAGCGTGACCTTGCCGCTGCGAGCGCCGCAGCGTCTGGTAGGTCACTTCCGGCGGAAGTGACCTACTTAAAACCGACGAGAAGCGAATTGATGAGCAGAAGCATTACCTGCGTAATGACACTCTTGTCCGTGGCGGTTTGGCTCGCGAGTGCCTCGGCTCAAGAGCACCATCACGGACACGGGGACAAGCCGACGGAACCGCCGCCGCGAATCTTCCTGGATAAGAGCCCTCGGGTCATCTGGTATCAGCTGAATCGGTTGACCAACGAACGGCTGTTGATGGTCGAGCGTGCGGACGACGACCCGCTGTACGCACCCGTTTACACGGCGATTCTGATTCGCGGCGGCATGTCGCGGCAGTTTCGCGACGAGGCGCTCGCGGCACTTGTCAAACTGCGAGCCTCGACCGGCGTCGCGGAAGTCTTGAAGGCGTTTGACGAACTCGATGCGGACGATCGTCAATCGAAAGCTGTCGCTCGTCAGTTGGCGGCATTGTTATTGTCCCAGGACAGCGACCTGCTCGCGCGAAGCGTTTCCGAATTGACAGCCGCCGCCACGTCCGACAACTCGCTGTTGCGCCCGACCGCCTACGCGGCCTTGATCGCCGCGCAACAACAAGACTCTGCTTGGAAGCTCGCGCAGGCCAGCGAGCCGGCCGCGCTCGACTTCCTCGCCGGCTTGCCGTTGGTCGCCAAGCCCAGCCAACGAGCACAGCTCCGCGACGCGGTCATTGATTTAGCCAGCGACGGGGTCGGTTCGCCTGCGGTACGAAAGGCGGCGATTCGCTCGCTCGCCTTCGTCCCTGGTAGCGAAGCAGCAACATTCCAGCTGGTTGCCGGGTTCGTTAGCGACCATGCGTATCAGACGGTTGCCATTAAAACGTTGTTGAGCATTTCGAAAGAACACCGTGAAGCGGCGGTCTCGCTCGAACTGCTCGATGTGCTCGTGAATCACGCCGAAGCGACACCGGCCGCCGAGCGCACGACGGACGATTTCATCGACGCCATGCAACTCGCGGACGAACTAATGGCCTCGGCCCCGGTTGCGAAGGCGCGTTCGTACCGCGAGCGATTGCGAGCAATTACGGTTCGCGTCGTGCGGATCAATACCGTCGAAGAGGAGATGCGTTACGACACGCCGTTCTTCGCCGTGGAAGCCGGACGGCCCGTGCAAGTCGTGTTGCACAACGAAGACTTGATGCCGCACAACTTCGTCATCACGACGCCTGGGACGCTTCAGGAAGTTGCCATCGCGGGCGCGCTGCTCACGCGGAATCCCGGCGGCACGCCTTACGTCCCCCAGTCCCACAAGGTCTTGCAGTTCACCGACATGATCCAGCCTCATCAACAGGCACGATTGACGTTCACTGCTCCCACCGAGCCGGGCGAGTACCCTTACGTCTGCACCTTTCCGCGTCATTGGATGCGGATGTACGGTGTGATGATCGTCGTCGACGATCTGGATGCCTGGCTGAAAGACCCGCAAGCGCCGACCGATCCAACCGGAAACAATCGCTCCTTCGTTCAAAGCTGGACGTTTGAGGATCTCGCTGGTGATGTGACGACCAACCTCCGCGGCCGCAGTCCCGAGATCGGCGGCCGCATCTTCAAAGAAGCGACCTGCGCTCAGTGTCATAAGGTTGCCGGCCAAGGCGGTGCCGTCGGGCCGGAGTTGACCGACGTCTTCAAGCGTTGGAAAGGAGATCATCTGGGCGTACTTCGCGAGATCGTCGAGCCTTCGCACAAAGTCGATCCGAAGTTTGCCGTCCAAGTGATCCTGACCGTCGATGGCAGAATCCTTTCCGGGATCGTCACGTCCGAGGACAAGGACACGATCTCAGTCGTTGTCAATCCAGAAGCCCCGGAGCCAACGGTCATCAAGCGTGACGACATCGACGAGATCGAGAAGTCATCCAAATCGCTGATGCCCAAGGCCCTGCTCGATCGATTTACCAAAGACGAGATATTTGAGTTGCTCAGCTACCTGGAATATGCCGCCGCACCAGCTGCTACGCCCTGACGCAGTTGTTGTGTAATTGTCGGCGACGGTCGCGACTATCGTGCGCGCGCTAAATCGATCACATACGCACATTTGTGTGCAGTGAGTTTCTGATCAAGCAGCCGTAAGGTCAAAAAACTCCGCCGACCTTCAAATGTCGATGGTTGCCGGACTTCTTCCGTCGAGCATCGCATGGATTTCGGCCGACTTGGATCGGGCGTCTCGCCATTGCATGGATGATACAGACGCCACAACCGGCACGATCAAGAGGAGATTACTGCGTTGCGACGGTCGAACTTGGTTGAATCGACAAAGCGGTCAAGCCATGGTTCATGAGGCTTCCACACCTGCTACCAACAGGGCGCGATCATGACTTTCATACTTCAACCGTGGCAACTGTACTTGGTCATCGTCGCCGGCTGGATTCACCGCCAGCAGCAAGAAGTGATCGAGTACTTACGCACCGAGAACCAGGTACTTAAAGAGAAGCTCGACACAAAACGCATCTTGCTCAGCGATGACCAGCGACGGCGATTGGCGGTCAAAGGCAAGATCCTGGGGCGTAAGCGACTCGAAGAGGTCGGAACACTGTTTACGCCAGATACAATTCTACGCTGGCATCGGATGCTCGTGGCGAAGAAATACGATTACAGTGAACGACGCCAGAAGGTTGGACGGCCGGTACTATCCGAAGAAGTCGTTCAACTCGTGCTGCAAATGGCCCGGGAAAATCCGAGTTGGGGTTATGATCGGATTGCGGGAGCCGTGCTGAATCTTGGTCACGGCATCTCCGACCAATCCGTCGGCAACATCCTCAAGGAACATGGCATAGAGCCGGCGCCCACTCGTGCCCGAACAACGAGTTGGTCGACGTTCCTCAAGGCTCACTGGGACGTACTGGCCGCTATCGATTTCACCACGATCGAGGTCTGGACGAAGGGTGGTCTCGTCACTTACTACTTGCTGTTCGTGATGGAACTGAAGACGCGACGCGTTCACTTCGCAGGTTGCACGGTCCATCCCGATGAACCGTGGATGAAGCAGGTAGCCCGCAACCTGACGAACTTTGAAGACGGCTTCCTCCATGGCAAACGCTACTTGCTCATGGATCGCGACACCAAGTTCTGCGAGTCGTTTCGAGGCTTGCTCGAAGAAGAAGGCGTCGAACCTTTGCGACTGCCCGCCAAGAGCCCCAACTTGAACGCCCATCAAGAACGCTTCATGAGAAGCATCAAGTCGGAGTGTTTGAATCGCATGATCTTCTTCGGCGAGAACTCCCTGCGACGCGCTGTTCGCGAATACCTTTCCCACTATCACAGAGAAAGAAACCATCAGGGACTCGAAAACAAGATCATCGATCCCGGCGAAGAAGTCGGACAGATCGCTGGCACAACTGAATGTCGTAAGCGGTTGGGCGGCATGTTGCGATACTACTACCGCGACGCGGCGTAGCTCGTGATCGAAGCCAACGCAGTGCGTCTCTACGCAACCGGCCTGCGCCAACAGCGGCGCCAACCCTGCTGCCCCTCTGATTCCGCTGCTGCGCAACTGAATCAGACGCCAGATCGGCTGAGATCCAATTGCTTTTGTGATGCAAAAGCCAAGTTTCCAAAGAGCGAAGTGTTCGTTCGAGTTTTTTGACCTTACGGCATCAAATCTCGCCGCGTCACGCCGTCGCACAATCGCACGCGCTTTTGACCGCCGACAACTCGCAGCATCTTTGTCCTCCTGCCGCTTCGCACGGGATTCAATTGTCCAAGGAACTGGATCGACATAGCTTACCCGACCGGATCAAGAAATTGAATTCCGCCGCAACGCGTCGGTACAAGTTCGAGTTGGTGACCGAACAAAAGGGTCAGGGTGCGTCGGCGAAAGCCAGAGGAAAGTTGCGAATGAAAGATCTTGCTGGTGGCGAAGGTGAAGTTGGGCGAGATTCCCCGGAGCGGACAGGGCTTCACTGTCATTCGGATTGCTGAAAACCCGGGCTAAGAACAACATTACGAATAATGGAACGCAGCTTGAAGTGGTCGTCGGCCGTGCGTTCCAGAACGGCGTCCACGGTGAGCGAGTCGGCGGGATGCAGGTCTCGGGCGAGCGCAAAACGCAGTAGGTGTTCGGTAAAGGCTTCGGCAAAGCGACGGTGTTCGTGTAGCAGCGAGTCCTTGAACTCCAGCACATTGGCAAACTCGTGCTTTCGCAGCAGCGTGCCGGCTGCGTCGACAGTTCGACCGTTGTCGTATTTGTCGCGCCAGCGGCCGGTGATATCAAAGTTTTCTAGAGCAAAGCCCAATGGGTCGAGCTTGGAATGGCAACCGGCGCAGGAAGGGTTGTCACGATGTGCGGCAAACCGCTCCCGGATCGTCTGGTTCTTGTCGCCGGCATCTTCATTGAGAGGTGGCACATCGTTGGGTGGCGGGGCGGGCGGATCGTTGAGGATCACTTCGATAATCCAGACGCCGCGAGCGACCGGATGGGTCCGTTTCGGTCCCGAGGTCATGCTGAGCATCGCCGCGTTGGTGATGATGCCGCCGTAGCGACGGTCATCAACCTCGACTCGGCGGAATTCACGTGAACGGAGCTGACGTCGAAGGTCGTCTTCGAACTGTAGTCGCGATTGTTCGACGGCCTGCGCCGGATCGACATTGGCGGGCACCTGTCCTAGTTCCTCGCGTGCTTTGCCAAGGGAGGCGAGGAGTTGCTCTCGCTGACTTCGCTGCTGCTCCGTCATGGCGGCCAGCAACTCAGCCGTAGGAATGAAGTCTGCGCTTCCGGCAGCGGCCGCCGCGGCTTCTTCGGAGGTCAGCGCCCGGTCATACAGTCGAGCCTGGTCGATAACGACCGACAGATACCGGTTACCGCCGGGAGGAAGATGGCGGAGTCCGAAAATCACGGAAGATTTTTCTTTCGGGAAAGTGGCCGGGCCTTTCCGAAACGGCTGACCGTACGGCTGGCCGTTTCGATAGAGCATCGTTGTGCCGTCTTCCGAATACACCATCAGCAGATGCAGCATGTCATCGACCGCGGTCTCTTCCGTGGAGCCAGGAAAGTCCTCAGTGCGGCTGAAGCCATTGCTGCCGGAAATCCAATGGCGATTCATGCGCTCACCGATGACGATCGTGTCGAAAAAATCTCCCGGCCCCTGAATGCCCATCAGACCACCGCCACGCTGGTCGAGATTCGCCAGCCGGAACCGCACTTCCAGCGACTTCGCTCGCAGATCAACGGGGAGCGGTTCGCTCAGCAGGTAGGACTTGTTCAACGCGACCATGCCGTCCAGGTAGCTGATCTCGCCGTGCGATTTCAAGTGCAGGTTGCCGGCCGAGTCCAGCAGGTCTCCGTCAAATTCCCACGCGGCGTACGGTTTCAGGTCAACCCCAGTGGTCTTCGCCGCGCCGCCCCGTTTCGATTCCAGCAACTGGCTGCGCACCGGAACAATCAGGTCGTCGAGTTGTTGCTGAGTCGAATCGACCGCCATCCGCAGCTTAAGACGCAGTTCGTCTCGCTGCTGGTTCGTGGCGACGATCGCTTCGCGATTCACCGGCGGAGGTTGCAGATCGGTGTTGTACCAGGTGTTCAGGAAATCGCTTTGGTATCCAAACGGAGGAATGATCAGCTCCGCGATCGGCCGGTCTTCCACAAACACCGCATCGAACAGCAGCAGCGGTTCGAGTACCATCTGCAGGCTGGCGGGAGTTTCCTGATCCAGATGAAAGTAGCGAGTGATGGCCGGGTCGGGTGTTGCCGCCATGAGGTTTTCAAGCTGCATCCACTGCACTGGAAAAGAATCGAGGAATCGCTCGATCTTTGGATCAGCCAGCATACGACTGACGGTCTGGTCGAGAACTTCCCCGCGCGACAATTCGCCACGTTCGGCCAGGTCCAGTAGCTCGTCGTCCGGACAACTCGCCCATAGGAAATAGGAAAGCCGTGAAGCCAGTTCGAATTGACGTTGCTGCTGACTTGCGGGTGACGCCCGATAGAGAAACAACGGCGACGACAGCGCTGCCGCGGACACCTTCTTCATCGCTTCGGTGAACGGGAGTCCCTGCTCCAGCTTCGCGGACGTATAGGCGACGTAGCGATCCAGCGTGTCGTCATCGATCGGCCCGCGAAAGGCTCGCCGCAGAAATCGGGCGAGCCGCTGCCGGACAGTCGATTTCAAATCGACCTCGCCTTCCGGCGGCGCGAAGAATTCGTTCCAAATGCCAACCGTCTCCGCATTGAAATCCGGGCTCTCCACAATGGACACGCTGAGCCGCAGGAACGCGTCCAGCAACAAGGGAGAAAGCGTGAGCTGATCGGCCTGATTGTCGAATCCATGTTCGGCTCGGAGGTCTTTGGGAAACGGCTGCACGAGAGCAAGGCCCGGCAAAGGTCGAAGCGCGTGCGATGCGACGTGAACCGTATCCGGCAGTCTGGCCGCGCGCGTCTCCGTGGCCGCCGGCGCCTGCTCCGACGACGACCGCAGATAATCGTCATAGCGAGTCATGAGCTTTTCAGGCAGTTCAAAGACATCGCGATTGAGCTGGAACAGGTCTCGCACGGTGTTGTTGTACTGGAACCGATTCAATCGGCTCGTTGGCTGCGGCGGCGGCGAGGTCTTTTCACTGGCCTGGCGCAGGAGAGTTTTCAAGACAGAGACGGCGGCCGTGCGACTCGCGTCAGCGAGAGGTTCTTCGCCCTCCGGCGGCATGGCTGTTGAGTCAATTGCCTCAAGCGTTTTCTGGATCAATTCCGGGTTGCCGATCCAGTGCTCTCTGGACGTAGCAAGCCGCTCGAAGTTAATCGCCGCATGGGCTTCGGCATAGCCATGACAAACGCCGCATTTGCCCACCAATAACGGCCGCAGAATTTGATCGAACTCGTCCGCGTGACCGCGAGCAGCCAACGCGCAGATTACCAGCAACACACAGCAGTGAATCGTCCGCTTCATCATCTTCCGTTTCTTTATCAAGCCAAGCCTACGTCCAGAGGTCGGAGATGACGCCGGAACTGTCTGCGTAAGAATTCAATTCGAGTCCCATCAATTGAGCGATCGTCAGCCACAGATTGGAATTGAGTGTGCCGCTTGGCATCTTGATGAAGCGTCCCTGCTTGATCTGTCCCTGCGCTTTGCCGGCGACAATCATCGGCAGATCGTAGTACTGGTGCGTCGCGCCATCGCCCAACCCGGCGCCAAATGCGATCAGCGAATTGTCCAGCATCGTGCTGCCGTCGGATTCCTGGATCTCCTTCATCCGTCGGATCAGATAGGCGTATTGCTGCATGTGAAAGATGTCGATCTTCTGCAGTTCTTTGTAGCCGTCGCCTTTCTGGTTGTGAGTCATGTTGTGATGCTGCACGGGCTGGTCGAAGACACCTTCATACATCAGCGTTGCGTCCCATCGTTCCGGGCCGATCATGAACGTGCAGACATTGGTAATCCCCATCTGGAACGCCAGCAGCATCAGATCCATCTGCAGACGGATGTATTCGCCTCTTGGCAGCACTTCGTTCTTTGGAACTCGCACGTCAACATCGGCGAGCATTCGATCCATCTTTTCGATTCGCAGTTCGATGCCGCGAATCATCTCCATGAATTCGTCCAGCGTATGCCGGTCATCCGGCGTCAGCCTTCGCGACAGCGTCTTTGCATCAGCCAACACAAGATCCGTGACGTCAGCCACGTGTTGGCGATAACTTTCTCGGAGGAACAGGCGGTCGTACAGCTTCTGGGGCTCGCGGATTGACGGGGCTATTTTTCCAGGGCCGTACCACGAAACGTTGTCGAATTCGATCGGTTCCTTCCCCGCGGTGAAGCCGTTGCAACTGATCTCCAGCGTGTTGAAAATGGTTGCCTGGCCAAGCTCGTCGCCGATGACCTGGTCCAGCGTTCGTCCGTTGGGATAAGCCATCCCCAGTGCCGCTGCCTGATCGGGCGAAACGCTGGTCAGGTAACACGAGGCTCCCTGAGCATGCACGTCCTGACCATCCTTGTAGGTTCGGTCGAGGCCGGTGAGCAGCGTGATATCTTCGGTGTATTGCGCCAGCGGCTGCATGGTCGACGTCAGCTCCAGCGGATAAATGCCCGGTGCGTTCTTCAGGCGACGCTGCTCCTTCACTTTGTCTGCTTCGAAGCCGCCAATGAAATCAGGCAAGTCGGCATTCTCTTCTCCCGGAAAGAAACAGCGTCGCACGATCCCGTTCGGAAGATATGCGATCACCAGCTTCTTGCTCGGCTTCGTCGTTGCGTCACTCGCTCCGTCAGCCCGTGCCAGCGAAGGGAGAGACGGCAACGCGAGCGTTGCTCCGCTAGTTCGCAGAAAGTTACGCCTTGTCAGTTTCATCGCTCGCTCCAGAGTTTTTCATTTCGTTAAGTATACATAGTGTCCATCAGCGGTTAATCCGTTCAGAAAGACAAACCCCACGAAAACAGGCGCGAGCCTTTCTGCAACAGGACCATATCCTTCAAGGCCTTGACTTCGCGCAGCGTCGGCAAGCCGAGCGGTGCGTCAAAAATCTTGTCTAGTTTAATGTCGACCATAAACCAGCGCGGTTCTGACTGGGTCGACTTAGGATCAAAGTGATGATTCTTCTTGTCCCATGAAGTAAAGTCGGGATACGACTCGCGCACGATCGTGGCGGTGCCGGCCACCGCAGGCGGGTTGGCGTTGGAATGATAAATGAACACGCCGTCGCCGATTCGCATGTCGTCGCGCATGTAGTTCCGCGCTTGATAATTCCGCACGCCGTCCCAAAACGTTGTTTGATCCGGTTCCCTCGCCAAATGCTGAATCGAATAGGACTCCGGTTCCGTCTTCAATAACCAATACTTCTTTGCTTTTGTCATTCAGATGCCAAGTCCATTTCTTCTTTATCAGCCCAGCCGCGCTAACGTCGGGTTCGCGCATTGATGCGGAAACCGCGGGTCTCGTGACATTGAGTGTCGCCTATTTCTTGGGCCAATTCAAATGCTTGTGCAAAAAATCGAACGATCCTTGGCCGTTGATGCTGTGGCCGCCTTGAAAGAATTCGATTTCTGTTTTGTCGGCCAGGCCGAGCTGTGCGTACAGCCAGCGGACTTTGGCATATTCGTGCGCGACCCATTGATCACGACCGACGCGATCGAGGTGGCCGCGTTCGACCATGAACGGCCTGGGAATCATCAGGTACGCCATCTCCGCGTAATCAAACGTGTGGCCGAGATTCCAGTACGGCATTTCCCATTCGATCGTCTGCATGAAGCTGAACGGCTGATCGGTCGCCGCAATTTTTGTGGTCCACTGATTGAAATCGCCGGAGCAAATTGACAGGCAGTATTTTTCCAGAATCGTCGGCACGCGCACCGCTGTCTCGCCGCCGTAGCTCAATCCGTAAAACGCAATCCGCTCGCCATCGACGAACGGCAGCGAGTCGAGCCAGTTCAGAATCTGATCGTGTTGCGCGATGATGAACGAGAACAACGTCGCGCCGAACGTGTTGGCTTTGCGATCGAGCCAGCGATAGCGATCTTCGCCCCGATACAGATTGTGCGGCGCGAAAGTGATGAAACCTCGATTGGCAAGCTCCGCCGCAAAATTATTGTAGGCCGGCACGTCACGATCAATCGTATCGCGAGGCACGCCGTTGCGACCATGTTGACAAACGACGACCGGCCGCCGCTCGTTCGGTCGGATGTCCTTGGGAATCAGCAACACCCCCCAAGCAAACAATTCCGGATAAACATCCAGCACGACGTCATACGCTGTCCACTTGTCGGTTTCCAGAATCTTTCGAGTGCGCGGGTTCGCCGCGATCGTCGGTTCATCGAATTTGCCCATCGCTTCTGCATGGAATCGTTCGCGAAACTGCTTGGCACCTTCGATGAATTTGTCGACGGGATGCACCGGATGCTTTTTGTCGGTGCTCCAACGCGAGTCGGCCAGTTCGGGCATCACACTATAGAGAAAGTCCTGATCGCGAACATGCTCCGAACGGCGGACCAGTTGTTGAATGTATCCTTCGCGCTGATTCAGCAAGCGGAATTGTCGCTCCTTCGACGAAAAACCGTGTCGACGATCCACTGGCAAATCGTCGGAAAGCATGCGGTCGATTTTTACACCCAGCTTGCTCGCGAACACACCCAATACTTCCGGCGACCCAGGTCCGATCGTCGCGTCGCTGGGCCCCGTCACAACGGTTGGCCGCGGCAGTTCGCCCATGACCGGAATCCGCCGCGCTTCGGCAAGCACTCGCTCGAAAGGCGGCGTTTTCAAATCTCCTTTGTGCCCCGTCGCGCGCGGCACGTCGCTGTACTCGATGACCAGTTCGCGCGGCCGGACCAGCGAGGCGATTTCCGCGTCGCCGAATTCGCGCAACAGACTCCACACATTGCGATAGATCGGTTCCGACCAGACTTCTTGCCGCGAGTCGAAATAGCCGCTTACGCACGCCGCGTCGATCCGCGTGTCGATCGCGGCAGTGTAAAGCGCGACCAGTCCGCCTTCGCCGTAACCGATGATGCCGATCTTGTCGCAATTACGTTTGGCAAACCAATCGATCGCCCCTTGCGCCGTTTGCACGTCGAATCCAATCACGTGGCGGCCCATCTGAAATGCCTGGCGATAGATCCACTCACGATGAGTCTGGTCGCTGCGCAGCAGACGTTGATCGCGCGTCTCGAGTTTGTCGCGGCTGACGAGCGTCGGCAGGACCAACTCGAATCCATGCTCGGCCAGCCGGCGGGCGAATTGCAGTTCGGGCTCGATTCCCTCGGCCAGCCCCAGCAATTGTTCGGGCGTTTGATCGGCGTCGGGAACGACCACGACGTGCGCGACGGGATCATGTTTCGGTTGGACCAGCAGCCCCTGGCCTTCGACGTCGAGCCCGCCGTGTCCGGGCAAGACCGGCCAGCGAACTTGATAGACGCGGTACTTGGGCGTTTCGGCCACGAGCGCGGGAGCCTCATCCGTGCCGAATCGTTCCATCGTCGGCGGCAGGCGTTCGTCCAGCGCGCCGATGATTCGCGCCAGCGTCGTTCGATGAGGTTCGATTGAAGCTTCATACGCCTCGCGCGAGTTCTGATCGTATTTCCAGAGTGCCGCTCGTTTTGCCGGCGCTTCATCAATCTTGCGTTCCACAAATCGATGCGCGCCGTCCATCATGCGGGCGCTGAGGTCTTCTTCGGGCCACGTCAACGGTTTCGTGCCGGCCAGTGTTACGATGTCGTTGTCGATCTCGGTCAGCGTTTGAATGAGCCGCGCCGGATCGTCGGACGACAACGAATTCGGCTTGTACTTCAGTAGCGCCGCGGTTTCGTCGTGCGACCCGTCGGTGCCATTCAAATGCAATTGCACGTTCGCTTGGCGCACGCGTTCGACCAGTTTGTCGCCATCGGCGTCGAGCCAACGCGGCCACAGGCGAATCGTCTCGACGCCCGCCTCGGCAAACGCTTCAATGCTTTCAACGTTTGGAATCAATCCCAACTGCCGAGCCTTGGGCAACAGCCTGCGAAACGCGTGAGCTTGTTCAACACTACGCACGCCAACAATCGTCCGGGCGGGATCGCCATGCTGCTTGACTTCGTCAACAACCACTTTCGCGTACGTCTCGCCTTGCTCCTTGAGATCCAACAACACGTCGATCTTGCCGCGACACGCCTCAAGCGCTTCGCGCAAAGTCGGCACGCGCTCGCCTTGATACAAATGGTGAAACCAAGCACCGGCGTCGAGTTGTTTTAGCTGCGCGATCGTCATGTCGGCCGCGTTCCCGCGACCGTCCGTCGTGCGGTCCAAAGTCGCGTCGTGCAAGACAAACAACACGCCATCCTTGCTAGTCCGCACATCGACTTCGACCGCCGTCGCCTTGACCTCAATCGCCCGCAACACGGCGGCCAACGTACACTCCGGCCGTTCGAAACTCGCGCCGCGATGAGCGACAATCTGCGAAACGCCTCGCGCCTCCGCAGTGACCTCGTCGCCGGGACAAGTTGAAATCGAGTGAACCGTTAGCACGAGAAACAACAACGCGATAAACCCAATCGCGCGGATCGTCGACATCACAAGTCCCTCCGATAAAATGTTTGCCCAACAGTATAGCTGCAATCGCCGGCGATACCTGTCGCCCGTCAGACCAAATCCAGGATCATTCATTTTCTCAGCCTTGGCGTATCAGCCGGAACGCACTAGCGTCCGGTTTCTCGAAAACCGTGGGCTAGCGCTCAGCGGCTAATTCGCAAATCATCGCCGCGCCCGGGCGGCGCGGCTAGTTGCAATCAAACGGGAATATCAGAATAATCACGTCTATCCGGTGGATATCCGAAATCCGCCTGATAATTCCGGATAGTAAATAGTGCGTCGACGAAAGTGGAGCTTCACATCGAAATTCGACCTGATCCTGATGGCTTGCAGCGACTCCTTGTCGATGCGCCTGAATTTGATGCGGCATTTGAGGTATGGGGATCGTGCCCTGTCCAAGGGATCGGTTCCGTGCAGGGACGGGACATCTATTTCCGCGCCCGCGAACGCCAATGGACATTCGACATAGCGGACGTGCTCGGGAATCTGCCATCTGATGGCCGTTCTGGCGCAGATGGTTTCTACCGTGAAGCGAAGTATCGTGACGCTGACTGGATGGCGCATGATGCCGCAGTTCGTATCATAGAGCAGTGCTTGCGCGAGTACGTCAACGACCGTGAAATCGACCGGACGAAATCCGCAGCCGCCAAGAACGCCGACGAACCAGCGGATGCACGAGAGACCTCGGCCCAGTCGGATCTGAATTCAAAGGTTACTCCTCGGTCCCCGTGATCCTGGACGTTTGTCGGGACTGCAGGACTCGAAAGGTTCCGCTGAAGGACATGCTCGCTACTGATAGCGATTTTAATCCGGCTCGTTCGGCTGAATATGCCAGAAATGGCCAGGCTTGTCAACTT
>JAQBZB010000456.1 GCA_027622275.1 Planctomycetota bacterium | reverse complement strand
AACTCAAATCGGGTAGTTGATAATCACTTTCTTAACGACCGGCGCGTTCAATTCCACGTCACTTCCGATTGCCCTGGGGGTCGAGAATCTCGCTTGGCCCTTCGTTTCGCCACCATCGCAGTTCGTAGCTGCCGTGCTCTGCACACGCCGCGATATCCAGCCTGCCATCGCCGTTGAGATCGGCGATGATGACTTGATTCGCACTGCGCCAGTTGTTTTTCAGCATGTGCCGCGTCCAATTGCCTTTGGGGTCGCCGTGATTCTCGAACCAGACGACGCGGCCTGGATTGCGCCACGACGTGGCCGCAACATCAACGTCGCCGTCCCCATCCAAGTCCCCCGCAACGGCTTCGAACGCATCATCGAAACGGGGCCCGATGACGTGCCTTTCCCATGGCCCGATCGCGGGCTCGCCGTCATTTTCATACCAGACAACTTGGTTCGCTTCTTGCTGGAGGGAAGCGTCAGGATTGCCTGAGCCGGGCCGGTAGTAAAACCCCAGTGCCATCACGACGTCCAAGTCACCGTCGCCGTCCATGTCCGCCGGGTTGCCATGTGCCGGACAACGCGACTGGTCGTCGATGAGGTGCTTCGTCCAGGCCACCGAAGCTCCGTCGCGATGGTTCTCGTACCAGATGACCTGGCCCGCGATTCGCCCGGTGCCCAGCAGATCGACGTCGCCGTCCCCGTCAAAGTCGGCCGCCCGCATCGTCCGCGTTTCCGCGACGTCCGCCTCGATCATGTGCTTCCGCCAGGGGCTGTCGGCCGGCGTTCCGTCATTCTCGAACCAGGCGAATTGATTTCCCAGAACCCAGCTCGACGCCGCCACATCCAAATCGCCGTCCTTGTCGAAATCGGCCAACGCGACATCGTAAGCACCAGGCAAATCGGTGGTGATCACGTGCCGCTGCCAAAGCATTCCGTCGGTGGGTGTGCCGCTGTTTTCGAACCACAGCAAGTGTCCGCGCAGGTTCTTCACAATCACGACGTCCAGGTCTCCGTCTCCGTCGACGTCGCCGACCAGGTGACGTTCCAGACGCTCCGGGTCGTCCTTCTGAATGAAGTGCCGGCCGAAGTTCCCGCGACCGTCGTTCTCGAACAGGTACAGCATGTTGTGTGGCGTGTAGTCGGCGCTGGTCAGATCGAGATCGCCGTCGCGGTCCAAGTCAGCGGCGGCGATGCCATACGCATAGGCGTACTTGTCGGCGATCAAGTGCTCGGAGAAGTGGATGGAGTTCGGCGGTTTCGCGGCCGCAAATACGTGGCCCAACGCGGCGGCCAGATCGAGACGCTGGTAGCTGCGCTGCGTGGCGGGATCATCGACCTTTACGCCTGTCTTCTGCATGATCGACAAGATCGCTTCGGCCATGTTGCTTCCATCTCGTTTCCAGTCATAACCCGTTTCCGTAATCGCCTCACGCAGCACGATCGCCGCACCACAGGCGATGGCATTCGAGGATGACGTGGCCGCCGCGGGCACGACCAAATCCAATTTGGCGTGGCGATCCAGGTAGACTACGTCTTTCCCCTGCTGCACCGCTCCGATGGCAAAACAGTTGAGCTGACAGGCGGGCCAAGAGATGCCGTCGGTAAAGTTGTGATTGCCGGCGGGCGCGCTGACCCAAATGCCGAGTTGCCGAAGCTCAGCGAGTTTATCGTCAATCGCGGTGGCGACGGGTTTGTCGTGAGCTTGATCGTCCACCGGTGCCAAGTTGACCGTGGTGATGTGGTACTGTTGGTGGTTGTCGATGATCCACTGCAAAGCGGCGGCCACGGTCGTGCCGTCGCTGACGTTGCAGTGGCAGCATTCCAATGCCCGGATGACCGCCACTTGATTGTTGTATGCCACGCCCCACTTGCCGTCGTAGTTGAGCGACGAGGGGATGCCGATGGTCGACCCGTGGTATCCCTTTCCTTCGTGTTTAGGATCGTTATCGCCGTCCACACTGTCGTACGTGACGAGCACTTTCGGTTGGTCGCCGTCCGACTTGGACCACTCGGGCATCGACAGGTTGCAGCCGTCATCGACCAGCGCCAACGTCTGGCCTTTGCCAAACGTCAGCTTGTGCTGGTACGCGTTCCAGGCCTCGATAATCCCCGCCTGTTGGAAGGCCTCGTTCTGAACGGGCTCGCCGGCACGAAGCATGGCCGGAAACGCGAGCAACAACAACGGTGTCAGCCATTTCCAGTCCGCTGACGGAAAGCATCGGCAATACAGCATTTGAAAGACCTCGGCGTGTGTGGTTGTTGTTAGTGTCGTCTTTCGCTCCGCGAAAGGCGACTATGTTAAATGACATCACGCAATCGTATCAGCATTCGCGGCCAATAACGACAATGTGCTGGCCACGTGGGATCGGAGCGACCCAGGCTTGGGCAACAACGACGCCGTCCACTCCCGCGCGGGCGGGCCAGGGTTCGCTGTCGATGTGGTCGAAGTCGTGCAACAGGCCGACCACGTCTCCCTGTTTAACATTCGCTCCACACTCCAGCAGCGGTTCGTAGTGTCCGGCAAACGGCGCAACTGTGAAACACTCGCGATCAACCAGCGCGACTTTGCGCTGTGTGCCTTCTTTGTGATACGCGATCGGCTGGATCTCGCCGCGGAGTTGGTGGTGGTGGATCGCCGCCGCCAAAACGCCTTGCCGACCGAATCGCACGCCTTCGGCACTGACCGCTCGCCCCCAGCCCAATTCCGTGCCGACGGTGATCTTACCGAGCCGTTCGGCTTCGCTCGGCAACAGGCCGGGTGTCTGATTCTGGTAGATCATGATCAGCGGCGTGCCAAACCAACGGGCCGTTTCTTCGATCACACGTGATTGCTCGGGATCGTCCAGCGGGTGAAAGCTGGCACAAGGCGAAAACCTCGCCACGTCACCGCCGGAATGCAAATCGATTACAATATGCACCCGCGGCCAAATGAATTCACGCACGAAGGCAGCGATGCGGTGAGTGATGCCGGCCAGCGCCGGGGTGACGCCTGCACCATCGACAAAGGCCCGGTTCAAGTTAACGCCGTCGTCGGCGCTTTCGCGCGTGCCCGCATGAAAGGCCGATGGGTTGAGCACCGGTACGAGAATGATCCGCCCCCGTACATCTTGGAGTTTGATGTCACGCAACAAGTGCTTGATCGCCACCGGTCCTTCGTATTCGTTGCCGTGATTTGAACCAAACGCTACTAACCCGCGAGCGGGCTGCACTTCCGGCCCAACCAGCACCGTCAAGGGAATCAAATGGTCGCCCCAGATGCTGTCGTGTTCCAACGCCACCCAATAGTCGCGGCGTCCAGCGGAATCCAAATCGAGGCCGGCGGGCCGAGCAACAATGCGGTTCATGATTATCAGTCTTTCTCTTGGACTCGTGGCTTGTTTCTCACAAGATACCGATCGGTCGCGGTTAATCGACCTGGTTGAATGTACACGGTGTCTACGGCTCGCGGTTCAGAGTGTCACTTTCACAAAACCCGGATGATGGTCTTCCGAGGCCAGGGCTTTTAACATCTTTCGACTAACGCAGCATCAATGACTTCCTTGAATGACAAGCCCGATAGGGCTGACACAACCCTTGCCGGGGCTGTAAAGCCCCGGTAGCGGAGACTCAACTCGGTCCAAACCCCGAGAGGGGCGACCCAGCAAGCGAGCCGTGCGATGTGTCGCCCCTTGCGGGGCTTTCGGAACGAGGAAACGGAACGAGGAAACGGGGACACTTCACTTGCGACGCTAACTCCATCGCCGTTGCGATCGGTGAACTGAAGTGCGATGTGGTCGCCGTCCCAGACGAAAGACGCTTGGCTCGTGATCGGTGTGCCTTCTTGCGCCCGTACGTTCTTGCCGATGCGCCGGTCAAACACGTCATAATAGGACTTCACCACTTTCGTCGTCGTCACCGACTCGAAGCGGTTGCGGTAGTCCCAGGCGTATGTCGTGACTTCACCGGTCTCGCGGCTCGTGCGCTCGACCCGGTTGCCTTCCGCATCGTACCGATAATCGTACGTGCCATCCGAAGTGACCCGATTGTCGTCAGGGTTGTCGGGATGGTCAGGGTCTTCCAAGCTGTAACCACCACCGGTGCGATTGCCGTTGGAATCGTACTGATAGTTCTCCGTCAGCGAAGTTTGCGTGGCTGGCAGACCGTAAGGCACCGTCACCGTTTCGAGCTGATTCCGGTTGTCGTACGTATACTTCAGCTTAAAGTCGTACGCATTGCTCGTGTTGTTGTGATTTAGCGACAAGGACTCCAGACGGTTGGCGGCATCATAGTCCAAGTAGTAAGCGGCAATCGCTCCGTTCGGTAAACTTGGCGAGAAGTTGCCGTCCCACGTATTCGTCTCGGACATCACCGTGTCGGCATGTACGAGGCTGGTCAAGCGACCGACTTTGTCGTAGCCGAAGTGGCTGTGGGCGACAATGCGTCCTGGAACCGCAGTGGCTGCGGCATAACGCTGGATATCGGTCAGTTGGCTGGCCGCGTCGTACGTGAACGAGACAAACTTGTCCGCCACCGCGTTGCCACCCGTTTGGCCTGTTTGTTGAACGCTGCTCATGCGGTGCAGGTTATCGTACGCGTAGGTCGTTTGGAAGTCAGCCTGACCGCCCGCGATGACACCGTTTGGCTGTAGCGTGCCACCAATATTCGCCCGCACGTTGGTACGATTGCCGATCCGGTCGTAAGTGTGGTCGAGGACCACGTTGGAATTCAAACCAGTCAGCGTCGCCTGCTCCACGTCGAGCCGGTCGAGATCGTCCTATTGGAAGGCGTACGTTCCGCTGACAGCCTCCGAGGCGGTCGTGAGATTGCCGACCAGATCGTAGCCGAACGCCAAGGTCCGATCCGCCGAGGAGTCACTCGCGGAAGCAAACCACGTCTCTTGCGTCAGGCGATACAGATTGTCGTAGCCGGAGGTCGTTGTGCGACCGTTGCGGTCGATCGTCTCCCGCACGTGATCCGTGACGAAATCGGGCCTCTCGAGTGATGCGAAAGTTGTTCCTTGGTCCCCCACGGGCTGGTCCCAATGGCACTAAGCTTTGGCGGTCGTTTTTTTCGCATTTCGTTTTGCCGTTTGACGTTTTGGTTTG
>JAQBZB010000455.1 GCA_027622275.1 Planctomycetota bacterium | reverse complement strand
TAGGTTCATCCTCGAACATGGGCGAGTCCTCCTGACTATTAACATGTTGTCTACAAACACATTAAGTCTGCGAGGACTCGCTTCTTGTCAATACAAGCTTAGTGCCATTGAGCTTGCCTCGTGGGTGAATCAGTGTTTTGCAGGCCGACGTTGTCGCACCCAAAGCACGCGGACGTCGAATCTCATTCACCGAACGGGGCAAGCCCGTTGGGGTCTTGGCCGCGTTGGCGATTGTTTCTAACTCACGAATCTTTGTCTCCAACGAGACGAGCTCGTTGGGGGACAGGAGCCCCACGCAGAAATTCACGCGTAACAGAAACGATGTCGTCCCGATCCGCATCGACCGGACTAAACTGAGCACCCTAGTCCTGGCTTCTATCCCGCCTCACATCTTCGTCGCCGTTCCCTTCGTCAGCGTCATGAACGCGGATTCCAGATTCACCTCTTCTTCACGGAACAACGTCAGCTTGTGACCCGCTCCGATGAGCAACGACGGGATCTCGCTGTAGTCCTCGATGCCTTGCTGGAGCGTGACGTGTAGTTGGCTCTTCTTGACTTCGATGCTTTCGACAGCGTCGTGCTGTTCGAGCAGTTTGCCTGCGGCGTCGCGGTCGCCTTTTACCTCGATAATCAGGACCGTCCGCTGACGAACCTGCTTCATCACATCTGAGACTTCGGCATTCACGCTCATCACGCCGCGATCGATGATGCCGATCTTGTTACAGATGTCGGCCAACTCGGGAAGGATGTGACTGGAGACGATGATCGTTTTGCCCATCTGACCAAGGCGACGGAGCAGATTGCGCATCTCGATCCGCGCACGCGGGTCGAGGCCGCTGAGTGGTTCGTCCAGCAGCAGCACTTGCGGATCGTGAAGCAGCGTGCGGGCCAGGCCCAATCGCTGTGTCTGGCCGCGCGACAGCGTGTTCGCATACGCGTCTCGCTTAAAGTCCAGATCGACGACTTCGAGCATCTCGTCGCATCGTTTGCGACGCTCGGGTCCGCGAATCCGATAGGCCGCTGCAAAAAACTCCAAATACTCAATCACTTTCATGTCGTCGTACACGCCAAAAAAGTCGGGCATGTAGCCGACCAGCCGGCGGATCTCCTTGGGCTTCGTATAGATCGAGTTTCCGCAGACGTAAGCTTCGCCCCAGGTCGGGTTGAGCAACGTGGCGATGATCCGCATCGTCGTTGTTTTGCCCGCTCCGTTCGGCCCGATGAAGCCGAACAGGTCGCCCTGGTTCAGTTCGAGATTGATGTCGCGGATGGCGAACATGTCGCCGTATTTCTTAGTCAGCCCTTTGGCTTCGATCGCGGTTTCTGGCATCGGTTATCTCGATGAATTGGCAGGTGAGGCGTCGACTGGAAACACGACTCGATAGAAGGTCCAGCGTTGGTGATGATTCTCGCCGCTGGCTGGCCCGTTCAGCTCGATCTTGGTGGCTGACTGCTCGGCACGTCCAAACAATATCGCTCGGCCGTTCGCCAGGTGCCCACTCAGGTCGACATACGTCTGAAAGCGATGCTGCAAATGGGTGTATTTGTCTCCACCTGCGACTCCGTGAAACATCATCATTTCCAAGATGCGCGGGACGTCGAGATCCCGCTGCTCCCAGGGTGCTGTAATGTCTTTGATCTCGACGACGCGGCGGCGAGTGAGACGCCAGTTGAAATTCAGCGGCTTCTCCAGATGAATCGGCGTCGCGTCGCCCGGTTGAAGAACGTTCCCCTTTCGCTCCAACTTGTACGCCCAGTTGCCATACAACAGGATGCAGTCGTTCAACTCGACAGACAGCGGATTCACCACATTGCCGCGAAGCAACCCGCCCGCATCAAGATGCAGATCGGCCGTTGATTCGAGCTGCACCTCATTCCACCAGCGGGCAATGAACGCTTTCGTGCCGTCGATCTCGATCGGTGCCTGTTTGATCGAACTAGCGTCTGCTGAATGACTGATGGTGTAGGGCGCATCGAATAGCGTTACCGACTTCGCCTCAAGTCCCCCCAGGCCAGTGCCCGGCAAGCCTTGCCACGAGAGCAGACAACCGGGAGCCTTGTCGGCGGTATTAAGCCGGGAGGACGCAAGTTGCAAGTCGTAACTCGCGGATCGTGGGCTATAAAGATGGGTCCAGGTCGTGCCCCGGGCGATGGATCGCTCAAGGTCGATATCGACCAGATCAATCTGATTGACCTTCACATCCGACCCCTTCAAGTTGCCGCGCAGGAGCACGGCCAGCGCACAAAAGACGACGGCGATGATTGGCAACGTCACCCAAGTCCAACTCATACGCCGCAAAACGTCCCGGAGGAAGAAGTAATCCACCGGCCCCATCAGCAGGATGTAGAAGACAATCAGACCGGCAACCCACGAAAACGGAATCAACTTGACGCCCGAGAATTGCTCGGCAGCCGTTCGCAGTTGCCCCACCAAATCGTTGTAGCCAAGATGGACGACTTGCCCCGTCGCTCCTGAATCCGTCGAGCGTTCTTGCCTTTGTTCCGCATCGCCTTGCAATAGTCTCTCGATCAGACGCGGGCGATCCGCCCAATCCGAAAACGGCGATCGATCGAGGTCCGCCGCCATGAATACGACTTGTCCGAGGCCCGTCGGCGCGCGAACGATGATCGGTCGAACGCCCTCCGCAGCCTGTTCATAGACCGACATCTTGCCCACAACATTTTCCAGCAAACAGATTTTCAACGGGACCGTTCGACCGTCGACTTGAATGGCGTCAAGCGCCTGCGAGCTGGCAACATAGCTTTCGAGAGCTGTCAGGCTCCGGACGGTTTGGACGCGCGAAAACGTCCCCGGTACCAAATTCGCAAGCGGCTTGCCGCTTCCGGCAACTTCCTCGGCGGCAGACCCGACACACAGCACGAGTCGCCCGCCAAGCTCGACCCACTGTTCCAAGGCGGCAAACTGCTCCGGTGTGATCGACGCGAAGATCGACGTATCGCTCGTCGCAAGGACAATTGTGTTGACCGCCTCGTAAGCGAACCAATTCGTCGGCAGTGTCGAGATGTCGGTGACGGCGGTCACGTGTGATGACTTTGCTGCTGCCGTGACGCCAACATCAGGTCCGAGCGTGAGGATCCAATCGCGATCGGACGCCATCGCTGGGGGCAGATCACTTCCGGCGATGACGCGCCGGACGACTGGTCGGCCGGCATCCCGCAGCGCGATCGTCAAGTCGCCGCCGAGCTGACCGAACTTGATGTGACGCGTGACCGAGCTGGTGTTGTTGGCGGCGACGTGTATCGGCTCGGCGTCAAGAAAGGTGGCGGGAACGCCATCGCCATCCTTGGTGGTCAACGCGAGTTGTCCATCCAAGTCTTCCGAGCCGGCGGCGATCGTGATGCGAACCGGTGTCCAATATCCAACCTTGTACGTGCCGTCAAACCCGATCGTCACATCACGAATCTCGCCCGCCGACGATTGCTGCGCGACCACCGATGCGGTCGTGGCGAGAACGGCCAGACAAGCCGCAAGCAGTAGGAAAGTAAGGCGACAGTGCTGCGGCATTGGGTTGGGAGAATTCAGATTTGGGAAACAGATTGGATTGGGAGAGTTGCCATCGGACTGGGCAAACTTCAGGATAATCGCGGCGATCACCCGCGCGAATAGCACGGCACAAAACGCTTAGGGCTTCTCGGCATCATCACAATGGCAAACGAAGCGGCGACAACCGGGGCAACCGTCGCCATATTTCCGGGAGACCGCTTCACTCAAGTCCACTCCGGCCACGTTCGCAATTGTCGTCAGCCACGCCAACACGTCGGCAAACTCTTCCATCTTGTCTTCGTGGCTTCCGCTTCGCAGTGCAGCCGCAAGTTCGCCAATTTCTTCCATCAGCCACATGAACGTCCCGTCGATGCCTCGGGCGACGTCCTTGTCGAAGTACATCTTGTGAATGAGCTGCTGGAAATCGTTTAGCGAAACAGATGGCTTGGCGGCGTCGCCGGGGTTTGTCTCTGTCACTGACGTGATCCTACATACGCGAGTTAGCTGTCGTTGGTTCAAAGTACCCATTACGCTCCGTCGTGATGAGCCTAATTGCGACCGCTGGCGCTATGGACACGCCTCTTCACAATGAAACTCCAACGCGCAGGGCTCATCACGACGGAGCGTGATGGCTACAATTGTTGCGACCTCCACCGTACGACTTCGCCCCAGTTTTGCAAGGTATCGAGTATCGATACAATGTGCCGGGCTGCGAGAGGGCTTAGCATAGGCCTTGAATTCTAAAGAACTTCGGATCACGCTCCATGTCCGACTTCACGACCGTAGCCAAAGTGGGCGACATCCCCGACGGTGAAGGCCATGCGTATGCGGTCAACGGCCGCATGGTCGCGGTGTTTCACGAGAACGGAACCTACCAAGCCATCGACGATTTCTGCCCTCACATGGGAGCTTCGTTGGCTGGCGGATACTTGCAAGATGGCGTCGTGATTTGTCCCTGGCACGCCTGGCGGTTCAAGACGTGTGACGGAACCTGGTGCGACAACCCCAAGATCAGCATCGATAGCTTTGCGGTGCGCGTTGAGGGGGACGAGATTCAAGTTTGTGTGCCGACCAAGGAGACGGAAGCGCCGATTGAGGGTGCCGGCTAGGTAACTCAACGAAGTCTAACGCAGCGGCAAGAATTCAATCCGGTTCTTCATTTCGTCGGCTGAATTGACGTGCGCGATTACCTCTAAATCGCGAACGGCCTGACCGATGGTGACGCGAAGTTGATGCGCGTAGACAATTCCGGCGAACTCACGGCCCGACTGCTGCCACCGGTGGCCGATGGCGAGGAAGTCGTCGCCCTGAATAAACATGATGCGACCCGACTTGGTGGCTCGCTCAAGCAACGAATCGTCATCCCACTGCGCGGTCTGATCCTCATCGACAGTGAGCACATCGATTCCGCGCTTCGTAATCCGCGCGTGATGGCCGATGGCACGTGGTGATCCATATACAGCCGCAGGCTCACGGCAGTTTTCCCATAGTGCGAAGTTTCGCACACTGTATAGCGACAATTAGTTTTCCCGGTCAGCGACAATTAGAACTCCTGGGTTGACGGGGAGTGCTAGCT
>JAQBZB010000454.1 GCA_027622275.1 Planctomycetota bacterium | reverse complement strand
ACGATCGCACGATGATCGGCTGGGACGACCATGCCGTACATGGCAACATCTTTGCAATCATGCGGCAACGAGGCCCGCAGTTCGACCAGTCGGTCAGTGCACTGATCGAGGATTTGGAACAGCGAGGTTTGCGCGACGAAGTTCTCGTGGTAGTTGTCGGTGAATTCGGACGGACGCCGCGAATCCACGTTCACAAAGGCTGCCCCGGGCGAGAGCACTGGGGGCCTGCGGGCTGCGCATTGCTTTATGGCGGCGGCCTGAATATGGGCCAGGTTGTGGGTTCGACGAACCGGCTGGGTGAGTCTCCGCAGGATCGCCCAGTCACTTATCAGGATTTGCTGGCGACCATCTACGACTCGCTGGGCATCAATCTCGCGCAGACCTTTATTGATGATGCGGGGCGACCCGTTCCGCTCCTTCCTGCCGGTCAGCCGATCAGGGAATTGATCAGTGGTCGTACTCAAGCGGTTGCGTCTGCGCCTCACCCCGCCTCAACACGGACTTCCGGCATCGGTTCCAAAGAAGGCTCATTCGCAATCGTGATGCCGCCGCATTCCGCCGCAGACGATTTGCAGCGGCGAACTGACAGAAGCCAATGGCTTTCACTCGAGCTGCACGAGACGCACATCGACGATCAGGGGCTGGCCGCGCTGGCAGATTGTCGTTCCCTGCGGCGACTGCTGCTGAACGGCCTGCCGATCACCGACGCCGGACTCGTGTACCTGTCCGGGTTGACCGAGCTGGAAGAACTGGGGCTCACGGGAACCCGAGTGACAGACGCTGGCCTGCTCCCATTGCGGTCGTTGCGGAAATTGCGACGGATTGCGATCAATGGAACCGGGGTTTCGCTCGCGGGGGTCGTCAGTCTGTTCGTCCAGCATCAACAACGGACGTTGATCGACGCGCTGGCCGCTCTCGATCTTGTTCGTTTCGACGACCAACAGCAGGCCGTTGCCGTTGACGTCGCCGGAACGTCGTTTGGCGACGAGGAACTGCGGCATCTGGGGACCGTACCGAGTCTCAAGGAACTGCATCTTGCCGCGACCCGCGTGACTGATCAGGGGCTTGCCGCAATGGGAACTCTGGAGAATCTCGAACATCTGTTCCTGGCAAAATGCGCCATCACCGACGTTGGCTTGAAATCGGTCGCACGATTCCCGCATCTCCGGGCGATCAATCTTTACGGGACGAACATCACAAGCGCCGGACTGGAGTTCCTCGCGGAACTTCGCGAGCTGCGCACTCTGCTGATCACTGACCTGAAACTGAGTCCCGCGGCCGTGGAAGCGCTGAAGAGCCGACTGCCGCATCTCACGGTTTCCGATTTTACGGCCGTATAGAACCGATTCACGCTACAAACAGGGTCTGTACAATGACAATGAAGTACAACCGCTACGTCGTTGATGCTTTCGACATGGCCTGCATCATCCGGGTCGAGAAGGCATCAGACTTCAGCTTTGAACGCGATCTGGCAGTTCAGGAGACGTTGATTCACGTCTGCGGGTTGTCCATCGAATAATCGTGTGGAACGGTCCATTGTCTATCCACGACACAACACATCCCGGAAAACTCTTATGAACCCATTCAGCAATCGCCGTCAGTTCCTGCAGCAGGCGTCCCAAACCTCAGCCATTCTGGCGGCAGCCACTTCGCTGGGCGGCGTTCATGGCTTTGCCGACGATAAGCCGGTGAAAGTTCGGCTGGGAATAATCGGGTGCGGTGGGATCATGACGTATCACGTGCAAGGACTGGTTGACCGTCGTGAGGCGGTGTCGATCGCCTGGCTGTGCGATGTCGATCCGGCTCAGCTCGAACGCATGGACAAGTACGTCACGCGCGAATTTCAAACCGAACCACCTGAAAGGACTGCACTCTACGAAGAGGTCCTCAAGGACAGGGACGTCGATGCGGTCATCATTGCTACGCCGCATCACTGGCACGCTCCGATCGCGCTGCGAGCGATGGCAGCGGGCAAGGACTGCTATATCGAGAAGCCGATTTCGCACACCTTTGACGAAGGGCCGCTGATCATCGCCGCCGCAAAGAAATTTGGCCGAGTCGTGCAGCAGGGGAGCCAGATGCGAAGCAGCCCCGTCACGGTGAAGGCGGAGAAGCTGCTCAAAGACGGTGTCATCGGCGAGGTCAAAGTCGCTCGTGCGTGGACAGCGGAGACACGCACGGTCGAAAAGCCACTGCCAGACGGAACGCCGCCGCGCGGGGCGGATTATGACCGCTGGCTCGGCCCGGCTCCCAAGCGACCGTTCAATCCGCATCGCTGGCATCAGACCTGGCGGATGTTCGCGGACTACGGCAACGGCGAGATCGGCGACGACGGCATCCATGACCTCGATATGGCCGCCTGGGGACTCGGCATCACAACGCTGCCGAAGCAGATCACCGCACGCGGCAGCCGCATGTTGCTCGACGGCCACGCCAGCGAGTATCCCGACAACATGAACGTCACCTACGAGTACCCCGACGGTCGTCTGCTGATTTACGAGAACTACCCGTTCACCGCCTATGGCCTGCATGGGTTTGACAACGGCAACGTCTTCTACGGCACCGAGGGCTACATGATCTTCTCGCGCCGCGGTGCGTTCAGTGTATTTCAAGGTCCGAAAGGAACTCCCGGTCCAACCGAGGGCAAAGACCTGCGCGGCCAACGAGGCTACGCCGAACACATGGCCGAGTTCCTCAATGCCGTCCGGCAGCGCACGCCGACGAAAGCTTCCGCCGATGTCGCCCATCGCAGCTGTGCTCTGGTTCATCTCGGCGAAATTGCCTTCCGTACCCGCGGCCGACTCGACTTCGATCCCGCCACCGAACGCTTCATCGACTGCGACGAGGCCAACGCACTGCTCAGCAAAAATTATCGCGAGCCCTACGGCTTGCCGGAGCTCGGCTAGCAAGTCTGTGACAGGACCTCGTGACAAAGGCTTCCAGCCTGTGATTAGCATCAGGACATGTACAATTTGAAAATGGACGCCCCGATCGAGATTTGCGGCTCATTTCGGCCAATTTCCACCAATGTAGACAAACGGTGATACATGACACAATCTAAAGGATCACGTGGCTATGGACTTGTTCAAGGGACTGTTGCACTGCTTCAGGCGGTGCGATTGGGGACGGCGTTGTTGGCCTTTTGCGGTCTTGCGGCCTGCGTCTGCGCCGCCGACCCACCGCGCGTGGATATCGAGATTTTCCCCGAGCGCAGTCTGGGGCCCATTAGCCCCTATGTCTTCGGGGCAGGGATCGACCACAAGACCAACCCGATGCGTTTTTGCCAATATCCCGAGCAGGTGGCAAAGGACATCGCCGATTCGAAATTGCGGATGGCCCGCTATCCCGGCGGCTTCGTCTTCAGCCGCGGCGACCATCGCGGCTCCTGGGCGAATTTCTATTGGCAGGACCACATCGGCAAGAATCCCGACGGGAAGCCCTTCGACACCGGCGATCTCGATACCTTCCTCAAGATGTGTGAGCGGTTCGGCATCGAGCCTTTAATGCAGATCAACTTCGTGGGCGAGCCAGACGACTCCATCCGGGGCTTCATCGAGTATCTGGTCGGCAATGGCGATATCGACGGTGACGGAATTGACTGGTCGACCAAGCGTGTCGCCAACGGGCGCAAGGAGCCTTATCGCATCCGCTACTGGCAACTCGGCAACGAGGTACACGACTACCCACAAGGCTTCCACAGCAACGCCCAGGGTGCCAGGGAGTACGCCGAGGCGATCGAACGGCTTGTGCCGCAGATCCGGAAGTTGGTGCCGGATGCCAAGATCGTCGTGCCCTTCGTCAATATCGAGCGCCCTCTTTCCGGTATGGGCACGCCTGCCCAGGAGGGCAAGCCGGATATCAATTTCGCCACCAGCGGAGAGTTCGCCCGTGCCTTCCTCGAGCATTTGCGAACCCCTGTGGACTATTTCGACTGGCATACCTACCCAGCAAACGGCTGGGACGGTTCCTATCCTTTCCTCGGGACGGACGACGAATGGAAGCACTACTACGGCTGGGGAACGAAATTCCGCGAGTGTTACGAGGTCGTGGTGGAACTGATGAAGCAGGGCGCTAAGCAAGACCCGCTGCCACGAATTATCGTCGGCGAGTGGGCGGGCGACATCACCGGGATGATCTTCCCGACGAAGGAGACAAGCCACCGAGGGTCCATGGCGCGCACCATGGCCTCGGGCCTGTTCATGGCTGACATCCTGCTTTTCCTGATGGAGAAAAGCGTGCCCAGCGAGCATATCCATGCGGCCATGTGGCACAATTTCGGCAACGGCTCACAGGAGATGTTCTCGATGCAGGTGCGACCCGAATACCGCACCGCGCTCGCCAGCCATATCCCTTGGCAGGGCTCGCCCGACGACTGGGGCTACTGGCCGACCTGGCCGGTTGCATACCCACCTTTAGGGATGGGATATAAGGTCGCCGGACCGGACGATCCCCATAGTGTGCGGATGCCGATTTACCATGTCTTCAGGCTGCTGAGCGAGCAGCGCGGCGACGAACTGGTCGCCACGCGCCGCGAGGCTCCCGGCAACCGGATCGAGGCCCCACCTAACGGCCTCTACTGGGACCCCGAGTTCAATTTCGACCGGGTCACTCACGTCGCCACCCGGAAAGGCGATTTTCTGTATTTGGCAGTGCTCAACAAGGACGCGAACCTGACCGTGGACCTGGGGCTGGACATCCAGGGCTGGAAGCTCAAATCCGCCGTAGAGACCCATGCGGTCGGCTCGGAGAGCTATCTCGCGGAGAACTCGATGGCCGATCCCAACCGGGTCACTCTGTCGGGGCCGAATGCTATGACTTTCAGGAATCCGGCCAAGGCGAGGTTGCCGCTGAGTCCGAACACGCTTCTGGTTCTCCGCTTCCAGCGCGCGGCGCAGTGATCGTCCGCCACTTTCATAGATTCTGACCAATCGACTTGCTTGGGGCAATCTCGCATCAAGGGGGTACAGCCATACGCACGAGGAGTTCAGTCCGCTTCTGTCGGGATCGGCACGAAACTCGGTACCAAAGGTGATGTGTACCAGCGCCAAACCGCGGATCACGTGGCGTTGCCCCACTCACGGCACGAAACA
>JAQBZB010000453.1 GCA_027622275.1 Planctomycetota bacterium | reverse complement strand
GAATTCCATCATTCGCTGCGCAGTGACGTCGGAAGTAGGAAATGGTGTTGTCAAGGTCCAAGACACTTTTTCTTGCGCAAACGCGGCTGAACCAAGCATGGCAGTCGCGGCAACGGCAACCATAATCGCACCCGCAAGAGTTCGACGTTTCATGGATGATCTCCTCAGTTGGTTGAAGAAAAGCTAATCAGTACCACGCACGACCCGCCCTGCATTGACGTTCGTCCGCGTACCATTCTCGACGGCAAGTTGTCCGTTGACCATCACGTGACGTATTCCGCTGGGATACACGTTGGGATTCGCGATCGAGGATCGGTCCTCGAGGCTGTCGAAATCGAAGATAGAGACATCTGCGTAACAGCCGACCCTTAGATGTCCGCGTTGTTTCAGGCCGAGCCGCTTCGCCGGCAGTGATGTGATCTTGCGGACGGCTTCCTCGAGACTTACCAGGCGCTGGTCCCGCGCGTAAAGCCCTAGCCAGCGCGCTACCCATCCGTATGACGCCGGCGCAAACTTCACTTCACCGAGTTCCCCGTAGGGAGCCAAGGCGACTGTGTCGGACATAATTGCGCAGTCGCGATGTTCCATCGTCATCTTGAGGTCCGATTCCGTCAGAAGATGTCCGACCCAAGTGGCGCCGTAGAACCCATCACCCTCCTCAAGTAGAAGGTCAAGGATCGCATCGTAGGGATCACAGCCGCGTCGCTTGCCGATTTCTTCGAACGTCAGACCAACGAGATCCTTATTGGCGTGAGACCCAAAGAAGATCAACTGATCCCAACGGCGTGCATGTACGAGTTTCCAGATGGTCAGTGGATTGCCCTTGATATCCTCTCTCATCTTCGCATCGCGTAGTCGGGCGTGGATCTGCTCGATGCCCCCTTCGAAGGCCCAGGGCGGAAGGACGGCGCTGAGAAGCGTGGGACCCCACTCGTGCGGTATGGCATCGAACCCGATGTCGCAGCCGCTGTCACGACTCCACTGAATCATTTCAAGCGCGTGTTCATTGGCACGGGGCGGCGCGCCGAACTTCGTGGTGATATGCGAAAGTTGTGTCTTAACCCCGGACAGCCTGGCGACTGACAGTGCCTCGCCGATCCCCTGTTCGTAGAAGTAATCTCGATTCCTCACGTGGGTGGCATAAACGAGATTGTGCTTCTGCGTAACCTTGGCGAGAGCGAGAACCTCTTCCGTTCTAGCCGAGTTACCCGGGGAGTATTCCAGACCAGTTGAGAAACCGATAGCGCCCTCGTCTAGGCACTGGTCAAGCAGGGACTCCATTTGCTTTGTCTCTGCGACCGTCGCTGGTCGCTGCTCACCCCGTAGAACCCCTATGCGTAGAGGACCATGACCGACGTAGGCAGCCACGTTGATGCCCAGCGAGGATTGCTCCAAGCGTTCGAGGTACTCCGCGAACGTGCGCCACGTGATCTCGACGCTGGGGTGATGCCCAACGATTGCCCGCTTCAGCCCTGCGGGGTCGCCGATCACCGGCGCGCAGCTGTGCCCACAATTCCCAACCGCTTCGAAAGTGACGCCTTGGTGAACTTGGCTCTCGGCTTTGCCGTTTACCAAGAGCGTGAAGTCCGAGTGCGTGTGCAGATCCACGAAACCCGGGGAGACGATTGCCCCCCGCGCGTCGATCCTGCGGCCGGCTTGCGCCTCTCGGAGATCTCCGATGGCGACCACCCGGTCTCCGACGATGCCGATATCTGCGTCGTACCGCGGTTCACCTGAGCCATCGATGATGGTCCCATTCTCAATTATCTGGTCGAACATCAATCCCTCCTTTCATATCTAGCGACGTGATGATCTACGGGGTTGTCCGCGTGTCCTGAGGTTTCTGCGAAGACGCAGCGGCTGTTCATGAGAACAGGGCCTTTGGAAGCCATAGCGCGAGAGCTGGGAATTCGTACAGAAAATAGATCATCAGTAACAGCGCGAACCAGTAAGGGATCACGCCCATGACCACATCCTTCATTGGCCTCCCACCCGATACGCCCTGAATGACGAATAGGTTGAAGCCTACCGGCGGCGTGAGATTCGAGAGCTCAACCAGAACAACGAGAACGACTCCAATCCAGACGGAAGAAAACCCAAGCGAGACCATCAGGGGATGGATAACTGGGAGTGTTAGAAATAGCATTGACGCGGGCTCTAAGAACATACCCAAGAACATATACATAAGGACAATCACAGCAAAGAGCATTCCAAGTGGAAGCCCAAGGCTCACCACCTGAGCGGTCAACTGTTGCGGTACTTCCAGCATCGATAATGCCAAAGAGACGATTTGCGCAGTCACGATCAACAAGATCAAGAAGCAGGTCGTTTGCAGCGCGTCGGTCGACGCAGCTCTGACAACTGCAAAGTTAAGGCGACCCGACGCAGCACCAATCAGCGCAGCAAACACGCAACCGACGGCCGCAGCCTCTGTCGGCGTGGCCAAACCGGAATACATGCTGCCGATGATCGCGACGATTAGCGCCAGTCCGGTCCACATATGTTGCAGCCCTCGCAGCATGCCGACGAGAGAGAAAGGCAATCGCGGTCCCGCCGTCGATGGCCGGACCACTGCTGCGACAAAAATGTACAGCATGAAAATAAACGCCAGCAGAATGCCCGGGATGATGCCCGCCGCAAACAGTTGTCCGATGGACTCTCCGACGAAGACTCCGTAGACGATGAAGGTAATGCTTGGCGGGATCAATATCCCCAGCGTCCCCCCAGCTGCCAAGGATCCCATGACAGACCGGGGAGGGTAATGGAGTTCGTCGATTTCCAAAGGAATCGCGATCGATCCGAGTGCCGCGGCTGTTGCAACACTAGACCCGCACATCGCCGCGAAGATTGCTGAGCTAAAGATGTTCGCGTGTAGCAATCCGCCGGGGACGGCCCCGACCAGCCCCTTGCTGCCGTGAAATATCTTCTCCGCCAAGCCGATGTGCAGCACCAGGTAGCCCATCAGCACGAAAAGTGGAAGCGCGATTAGAGAATAGTGGTCCGCCACCGTGTTGAACTGCAGCAACCCGAGCATCGCAAGGCTGCTTCCACTGCCGACAAGGAAGACCATGGCGAAGATGCCCGTTACCGCCATGGCGATCCCGATATGCATGCCAGTGAAGATCAGGAGCAGCAGGAGGCCGAACACCGTGGCCATGTTTCCGATCAGCCCCATCCCTTCCATTAGTCTCCACCTTCGTCAGTATCGGAGCTATCGTCAAATTTTGTGTACGGCCGGTTGATCAAGCGGCGGCCTGCTGAAGGCTTCGATTTTGTTTGGTGCGCGGCTGCGCGCGCACCCCGTCAACGAACTTCACGCCGGCGATCAACTCACTCAGGCGCTCGAATCCGCGCAGACGGTTCCAGCTCTTCTCGGCGCTCATCGCCAGTTTGTAGGTCAGCCCGAGCAAGCTCGAACGCGACACGCAGCCCTTGGTCCGGTCGGTGCGGTGCCTGACGGTGGCGAACGTCGACTCGATCGGATTGCTGGTGCGGATGTGAATCCAATGCTCGGCCGGAAAGTCATAGAACACGAGCAGGCTCTTGCGGTCCTTGGCCAGGCACTCGGTCGCCTTCGGATACTTCGCCTGGAATGTCTCGATGAACCGATCGAACGCGGTCTCGGCATCGGCACGGCTCTCGGCCATCCAGATTTCGTGCAGCATCGATTTCGCCTTCGCCTGCACCGATTTCGGCAGGTAGTTGAGCACGTTCACGGTCTTGTGCACCCAGCAGCGCTGATCGCGCGTCTCGGGCAACACTTCCGAGAGCGCCGCCCAGAACCCGAGCGCGCCGTCGCCCACGGCCAGTTTGGGCGGGATCTTCAAGCCCCGGGCCTTCAGATCCCGCAGCACCCCTCGCCAGCTCTCGGTCGACTCGCGCACACCGTCCTCGATCGCCAGGAAACGCTTCTGGCCGCGTTCGTTCACGCCAATGACCACCAGCAGGCAAAGCCGTTGGTCATCGGCCCGCAGCCCCGAGTAGATGCCGTCGGCCCACAGATACACCCAGCGGTCCTTGCCCAGGGGCGCTCGCTTCCAGGATTCGTATTCATCGGCCCAGCGCGCTTTCAGCCTCGAGACCACCGCCGCCGACAGGCCCGCGGCCTCCTTGCCCACGAGCGCGGCGAGCGCCTCACCCATGTTGCCCGTGGAAACACCCTTCAGGTACAACCACGGCAGCACCGCATCCACGCTCTTGGTGCGACGCACGTACCGCGGCACCAGCGACGATCGAAACCGCACCCCCTCGCCCGAGCGATCGCGTGTGCGCGGCATCGTCACCGGCACCGGCCCGATCGCGCTCAAGATCTCGCGCTCCGGCAGATAACCGTTCCTGACCACTGCCCGCCGGCCCTCGACTTCCCGGCGCGCGGCGTGCTGCGCAAGAAACACTTCGAATTCCTCCGTGACCGCCTGGCCGATCAACTCGCGTGCCCCGCGGCGCAGCAGCTCCGCGAGCGGATCGATGACTTCATCTTTCTTGCGAAACCGAACTACCGTATCCTCATGCATGGTGGCGTGACTCCTGGTTGGTTGCTGAAATCCGACTTCGACACTCGAATTCCAGCAGGTCACGCCGCCTTTCTCAACTCACCTCCGTACACAAGATTCGGTTATAGCTCTCAGTGCGCAATACTGCGCGCTTTTCGGCTGTCCACTCGGTACTGTTCAAGGTATTCGCTTTGGAAGTTGTGGCAACGACTACCTTGAGTTCGGAGGGCATTTCCCAGTTCACGGACAGGCCGAAATCGAAAATGTCCGATAGAGTTTTCTGTGTGTTCATATTGCCAAAATGATTCTCTAAAGTGCGAACGCGCTTCGCAACCTTCTCATCACTTATGCCAAAGGATTCAATGTCTCTGCGACTGTCTTCGTCAGGATCAATGCCCCAAGTTAAATATGCCGCCTGCCACAATGCGACCGTCTTCATTGTTCGCCAAAATTTCCAATCCGGTATGCTCGCTGATTCGGGGATTTGAACGGCGCCGCCAGTTCCCCTAATCGGCGTTATTGGCGCTGGCGCTCGTGAAGGTTTCTTGGGTTCGCCTGGCTTGCTCATCGCCCCACTCCGAGCCGCGTCGCCAGCTTCTCGCCAGTCGCTACGATATGACCATC
>JAQBZB010000090.1 GCA_027622275.1 Planctomycetota bacterium | reverse complement strand
GAATTGTTTAATCAATATCTAGTTACCGCGCTACCCCAAGTTGCCTAAAGTGCGCGTTGGCCGTGGGTAGGACGTAATTCAGCCCACGGCGTACCTGCCTTGACCTGTCTTATGAGAATCCTCTATCTTGTGGAGCTTGCATCCCGTAGAAACAGTCCCCATTCGGTAGAAACGATCGAGCGTAGTGCGAGCCATTGATGGCTCATGACATTCAAAAAATTAGGAGGACCGCGAAGGTGGCATCTGTCCCTGAACGCGTGATTGACATCGTCGCTGAACAACTTGGTGTTGATAAGGAAAAGATCAGCACAGAAACCTCATTCGTCAACGACCTTGGTGCCGATTCGCTCGACACCGTCGAACTGGTGATGGAATTGGAAGAAGAGTTCGATATCAACATCCCCGATGACGCGGCCGAGAAGATTCAGACAGTCGGTCAAGCGATCGAATTCATCGAAAAGTCGCAAGATTCCTAACGGCGAAGTAGTAGCACGAGAATGAAACGACGAGTCGTCGTAACCGGTCTCGGCGTCGTCACATCGCTGAGCTGTCAGGTTGAGGATCTTTGGAACCGCATCCTGGCTGGCGAAAGTGGGATTCACCTCCTGCGATGCTTCGACACCGAAGAGTTTAAGATCAAGTTTGGTGGAGACATCCACGACTGGGATCCGCGTGAGTTTATTGCGCCGAAAGAAATCAAGCGCATCGATCGCTTCACCCAATTTGCAATGGTAGCGGGCACGCAAGCGATCCGTGATTCAGGGATCGATTTCAAAAAAGAAGAGCCATTTCGTTGCGGGGTCATCCTCGGTTCTGGAATCGGTGGTCTGGGTGAGATCGAACAGCAGATGTTCAAGTTGTTCGAAAAAGGACCGTCGCGTGTCTCCGCCATGACGGTCCCAAAAATGATGCTCAATGCGGCCGGCGGGCAGATCTCGATCGAGTTCGGGCTGCGAGGTCCCAATTACACCGTCGCGACCGCTTGTGCCAGCGCAACCAACGCGATCGGCGACGCGCTCAAGACAATTCAGTACGACGACGCTGATGTCATGATCACCGGCGGCACTGAAGCGGCCATGACGAGAATGGGGTTGAGCGCGTTCACAAACATTAAAGCGCTTTCGTCGCGCAACGATGATCCGACGCGCGCAAGCCGCCCTTTTGATCTGGACCGTGACGGGTTCGTATTCAGCGAAGGCGCGGGCTTGCTCGTCTTCGAGGAGCTGGAGCATGCGAAAGCCCGGGGCGCGAAGATCTACGCCGAAGTAATCGGATACGGAGCGAGCGGCGATGCCGGCCACATTACGCAGCCGGACGAACACGGCACCGGAGCGGCTTACGCGATGACAAGTGCGTTGCGTGATGCCCGTATCGACCCGACTGCCATCGACTACATCAATGCTCACGGAACCAGCACGCCACTCGGTGACAAGGCCGAAACGCTGGCCGTCAAGGATGTCTTCGGCGAACACGCACGCGTGTTAAGCATCTCGAGTACCAAGAGCGAATTGGGCCATTCCCTCGGTGCCAGCGGCGGAATCGAGTTGATACTATGCGCCAAAGCGATTGAAGCCAACGTCGTGCCTCCCACCATCAATCTTGAAACGCCGGATCCAGACTGCGATTTGGATTACACCCCCAATCAAGCCCGTGAGCGCCGCATCGACTATGCGATGAGCAACAGCTTCGGCTTCGGAGGCCACAACGCTTCCGTCGTCATCCGGCGTTTGCCAAACGGGCAAGTGTAGACCGGGGGCGACGATCGAGTACCGACGTTCACGGTGCTTGCGTGAACGGCGCACTCTCTACTCTTGTCGGATCGAAAGCTGCGTTTCTTAGCACCCCGGTCGCGGCAGCGTCGTTGCCTCCCGTTGCGGCTGGCGGGTCGGGGACGGGCTGCACACTCGCTGCAGGCGGCGGAGCCGGACTGACATCGCTACTGTCACTTGACATGATTCGCTGCTCGACTGGTCCGCGGCTGATTGGCAACGGCCAGGAGAGGATGTAATTCAATAGCCGCGGCGATTTTCGGCGCGACTCATCGAGTCGAGCGGCGTCGTAGTGTGCTTTGCCGGGCCAAGGCCCTTCACTCAGATAGACCTCGTTGTAATCCAGCAACGACCCCTTTTGCAGATGCACGTTCTTGATCGCCATCGAATAATCAAGCAGGCCGCGATAGTACGTTGTCTCCGCATCGGCGAGACGACGTTGGGCGTCAAGCAGCAGATCAAGCAGTCTCGTCTTTTCGCTCTCGTCAGCGTCCTGATAAACGCTCGCCAGAGCATCGAGATGTTGTTTGGCGGCCACCCGCCGGTTGTAGCTCGTCTGCGACAATGCGTAGGCACGATCCACCTCGGCCACCGCGTCCGTCAGCTCGTGGACAACTTGCTTCTCTTGCTCTTCCAGGATCGCGCGTTCGCGGCTCAGTTGCAACTCGGCATTTCGCACGCTGGCATGACCTTGCCGGTAGCCAACGGGCATCTGGACTTCCAATCCAAGTTGCCACTCTTGAAAGTCGCCGGTTGTCAGGTCTTGAAACGCGTTATCAAACTGGCCATCCTGCCGGCTGGAGTTCAGCAGATCGTGACCCAATCCCCGGAGGCGATATCGTCCCACAGCATCAACACTTGGCAAGAGGAAGTTGCGGCTTGCAGCCAATTCGAGTTCGCGGCGTTTTACCTTCCACTTTTGCCGACGCAGTTCAGCTCGGCGGTTCAATGCCTCGACGAGCAACTCGTCCCAGTCGAACAGGACCCGAGCCATGACGGGCTCCTGTGCGGGACGGATGAGTCGCCCGTCGCTCGGCGCGATGCCCATCAGCCGACGCAGGCGGCGCTCGGAAAGCTGCACGCCACCCGCGCCGCGCAAGCTGTTCGTCCGCACGTTATCGCTAGGTCGCCCGGCCAGTGCATTTTGAACTTCTTCTTCCAGGCGATAGTACTGTTCGCGGGCTTGAGCTTCCTTCTCGGCTTCACCGCCGCGTCGATTGGTGACGAACAACGCGTTAATGCTCCGCCACGTTTCTAACGCACGATCGCGAGCCGCGATCTTCGAGTCCAGATCACGGTAGGCAAAGTACAACTCCCAGTACGCATTCTCGACGTCGTTGACCAGGTTCCGGACCGCGATCTCAAAATCCGCGACGCCGATGTCGGTGTTGATTCGAGCAAGGAGCACGCCATTCATGGCACCTGGACGGCCATCTGGGCCGGCAATGCGGTTGAAGTCGACGCCCGCGCCTTGCATCAACGGTTGCCGAAACTCGCCTTCGAACTGCACCGTCCAAGGCTTATTAGGATCATCGTTGCCGGGCTGGTTGTTGGCATCGTAGCCGATGATCTTCCGGATCGTGAATTCACCGCCCGTGGCTGCTCGCTTGGATAGTTGTGCTCGATAGCTATGCAGATCTTGTTTCAGAATTCTCGTGCCACCGCCAAAGAAGCGGTTGTTTAAGGCTCGGTCGTTGTTCTCGAAAAAGATCTGCGACTCGAACGATGTGTCAAAGGCGCTGAGCGCCGCTTCCACGCCGAATCGAGGGTCCGTTTCCTCAATCGCAGGATCGTATAATGTGCGCATGTTGTCAGGCGACTGCAGCACCATCGCGCCTAGATCCCGCATGACCTGGGAATGCGCGAGGGCAGTTTGGATCGCCTCGTCGAGCGTCAGATCCCAGAAGTCAGGCGGCGCGTCGTCTTGCAGCGTGAGTGGTGCCCGAGTGCTGGCGATCTCTTCATAGCCGACGGTCTCGACCTCCGGATCTGCGATCTCCGTCGCGGCACCCTGGTAATGAGAGAAGTCTGGGTCGAATTGGAACTCCTTCGACTTGCGCAGCGAACAGCCTTGCAGCCCGGTGGCGACCGCTAGCAGAAGCGTAATCGTTACTTTCAACTTTCGAGGCATTACCAAAATCGCTCCACGTCGTGAATCTGCCGACCGGCGCAGCTTCATCCCTGTCATAAGTCATCGGCCAAAGGGCAAACTCGGCAAAACTGAATTTTTCGTCACGACCCGTAAAATCGGAACTTTCCGCGCTTCGCGACGGCAAACCAGCGGATCTTCGCACGATGGCAGAACGATTATTCACCCTCGGCCGCGCCGCGCTTGACAAACTTGTGTGTCACAATAGTCAAAATAAGCGGATCGGCGGCTATACTGAGAAGAATGCGCGGCGACACTTCTTCTCCACAAATCGATGGCAGCGACGAAGCTTGGAGCGAGATCGAGACCTTGGTCGACGAGACGGCCAAGCTCGCTCGAATGCCTATGTCAAGTCACGAGTTCCACAGCGAACTCGTCAAGCGGCTCGTGCAAGCAACCAACGCCCATTCCGCTGCCGTCTGGTGTCGAGACAAGAACGAGCGGTTCTCGATCGAAGCTCAAATCGAGTCACCACATGATGTCCACGGCAACGCTAGTCTGCTAGCAACTCGTTCGCAAAACGTCGTCGAAGTCGCCCGGACAAGACAGACAGCAGCCCTGTCGCCACATCAGTCCGACGTCAAACTGCGGAACCCAACAGACGATGCCCTCGTCCTGCAACCAGCGGGCGTCGATGAGCAGATTGTCGCGGTCGTCGAGACGTTTCACGGGGACGTTGCTTCACCCAACGAAGCCAGGAACACGGAACAAGTCGTTTCGGTGTTCACAGACTTGGTCGCTGAGTTTCATCGAAATTGCCAACTGCGCGAGCTACGGCACCGTGATGCGGCGTGGTCGGAACTTGAGCAGTTTGCCGATCAAGTGCATCGGTCTCTCGACTTGAAGAGAACGGCATTCGCGATTGCCAACGAAGCAGCTCGTGTAACCGGATGTGATCGTGTGATGGTGTTCCGCGGGCGAGAGGAAGGTTGCCGCACGCTTGCGATCAGTGGTCTCGATACGTTTGATCGGCGTTCAACGCAGATTCGCGCTGCCGAACGACTGGCAAAGGCAGTCGCCTCGATCGATGAACCACTATGGCATGCAGGCGAACTCCAAGCATTACCTTCACAGCTCGAACTTCGCCTCCAATCCCATCTTGATTCCTCGCATGTCCGTTCGCTGGCGGTCGTGCCGCTCGGAAAGACGCGGGACAGTAATGCCAGGGACTCGGCAGGCGTCCTCCTGTTCGAGCGATTCGAGGATGTATCCTGGGGCGACAGTCAGCGGAGACGCATCGAATTCGTTTGTCGCCAGGGAGCAATCGCGTTACAGAATGCCAACGAGCTTGCGGGCCTGCCGCTGATCGGTGCCAGCCGCCTCGTCCAGCGATGCCTCAGCCTGTTTGCGTTGCGTCATCTCCCTAAAACCGCGGCTGTATTGTGCTTGCTCGCCGCCGCGATTGCCGCGCTCGTTCTCGTACCAGCTGATTTCGAGATTCAGGGCGAAGGGCGATTGATGCCGACGAGTTACCGCCACATGTTCGCCCCGGCCGACGGCGTGATCGAAGAAATCTATGTCGATCATGCCGAACTGGTCACTGCTGGAGCACCACTCCTCAAACTGCGACGCGCGGACTTGGACTACGATGAAGCTCGGCTCATCGGCGAAATGTTGACCAATCAGAAACGATTGAAGTCGGTCAGTTCATGGATACTCAACCATAAGTCGGCATCGGCGTCGTCCGCGGCTGAACTTGATGAACTGACGTCGGAAGAAGCCCGCCTGGAGATCTTGCTGAACAGCCTCCGCGAGCAGCAGGCGATTCTGGCACGAGAACGTGCCGACTTGGCGATCGCCAGTCCCATCGATGGCGAGGTGCTAACGTGGGGAATCGAAGATGTTTTGTCACTCCGGCCGGTAGTCCGCGGGGAGCGTTTGTTGAGCGTTGCCGATCCGAACGGTCCTTGGCAAATCGAATTGCAGGTCGCGGACCACGACATCGAATACGTCTTGGCCGCGCGACGCGAATTGAAAGAACTGAAGGTCAACTTCATCCTGACAAGTCATGCCGGCGAAGGATACAGCGGAACCGTCGAAGAGATTGCGATCGCTACTGAGTTGGACGAGCACGATCAGCTGACTGTTCTCGTTCGCGTTGCCGTTGACCGTGATCAACTTCCCGATTTGCGGCCTGGCGCGAGGGTTGTTGCAAATGTTCATTGCGGACGTCGTTCGATCGGCTATGTGTGGTTGCGCGAGCTGTTTGAAGTGATCAAAATGCGACTGCTGTTTTAGACAACCCGTGTACGATGGCCTTCCAAGGCCGTCGTGAACCAATCGACGGCCTTGGAAGGCCGTCGTATAAAAAGTTTTCTCCGAGAGAGACCTCGAAATGAATCACACAGCCAAAGCCCTTGCCGCGTTGGTCATCCTCTGCGCGTCTGGCGGTGCGTCTGCATCCGCTACGACCCTCGAAACGGAAGGCGTTTTGACACTTCTCGAAGAGATTCGCGTGCCCGCACGTGACGGAGGTGTCCTCGCGGAAGTTGCCGTGCGCCCCGGCATCCACGTTGCCAAGGAAACGCTTCTTGCCAAGCAGGACGATACCGAAGCTCAAGTCACCCGAGACCAGGCGATCACGGACTTGTCGAATGCCAAGCGTCTGGCGAAGAACGACTTGAAGGTTCGCCTGGCTCGAAAGGCTCACGAAGTTGCCGCCGCCGAACTGAAGCGAGCAACCGAAGCGGCCGAGCGGTTCTCGAAGAGCGTTTCTCAAAGCGAGATCGATCGCCTGCAACTCGCCACCGAGCAGGCCGATTTGCAGATCTACCAGACACGTTTCGATCTGCAGACGGCGCAACTTGCAATCGATACCCATCAGGCCGCACTCCGTCTGGCGGAACATCGCTTGAAGAAGCGGGCGATTCATGCCCCGACCTCTGGCGTTGTTGTCGAAGTCTTAAAACACGCCGGCGAATGGGTCGAACCCGGTGAAACCGTCGTGCGGATCGTGCGCATGGATCGTCTGCGAGTCGAAGGATTTCTCCCGGCCCAGCAAGCCAATGCGAAACTCGTCGGACAGCCGGCGATGGTGAGCGTCAAACTCCAAGCCGACGAGACGTTGGACGTCGCCGGAGAAGTGACGTTCGTCAGCCCCGAAATTCATCCCGTCAACGGCATGGTGCGGGTCTGGGTTGAGATTGAGAATCGCGAATCGACCTTACGTCCCGGGTTGCCAGCCACGATCAAGATCGAACGATGAGCAACTCGGCTTCCACAACATCCATCGATCGTCCACTCCACCTCCGTGGCCGGCGAGATCTGATCGCGGAACCGATCCAATTCCGAGGCACTCGATATTGGAGCGTGAAGGATCCGCTCTCGCTGCGTTACTATCAGCTTTGTGATGAGGAGCTGTTCATTCTGGAGCAGGTGGATGGCGTAAGCAGCTGCGACGAGATCAAGCGCCGCTTTGAGACTCGCTTCGCCCCTCGCAAACTCGACACGAACGAACTCTATGCGTTCCTCGGTACACTTCACCGCGAAAGTCTTCTGACTTCACAGGCGGCTGGACAAGCCGAGCAGTTACTCCAGCGGCACGATCGCGCCCGGCGGCAAGAGAAACTGCAAGCGCTGACGAATCTTTTAGCCATCCGGTTCCGGGGCCTCGATCCTGAACCGTTCTTGCGCGTGCTCTATCCGAATGTCCGTTGGCTGTTTTCGCGATTCGC
This sequence comes from Planctomycetota bacterium, assembly GCA_027622275.1. Classification (GTDB taxonomy): domain Bacteria; phylum Planctomycetota; class Planctomycetia; order Pirellulales; family Pirellulaceae. The sequence goes on along the minus strand of JAQBZB010000090.1, from coordinate 23,457 downwards.
ACTTGCCGCAAGTTTGATCGTGGTCCTCGGCGCATGCTTATCGCTGGCCGTCTACGCCGAGACTTTCGTCAATCGCCTGCCCCGGCTCCAGACATTTCTGAGTCCTGAGAATCTCGTCTTGATGGCGATCGTGCTGGCATTTTGCAAGGTGCTGCACGAGTTGGGGCACGCGCTGACGTGCAAGCATTTTGGCGGCGAGTGCCACGAGCTGGGCGTGATGCTGCTCGTCTTTACACCGTGCTTGTACTGCAACGTCTCCGACGCCTGGATGATGCGCGGCAAGTGGCAGCGAATCGCGATCAGTGCCGCCGGGATCTACGTCGAGCTGCTGTTGGCGTCCGTAGGCACGTTTCTTTGGTGGTTCAGCCAACCCGGCCTGTTCAACTCGATCTTTCTGAACGTCATGTTCGTCTGTTCGGTAAGCACCATCTTGTTCAACGGCAATCCGCTGCTCCGCTATGACGGTTACTTCATCTTGGCCGATCTCATGGAACTCCCCAACCTCCGCGAACAGTCGCAGACACTGCTGCGGCAACTCGCAGCGCGATGCCTCGGGATCAAGCCGCGAGAAAACTGGACCATGCAACGTCGTCACCAAACGCAGCTTGCGCTTTACGGGTTCGCCTCGCTCGTTTACCGTTGGGTCTTAGTCGCCGGAATCCTGCTCGTGGTCTATCGGGCCTTGGAACCGTATCGACTCGAAAGCATTGCCCAACTGATGAGCGTCTTCGTGCTGGGAGGGATGCTCGTCGCTCCGCTCTGGCAGATGGTTCGCGTCGTTCGAGATACTGAACCGGGCAGCGGCGGACGCGGTTGGCGAACGGCTTGTCTCGGCGCCGGGTTCACCGGCGGAGTCATCTTGCTTGGCATGATTCCCGTATCCCGTCACGTTACCGCGCCGGTCGTCATCGAGCCCGCCAATGCGGCTCGTGTTCATGTCGCCGTTCCCGGCACACTCGCTCAGTTCGCAAGCATCGGCCAGCACGTTGACGAGGGCGAACTGGTCGCCGAGTTGACGGACGCCGAACTAGAACGGCAAGTTGCCGCGTTGCGCGGCGAACGTGACGTTCAACAGCTTTACACCCAGCAGCTCCAAAAGCTGCAAGTACTCGAACGCGGCACGGCCAGCGGCGGCGCGGGGAGCCAAATCGTGACGGCCACGGAAGCCTTGGCCGCCACGCAACGACAGCTTGACCAAAAGCTCCGCGATCACGCCAGACTGACAGTCACGGCCCCACAACCAGGCACCGTCATGCCTGAACGGGCGAAACGTCCCGGCAAATTGAATGACAAACTTCCGACATGGTCCGGCACGCCGCTCGACCTGACGAACCTCGGCAGTCATCTCGATACCGACACTGTCGTCTGTCTGATCGGAGATCCGCACGACCTGAAGGGAATCGCCTTGATCGACCAGACGGACATCGAGCGCGTCGAGATCGGGCAGTCGGTACGTATCCTGGTCGACGAACTGCACGAGCAGATTCTGACCGGCACCGTCGCAGAGATCGCTCGTGTCGAGATCGAGCAAGCTCCACCTGAACTGATCGCCAAGCAGCTTCTTCCCAGCGACACGCGGGCATCGACAAAGACGTATTACGCCGTGAGCATCGCGTTGCACCAGGGCCAGCCGACGCCGCTGCTGTGGTCCTCGGGCAAAGCCAAAATCGCAGTCCAGCCTCTCACGTTGGCGGAAGTCCTCTACCAACAACTCTGCAATACGTTTCGCATTGATTTGTGAGTGAAAGTAGAAAGTAGGCCGGAACAAGCTGTGCGCAGTTCCGGCAACCACTATGTATACCTCGCACGGTCATGGACGAGCGAATTGGCGAGCGGTGGGCGTGAGCCCACTGATTGATTTGTCGCGCTACCCACAATCAGCGGGCTCACGCCCACCGTTGGCCAAGAGCTGCCATGTTTGCCCGCGCTGAGTCTAAGTCCTTCTGTTCGACGGAAGTTCCAGGAAATCGCCAGCACCGTGCAGGAACAGCGCAAGCTCGTTCGGCCTACTCAACTGAATCGTGAAGATGATGCCGGTGCGTCTTGCCGGATCGCGGATCGCGAGACGTTTTGTGAGCTGGAAACACATCCTGCCAGCAGAACTGGCCTTGATCCGGGGCTTTTGTTTGTTTGAAGTTGCGTGAGAAGTAGCATGGCCTCGTAGGCCGTGTCGGCTTGGGAGCGCCTGAAATCACACGGCCTAGGAGGCCATGCTACTCATTCGAATACGTCACAGATTGAAGGTTTGCGCCAAGGACGCCGTCGCGCGCCGCTGCCGGACGCGCTCGATCGCAAGTACCCCCACGCCGACCGCGAATGGGGTTGGCAGTACGTCTTTCCCGCCGCCTCGTACTACTTGGACCGCGACACGGGCGTGTTGCACCGTCATCACCTGCACGAGAGCGTCATCCAGAAGTCCGTCGCCGCGGCCAGGGGCAAATCCGGCGTGACCAAACACGCCACGCCGCACACCTTCCGGCATTCCTTCGCGAGTCATTTGCTGGAAGACGGCTACGACATCCGCACCATCCAGGAGTTACTCGGACACAGCGACGTCAGCACGACGATGATTTACACCCACGTTCTCAACAAGGGCGGTCGTGCGGTTCGCAGCCCCGCCGACGCCCTGGCGTTGTTTCCAGCGGGATATTCTGCCCACCGCTCAGGAACGCAAATCGCCGTAAGTTTTATCCTGGCAATGCTTGACACTGCAGTTGCCAACATTAATCCTCCGTAATAACCCGACCCGGTTATTGCGATATTCGCACTGTGAAATGTCCTGTAGCCTGAACAGACCAGAGGATTCGACCATGACGAACAAGACCACTCGACGTACCTTCATCAAGCAGTCAGCAGCGGCAAGTCTCGCCTTGCCGACTTTCGTTCCGTCGTCGGTGTTTGGCGCGAACGAGCGGTTGAACATCGCCGCCGTCGGCGTGGGCGGTAAGGGACGCGGCGACATCGAGAGTACGTCGCCAGGACAAAACGTCGTCGCGATCTGCGACGTGGACGATCGGACGTTGGGCGAGGCGGAGAAAAAATATCCAAGTGCAAAAGTCTACAACGATTGGCGCAGGCTGCTGGAGCAGAAGGACATCGACGCCGTCACCGTTTCAACGCCGGACCACATGCACGCGCCAATCGCCATCTCGGCGATGCAACTCGGCAAGCATGTCTATGTCCAAAAGCCGCTCGCGCACACGATTCACGAAGCCAGGCAAATGCGGCAGCTGGTGACGCAATATGGAGTTGTCAGCCAAATGGGAAACCAAGAGCATAGCAGCTCGGCATATCGCACACTGGTCAAGTTGATTCAAGACGGCACGATCGGCAAGGTGAAGGAAGCCCACGCCTGGTCGAATCGTCCGATCTGGCCGCAAGGGATCGATCGTCCCGAGAAAGCCGATCCGGTGCCGAGTTATTTGCACTGGGATCTTTGGCTCGGCGTGGCGAAGGCTCGCCCCTTTGTCGGACCAAGTGCAGAGGGTAAGCGTGATCGCGGCGTGTATCATCCGTTCAATTGGCGCGGCTGGTTGGACTTCGGAGTTGGCGCGCTCGGTGACATGGGGTGTCACATCATCGATCCGGTCGTGTGGAGTTGTGAACTCGGCGCACCGACAAAAGTCTGGTCGGATGGTCCGGCTCCCAACGGCGAAACATTTCCGAACTGGGGTATCATCCACTACCAGTTCGCCGGTACGCAGCAGACGGCAGGCGAGTCGTTCCAGATGACCTGGTACGACGGCGGCAAGAAGCCCGCTGCGGAACTGGCTCCATTGCCGGAAGGTGAGTCGTTGCCGGATAACGGGTCGTTGTTCATCGGTGAGAAAGGAGTGTTGTTGTGCCCGCATGGTGGTGTACCTCGACTGTTGCCGACCGATCAGTACGCGGACTTCGAGATCGATTCCGTCGGAGGAAGCGATCATTACATGCAGTGGACCAAAGCTTGCAAAGGTGCCGACAAAACGACGTCGCACTTTGATTATGCCGGCCCGCTGACCGAAACCGTGCTGTTGGGAACGATCGCGATTCGTTTCCCCGGACAAGAAATCGGCTGGGACTCGGAGGAGCTGAAAGTCACCAACGTTGCCGCGGCGAACGCGTTCGTCCGCAAATCTTATCGTGACGGCTGGCAAGTCAAGGGACTGAGCTGACGTTCTCAACCGGGGGTTGCCGACTTCGTGCCGCGATCACTGTCATTGACGTCTTTGAATCCGAATCGGCGATAGCGGACGTTGCGCGGGTCCATCGTATGGCCCCAACTGACTTCTTCGCTCGCAATGTTGAAGGCCGCCGTGATTCTGATCCGCTCGGCGGGGCTGGGCGTCCAGCGGCCGAGCGCGATGGCCTCGGCGCGTTCGTTGGTCAGCTTGGCTCGCTCGGCCAAATCCTCAACGGCCCAACCGGCGTCTTCTAACAAGCAATCAACGGTTTTCATTGGATGGCGATTCGGCATGCATGACTGCGACGAGGAAGAGGCGGGACGATCACGTGTGAAGTCGACCCCGAACTGCGATTTCGAGTGTAACAAACAGGATTGCGAGGAGGAAGGCGACTCGCCATGCTCGGCTAGATCAAAGTGAACTTGCAAACACGCAACATTGACAGTCATTTTCTCCGACGAGTACGATCTACGGAAGGAGAAACGTTATGTTGTCGATCCACGATCGCCCTTACAGGTTGTGTGATTCTGTTTCGCGTCGCGAGGCGATGCGAATCGGCGGAATCGGTGCCCTCGGGCTGTCGCTGTCACAGCTGATCGACTCCCGAACAGCTCATGCCGCGCGGGACAAAACGGCGCGGCGCGGCAAAGCCAAGTCCGTCATCCTTTTCTGGCTCTCGGGCGGACCACCTCAGCATGATACATGGGATCCGAAGCCCGACGCACCGGAGGAGATACGCGGCGAGTTCGGGGTGATCGCTTCGGCGACTCCCGGATTGATGGTTGGCGAGTTGATGCCGCAAACCGCCCGCTTGACCGATCGAATGGCCGTGCTTCGCGCGGTCGTCTCGTACGACAACTCGCATTCATCCAGCGGCTATCAGATGCTGACCGGCGTCCCTCACGTTCCGTTGAGTCGCGAGAATGCCACGGCCCAAGCTCCCAATCTGTGGCCGTCGTTGGGCGCGATCGTCCGCTCGCTCCGCGCAGACCGCGGCGGTTTGCCGGCAGCAATCACGCTGCCTCGCCATATTGCCAACGTCGGCGAGATCCTCTGGCCGGGCCAAGATGCGGGCATTCTTGGACGCAAGTACGATCCGTGGTTGCTGACCTGCGATCCTTCGCAAAAGGATTTTCATCTGCCGGGACTCGATTTTCCGGAAGGGTTGTCCCCGCTCCGCTTTTCCGACCGGCGCAGTCTGTTGCAACAGCTTGACGAGACGACTCGCCAGCTCGAGCGACAATACAACGTGCGGCAGTTTGGCGACCACTCGCAACAAGCCATCGATCTGTTGGCGGGCGGCAGCGCACGGCAGGCGTTCGACCTGAACAAGGAATCCGAAGCGATGCGCGATCGTTACGGACGTTCGAAGTTTGGGCAATCCGTCTTGCTCGCACGGCGCCTGGTGGAAGCCGGTGTCTCGCTCGTTCAAGTGAACTGGCAACAGCTTGAAGGGAAAGAGAACTACGGTAGCTGGGACACGCACAAAAAGCATGGCGAGTCGCTGAAGGGTTGGCTGATGCCGATGATGGACCAGTCGTATAGCGCGCTGATCGAGGACCTTGAACAACGGGGCATGCTCGACGACACACTGGTCGCCTGGGTCGGTGAATTTGGTCATACGCCAAAGTTCAACAAGGACGCGGGACGCGATCATTGGGGCAGTTGTTTTTCGGTTGCGTTGGCAGGTGCCGGCATCCAAGGCGGCGTTGTTCACGGCCAAAGCGACAAGCACGCCGCCTTCCCGCTCGAGGGCCAAGTCGCTCCGCGCGACATCGCGGCCACCATCTTTCATTGCCTGGGCTACGAACCTGAAACGCAGATATTCGACCAATCCGACCGACCTCTCGCCATCAGCCAAGGTCATGCAATCTGGCCGATCTTGTCGTGAGTCGAGATTCTTCGCCCCTTTCTTGCCGACGCTACTGAAGCCTGCCCCGTCCTTCAAGCGGCCAGATCGCCTCTAGCTTGTCACCGCGGAACGCCAAGAAATTATCGTGCAGCACGCACGTCATGTCGCTGTAGCCGGGAATGATCTCCAGGCGATTGCCGATCTTGAGGTCTTGAGCGGACGGATCGAGTTTCAGCGTGCCGTGCTCGGCGGATAGCGATTCAACCCGGATGTCATCGCGGCCAAACACTAACGGCTTGTGACTAGTACCGTCCATTGTCTTACGACCAGCATCGATAATGGCTCGATCGGGAGCTGGGCGACTGACGATGGTAGCGAGGACCGTCAGCGCGTACTGCCAATCCGAGATGTGGCAACCATGTCGATAAAACGCATCCATGAACATCCCACCACCGGCTTGAAGTTCGGTAATGCCGGGCGCTTGGATGGCGTATTTGAACGAGCCGGTTCCACCGCAAGAAACAATTCCACATGGCAGTCCTGCCTGACGGATCTGATCGGCGGTGTCCGTTAAGACCTGCAACGCGGCGAGGATCGCAGCGGCTTTCGCGTCGCCATCCTCAAGCGTCAGCAAGTGCCCCTCGTATCCCATGATGCCGGCGAGCGTCAAGCCCGACAGTTCATGGACCTGACGTGCGAGTTCAACAGCCGCGCGGCCCGCCGCAACACCGACGCGTCCCAACCCGATGTCAACTTCGGCGATCACGCGCAGCGCGAGACCAGCCTCGGACATGGCCTTGCTAAAGGCCGTGGCTTGATCGAGGTGGTCGACACAGACGACGGGATCGGCGATCCGTCGCAACTCGACCAACCGGGCAACTTTCTTGGGACCGACGATCAGATTGGCGATCAACGTATCCGTCACGCCGCCGCCGGCCATCACTTCGGCTTCGCCCAGCTTGGCGCACGTGACTCCGATCGCGCCGGCCGCGATCAGCTTCTGTGCGAGAACAGGCGACTTGTGGCATTTCGAATGGGGCCGCCAGTCGACACCATGTTCACGACAGGCTCCCGACATTGCGGCAATGTTGGCTTCGAGCGCATCCAAATCAACGCACAGCGACGGTGTATCGAGATCCGCCTTGCTGCATCCAAGGTGAGGCAAAGTCATAACACTGCGGCTCGGAGCAACTACGACGCGATCCAAAGTACGATGGCCTTCCGAGGCCGTCGAATCGCGGCAGTGCGGAGGATCGACGGCCTCGGAAGGCCATCGTACATAGATCTGTGGGCCAGCTCCGGTATGCCGCCTCCGATGGCAAACGAATGGTGAAGAATTCAGGCGAGGCTATTATTCTACGTCTTCGCCAACCATCCGATAGATGGCCATTTGGAAAGTGAATCTCAACAACTTCCCGATTTGAGTTTCGGGCGGGCGAGGCTCCTGCCGATCCATACGGGGAAGGGCTCGGCGGCAGCCACGCCCCCACACTATTAGGACTCTATCCAGCCTGCGAATGTGTCGCAACGCTCACGTAGAGTGAGTAGAATGGGGCCGCCCGAAGCAACGGCTCCGAAGGACTCGATCTTGATCTTCAACGGCAAGGAATCTCGCATGATTCGAAGAACGCTCTGCTTGGTTATTATCGGCACATATCTCGGTGGCCTCATCGATGCACGCGTTGGTGCCGAGGAAGCTGAACTCGCCGTGCCCAAGGCGTTGTTCAACTACGTGCAACGCGAGGAGAAGGTCTTCGAGTGGAAGCTGAACGGCCGGCAGGAAACGGGCGCAGGCGTTGTCTACGACGTCGCTCTCACGTCCCAACAGTGGCAAGGCATCGTCTGGAAGCACTCGCTGCAGGTCTACGAACCGACAGAACTAAAGCATCCCGGGCATGTATTGTTGTTTGTCACGGGTGGAAGCACCGGTGGTCGTCCAGGGCCGGAAGACATCCAGCGCGGACTGATCCTGTCAAAGCTATGTGGTGCCCGTGTCGCAGCCATTCATCAAGTCCCGAACCAGCCCTTGTTCGATGGACGCAAGGAAGATGACTTGATCACCGACACTTGGCTGCGATATCTCGAAACTGGTGACGAGACGTGGCCGCTGCTCTTTCCGATGGTGAAGAGTGCCGTCAAGGCGATGGACGCCATCGAAGAGTTGGCCGCAGCAGAATGGAAGACGCCAGTCGAAGGCTTCGTGATCACTGGCGCTTCCAAGCGAGGCTGGACTAGTTGGTTGACGGCAGTGGCCGATCAGCGTGTGATCGCCACGGCCCCGATGGTGATCGACGTGCTCAACTTCCGCCCACAGATGAGGCATCAGCTCGACGCTTGGGGCAAATACAGCGAGCAGATCGTCGACTACACAAGCAAAGGTCTGATCAAGGAGGGTGACGAGACGCCTCGCGACACGCAGTTGCGGCTCATGATGGACCCGTACACCTATCGAAAGCAGCTCACCTTGCCAAAACTCTTAATCAACGGCACGAACGATCGATATTGGGTCGCGGATGCGATGAGCTTGTATTGGGACGACTTGGTTGGCCCCAAATACGTGTTGCAAGTTCCCAATGCAGGACACGGACTGGACGGAGGGCATGAACTCGTGCTCTCGACCATCGCTGCGTTCTTTCGACATGCGGTAACAAAGACTCCTTTGCCTCAGTTGCAGTGGGAACACTCGGATTCCGGCAATGATTTGTCGCTCACCGTTACCTCGACGGCACAGCCCAAAGCCGCGCGTTTGTGGGTGGCGCATTCGGACACGAGCGACTTTCGTGAATCGAAGTGGCAGTCACAGGAACTTGATGGAAACTCAGACTCCTATGTTGGGTCGCTCACGAAGCCTCAGCAGGGCCATGTCGCGTATTACTGCGAGCTGCGATTCGAATATCAGGGCCTGCCGTACTCGCTCTGTACCGTCATCCGCTGCGAGTAGATTGTTTTCTTAACGAGTCGAATCGGACGACCGGTGTCGATAGCAGTCGGCGTAGGCATCAAGTTCCGGATCGTCCCACACCTTCGCGAGCGCGGCATCTTGAGCGGCGTAGGTGTCGCGGACATCGAAGGCATCATCACTAAGCAGCGCCTTCACGCGCTCAAACACATCGGCCTCAAGCAACACGTAAACTCGCTGGGGCATCGGGACGGGCTGCGGCAGGAGATCACTCGGTTTCATACGGCTCGGGCAGTCCGATACGGCTGTACGTATCTGCAAAATGTTTGCTGAGATGCTCGCGGTACAGCGGTTCGACGCGTGCCAATCGCCTTTCCTGGCGACACAAGGCGGTCAATACGTCGATCGGCACCGTATGGAGCTGCCGCAAGTCCACGATCAACTCGGGCAATCCCAGCGTCTCGTGTCTCGGCAGAAAATACCAGCCGAAGACTCGACCCGCACGAATCGGACCGCGGATATCGGCCACCTTCAGCAACTCGATTGCCACGAGTTGCTCGGCTTCGAGCGCGACCGCAACGACCGCCAGCGTGGCCTTTTGATTTGCCAAATCACAGGTCTGCGAGAGAACGACCACGCGGCTCGGCGCGCATTCGATGTCCGGCGAGTCCGGTTGTTGCACGTCAAATCGCGTCACGCGGAGAACCGGGCAGCCCTCGATGATATCGCCTTGATCGACGGGAGCGTCGGTCGGCGGTCGTTGGTAGATCATCGTGATTCTTCATCGCGGGGAATGAACGGAGCGTCGGGCGGCGGTAGCTTCCCTGGCCGCGCCCGCAGTCGCACGGCCGGCCTGGGCGGTGGCAGTTCAACCCAGGCATCCAACCTCACGTCCCGCGGGTCCAGGCACGAATCGGGGGCCGGTCCCAGCACGCGCACTTCCACCACTTGCCCCCGTACCTGGCAACGATACGTTTGCCCGGCAGCCAACTCGACGGATTCCAACGCTTCTATCAGGGACGTTGCCATGCTCGACTCCTTCACAACTCCGACGTTTCAAAACACTTCTTGACATGTCTCTGTATGGTAAACGCTGGCGTTGGCATTGCCAACACATTCCTGCCTAAACGTCCTGACGCGTCCGCTAGCACCCATTTCGCCCCGACAATCTTGCCATCGTGACCGTTGCCAGACGCATCGAGGAGCCGAGCGACCACGCTAACCGCCGCAGCCACACGCCGCAGTCGCCGCTGGCTGCCGGCATCTCCCGCAGCCGCGCCGCCTTCGCCTAACCAGCTAGTGACATTTCTCGGTTCGCCCCATCGACTCGCTCGTTCTAGCTCACGGTGCGCGTGCTCCTATCGCCGCCGCCCGCGACTCTCGACGCCGGACTGCGTTCCCGCCATCCCGCGCGAAGCCAATCCGTCCCCTGCCCTGAAAAACCGGTCGCAAGACACGTTGGCAAAGTAATTGATGGACGGCCCCGTTCGGGCCACCCAAGAACTTCGTGAAATGGCGAGCGGACGACACGCCTCCGATCTGATAGCAAAGCCGAGGAAGTAGAAAACGACAGCTTTTGATCGGAGGAAGAACGGTCGGCAACACGCGATGGTCAAGGCTCGCGATTCTTTATATGCTGATGAAGAATGTTTCCTGACGCCTCTTGTAAGAACGGAGGTGCCTCGCTTATGAGCGGCAGTCGGGCATCAGCAATTCGCACCTATCCGAGGTACTTCACTTGATCGATGTTGTTCATGGCCAGCCGCTAACTCCCGGCGCGATTTCATCGGTTGTTTCTCAAATCAAAGAGCATCCGATAGACGGGACACTATATTTGGGGTATCCGGTGTTGAGTACCGTCGAAGAAAACTTGATTCTCGACGCATTGCTGGTTTCGAAGCAACGAGGCGTCGTCGCGTTCGCTTCCGAGGCAGAAATGCCGCCTGTCGATGAGGCGGAGACCTTTTGGGCTGAAGTTGACGAACGTCAGGACAAGCTATTCTTCGCACTCCAGACGCATTTGTCTCGCTTCTCCACACTTCGACACGGCCGAGAGTTGGCGGTTCCGGTCCAGGTGATTTCGCTCTTCCCCGAAGATATTCCGTCACCTCCTGGAGGCAGGCTGATTGCGGGTCCTACCACATTGTCATCCGCGTTGGGGAGTTGCCTCGGCGTCGAACAAAAGTACATGGCTGCGTTGAATGCCGCGTTGGAAAGCGTGACCACAATCAAGCCGAGCAAGAAGCGTGAAAATGTTGTCCGATCGAATTCACGTGGAGCGGTTCTCAAGCATATCGAAAAGCAGATTGCCAACCTCGACAAATATCAGAAGAAGGCTGCGTTGGAGTGCCCCGAAGGCCCACAGCGCATCCGTGGGTTGGCCGGTTCAGGAAAGACGATCGCATTGGCGCTGAAGGCGGCTTATCTTCACGCGCGACACCCTGATTGGAACATAGCGCTTACCTTTTATTCCAGAGCGCTTTATCAACAACTACGACAACTCGTGGATCGCTTCTTTCGCGACAAAGGCACGACCGACGAACCGAACTTTGAAAAGTTGCAAATCTTGCATTCTTGGGGAGGCCCAAACTCGCCAGGGGCATACTCAGTGATGGGAGCGGCGGCGTTGTGTCCGGTTCGAGATTTTGGTTATGCGAAGTCCGTGTTTGGATGAGACAAGGCGTTTGAAGGATCGTGCAACGAGTTGCTAACCGCAGTTGAACATTCGTCGGTCACTCCGATCTTCGATGCGGTGCTAATTGATGAGGCCCAAGATTTGCCGCCTGCGTTCTTCCGGTTGATCTATCACTTCACGAAGGAACCTAAACGGATTGTCGTTGCCTACGACGAACTTCAAAACTTGACTGATCGGCGTGGCATGCCGCCATTCGTTGACTTGTTCGGGATGGATCGCAATGGGAGGCCGCGAGTTTCACTTGAGGACGTGGAGGGCGAAGCCAAACGAGACATTATTCTCCCCGTCTGTTACCGCAATACGCCGTGGGCGCTCACCGTCGCACATGCATTGGGATTCGGTGTCTATCGAAAGGAAGGATTGGTCCAACACTTTGACGATATCGACCTTTGGGAACAAATAGGTTACGGGATTGTCAGCGGAAAACTTGAACCAGGACATTCGGTGATTCTGAAACGCCAACCCGAATCTTCCCCGAGTTTCTTCGCAGACCACATACAGCCAACGGACGCGATCAAGCTGATGCCAAGTAGAAACGAGGATGAACAAGCCGAATTCGTTGCCGAGGACATCGCGAACAATATCGAAGGCGAAGAACTGGACCCAGATGACCATTTGGTGATTTTTCCCTCTGCGCTAACAGCAAAGAGACGGGCCATTCCCATCGTTGAGGCATTACAACGCCGAGGCGTCTCGTCCCATGTCGTAGGGGCGACATCGAGTCAAGATGAAATGATGCGACGTGGATCTGTTGCCATCGCTCATATCCATCGCGCGAAGGGAAACGAAGCACCAATGGTCTACCTCTTAAACTGCCAAGACTGCGCAAAAGGCAGCGAATTGAGTTTGACTCGGAACATCCTCTTCACCGCAATCACACGATCGCGAGCCTGGGTTAGGCTGTTGGGATGGGGACCATCAATGGGGGCGATTATTGATGAAGTAACAGCGGTCCAAAAGGCCAACTACCAATTGGAGTTCAATGTTCCGACTGCTGTCGAGCTTAAGCGAATGCGGCAGATTCACCGCGATCTCTCTGCGTCGGAGAAAGCAAAACGACAAAGGAACGAAAAGAAATTTCGTGAAGTTGTAGAGGCAATGAAGGCCGGTGAATTGGACGTCGAGAGCCTGCCAGATGACTTACGAGCCAGTGCCGAAGCTTTTCTGGCGACCTTCCAATGACCCCGAACCGGATTCCCAACGATATCAGAAACGTACTGTCGTGGCTGATCGAAAAGTCCCTTGCGCAATTCATTCAACCGTATCGCGAAGTGCGGTCTCGCGGACGATTAAGAATCTGTGCTGAGGGATCGATCGCAGCACAGGCGGTACTAAAGGCTCATCCTTTTGGGTCCATCGCCGAGTATCGCGGATTTGTTGAGGCGGAAGCTTACTCGGCGTTGCTGAATGATGGGTCGCTCCTACACCTGTCATACGACTTTCAAAACTCGGAATTGATCGGACACCGGCTTCTCTACTACCCATGCCCGTTCATCATCGACCCAAAACTGGCTGACGAGCCGATCTTGGATGTTCTTGAATTCTGCGGGAACGATTTGGAACTCTTTCGCCTTCGCTCGCCCGTGCGATTCGATTTTGATTTGCAAAGAGCAGCGATCAACCATCCCGCATCACACCTGCATTTCCAGCACGAAGAGTGTCGCCTGCCGATCGTCGCGCCACTCAGTGTCGGGCGGTTCGTTCAGTTTGTCTTTCACAATTTCTATCCACATTGGTGGGCAGAACACGAGTTCCTGCGGGACTTTCGCAGACCATCTGTCGTAGGCTCGATCCAAGCCGAAGAACGGCACGGTTTCCACTTGGCGTGCTCTTTGGATTGATACGCTTCGCAACAGCACGCTTGGGCGCGTCATCGGCCAGCAACTCGCGACGAACCTTCATTACGCCATCGCCACCGGGGTAAGGATAATCGACCAGCACCACGTCGCCGCGTTGCACGTTCATGGTTGTCGTCGAGGATCGAGTTCGTTGTACACGTCCATTGCCGGATCATCCCAGCCCGCTCGGCCAAAGATCTCCATGACGTGCGGATACAAGTCGCGCGCGAACTCTTGCTCTTCCGCTTGCGCCAACAGGGCCTCCGCCCGCTCGTACACCTCTTCGCGGACGAGGACATAGGTGATCTGCGCATCGGGATCGCGAGCACGCGGCGGCGATTCGTGCTGCTGAGAAACGGCTTGTCTCTGTTCGGGTGTCAATTGAATCATCACGTCGCTCCTTTGCCGACATTATACTCGGACACCAGCCTGACCGCCGCATGGATCAATGCGAACGGGAATATCTGCACGTCGCTTTTTGGCAGTCGTAGGCTCCCCACTCCCTTTCCCCACGGCTCCCTGTTACCATGCCCGGCTATGACGACCTCACCGATGATGCAACAGTATCACGATGCCAAGCAAGTCGCTGGCGATGCGTTGCTGTTGTTTCGCATGGGCGACTTCTATGAGATGTTTCACGACGACGCGAAAACGGCGGCGCGGATTCTGGGGCTGACGCTGACCAGTCGCGACAAGGGCGAAAACCCGATCCCGATGGCGGGCTTCCCGTACCATCAATTGGACGGTTATCTGGCCAAGATCATCGCCGCCGGACATCGCGCCGCGGTCTGTGAGCAGGTCGAAGATCCCAAGCTGGCCAAAGGACTTGTCAAGCGTGAGATCACGCGCGTCGTGACGCCGGGAACATTGACCGACGACGCGCTGCTCGATCCGCGCGAAAGCAACTATCTGGCCGCCGTCGTGCCAGGCGGAAAGCGGCGCGAAGGCGAAGTCGGCATTGCGTGGGCCGAGCTTTCGACCGGGCGCTTCCACGCGGCGGTGTTTCGCACCGAACAGTTGGCCGATCAATTGGCTCGCATCGGGCCGTCGGAGTGTCTGGTCAGCGAAGACAATAATCCGTTGCCGGATTATCTCACTGACTCGATGCTCGTCACCAAGCGGCCCGCGTGGGCGTTCTCGTTCGAGTCGGCCAACGACGGATTGAGCAAGCACTTCGGTTCGCGGGGTTTGGACGGGTTCGGGTTCGGCGAACAAGACAACTCGGCGATTCGCGCGGCCGGCGCGGTGCTCGGTTATCTTTGCGAGACACAGAAGACCTCGCTCGACCACATCGACCGCTTGATCCCCTATCGTATTGGCCGGTCGTTGGAGATTGATGAAGCGACGCGCCGCAGCCTCGAAATCACACGCACAATGCGCGAAGGGCGTCGCGACGGCTCGCTGTTGGCGGTGCTGGATCGCACGGTCACGGCGATGGGCTCGCGGATGCTGGCCGAGTGGGTGGCCAGCCCGTTGACCGGTTGCGACGCGATTAACGAACGGCTCGACGCGGTCGAAGAGTTGATCGCGGATGGGGCCTTGCGCCGCGAGTTGCGAGAGCAGTTGCGTGATGTCTACGACATCGAGCGGCTGCTCGCGCGAGTGACGACCGGCCGTTGCAGTCCGCGCGACTTGCGCTTCATCGGCCGCACACTTGCCAGTCTGCCGAAGATCAAGGCCAAGCTGACCGCGCGCAAGAGCTTACTGCTGCAAAAGCTGGAAGTCGAATTGGATCTGTGCCCTGACGTTCGTAGCAAGGTCGAGTTGGCGCTGATCGACAATTGTCCGCTGACCTGTCGCGACGGTGGCTTCATTCGCGATGGTTTTAATGCGAAGCTGGACGAACTTCGCCAATTAGCCGTCGGCGGGAAGCAATGGATCGCTCAGTATCAAGCCAAGATCGCGAAAGAGGCGGACATCCCGAACTTGAAGATCGGCTACAACAAAGTCTTCGGCTACTACATCGAATTGAGCAGCGCCCAGCAGAGCAAAGCTCCCGACTACTTCATCCGCAAACAGACGCTCAAAAATGCCGAGCGTTACATCACGCCGGAGTTGAAAGAGTACGAAGAGAAGGTCTTGTCCGCCGACGACAAGGCCAAGGATCTTGAATTCGAGTTGTTTCTCGAACTTCGCGAGTTGGTTCACGCCTCGAGCCGCAGGCTGCGAGCGACCGCCGACGTGTTGGCTCAACTGGACGTCTTGTGTTCGTTCGCCGAACTGGCACGCGAGCGGGGCTACTGCCGCCCGAAACCGGTCGATGAACCAGTGCTGCACATCATCGACGGCCGCCACCCGGTGCTCGATATCAGCGAGCCGCAAGGCACTTTCGTTCCCAACGACACACTCGCCACGGTCGACGACGGCATGATCCTGCTGATCACCGGTCCGAACATGGCGGGCAAGAGCACTTACATTCGTCAGGTCGCGCTGCTGACATTGATGGCGCAAATGGGCAGTTTCGTTCCCGCTCGCGAAGCGACCGTCGGGATCGCCGACCGCATCTTCGCCCGTGTCGGTGCCAGCGACGAATTGTCGCGCGGCCGCAGTACGTTCATGGTCGAAATGACCGAGACGGCTCGCATTTTGAACACCGCCACCAACCGCAGCCTCGTGATTCTGGACGAGATCGGCCGCGGGACCAGCACCTACGACGGCGTGTCACTGGCGTGGGCGATCGTCGAACACATCCACGATCAAATCGGCTGCCGCACGCTGTTCGCCACGCACTATCACGAGCTGACCGATTTGCAAAACACGCTCGGCGGCGTCCGCAACCTTAATGTGTCGGTCAAGGAGTGGGACGATAACGTCGTCTTCCTGCACAAGATCGTCGAGGGATCGGCCGACAAGAGCTACGGCATCCACGTCGCGCGACTCGCCGGTGTCCCGCGCGAAGTGAACGAACGGGCGAAACAAATCCTGAACCAACTCGAAGCCGAGCATCTTGGTGCCGACGGCCGAGCCAAGATCTCCGATCGCGGCAAGAAGCAACGCGGCGGCGACATCCAGCTCACGCTCTTTGCCCCGATGGAGCATCCGCTGTTGGACGAGATCCGCGCCGCCGATACGAACGCGCTCACGCCGATCGCCGCTCTGCAACTGATCCAGCACTGGAAAGAAAAGCTCAACGGCGAACCAGCGGCAAAGCCGAGATAACGAGTCGTCAGGAAGCGACTGTAGCTGCGCGCCCCGCACTGCCTACCCGCTGGGATCATCTAACGCAGCGGCCCTCCGTCGCACGGCTGGTAAGGAGCGTTCGCCAAATAACTGAGCGGAATGGCGCTAGCCACCGGTTCTTCATGCGTTGTGTAAGACCGGCGGCTAGCGCCGAACCGCTCACCTCAAAGCAAACAGTTATTTTTTCGAACGGTGCTATGCTATTTCCCCGCGGCGGCCTTGGCCTCGGCGGCAACGTTCTCCGCCGTAATGCCGAAGTGAGCGTAGAGTTCTTCGAACGGGGCTGATGCACCGAAGCTCGACATGCCGACGAATCGTCCCCCCGATCCAATGTAGCGGTCCCAGCCTTGGCGGATGCCCGCTTCCACGGCGACGCGAGCCGTTACGCTCGGCGGCAGGACGCTGTCGCGGTAGGCTTGATCTTGCTCGTCGAACCACTGCCAGCACGGCATGCTCACGACTCGAACCTTGACGCCATCCGCCGTGAGCTGCTCGGCTGCTTCGAGGCAAATGGGAACTTCGCTGCCGGTTCCGAGCAGAATCACATCCGGCGTTCCCTGGCAATCGGCCAACACATAGCCGCCCTTGGCCGTTCCCGACGCATCGCCGAACTTCTCGCGGTCCACGGTGGGTAGATTCTGTCGCGTCAACACCATGGCGGCGGGGCGATCGGAAACGGCGATCAGCTTGCGGTAGGCTTGCGCCACCTCGTTCGCATCGCCGGGACGAATTACTTGTAATCGCGGAATCGCTCGACAGGCTGCCAGATGCTCGACGGGTTGATGCGTGGATCCATCTTCGCCCAGACCGATCGAATCGTGCGTGAGGACGTATAACACCGGCTGATGCATGATGCTGGCCAAACGCATTGGCGGCCGCATGTAGTCGGTGAAGACAAAGAACGTGCCGCCGTAAGGCCGAAGTCCCGACAACGACAGGCCGTTGCAGATCGATGCCATCGAGTGCTCGCGAACGCCAAAGTGGAAGTTGCGGCCGCCGTAAGCAGCGGCACTAAACTCACCGAATTGATCACCCTTCATCATGGTGTTGTTCGAGGGAGCCAAATCCGCCGAACCGCCGACGAACCAAGGGAGATTAATACCGATTGCATTGAGCAATTGGCCCGATGAAACGCGGCTTGCCATTCCTTTCGGGTCAGCTTTGAAGGTCGGAATGTCCTTGTCCCATCCTTCCGGTAGATCATGGCTCCAGATCGTCTTCAGCTGGGCTGCCAACTTGGGATGAGCCGCCTCGTACTTCGCGAATTGCGCCGTCCAGTCCTCATACTGCTGCCGGCCGCGCCGCGCGAGTCCCTCGGCGAAGTGCGAGCGAACTTCCTCTGGCACGAGGAACTTTTCGTCGGGCCAGCCGTAGACTTCTTTGGTCAACTTGACTTCGTCTTCACCCAACGCGGCACCGTGGGCGCCGTGCGTGTTCGCTTTGTTCGGCGAGCCGTACGCGATCGTGCTCCGGATGACAATGAGCGTGGGCTTGTCGGTCGTGGCCTTGAATTGTTGGATCGCCGAATCCAGGGCCGCCAGGTCATTGGCATCGCCGACCTTCAGCACATTCCAACCGAGCCCTTCGAATCGCTGACCGACGTCTTCCGTAAACGCGAGTTCGGTGTCGCCCTCGATCGTGATGTGGTTATCGTCGTACAGCCAGCAAAGATTCGCCAGCTTGAGATGTCCGGCGACAGATGCCGCTTCGCATCCGATGCCCTCCATCAAATCGCCATCGCTGCACATCGTGTACACGTCGTAGTCGAACAGATCAAATCCCGGTTGGTCGTAGCGGGCGGCAAACCACTTGGCCGCCATTGCCATCCCGACGCTGTTCCCGACGCCTTGGCCAAGCGGTCCGGTCGTCGTTTCGATGCCGGGAGCGTCGCCGAATTCCGGATGTCCCGCACACGGACTTCCCAGCTGCCGAAAGTTCTTGATGTCAGCGAGCGTGATGCCGAGTTCGCCGGTCGGCTTCTTCACACCGGCCAGATGCAGCATGGAGTACAACAGCATCGACACATGCCCACACGAGAGCACAAACCGGTCGCGGGCGGGCCATCCGGGATGGTCCGGATCGTATCGCAGCGCATTGTTCCACAGCGTATAGGCCACGGGAGCCAAGGCCATGGCGGTCCCAGGATGCCCGCTGTTTGCCTTTTGGACAGCGTCCATCGACAAGGTGCGGATGGTGTTAATTGATAGCTGCTCGATACTTACGGCAGATACGGACATGGCGTTACGCTCGTTTTGGACTCCGCGTAGCAATCGCTCCGAGCGGCGACAGTCACGGACGTTGGATGGATCTTGGTTCAGAATCCGCCGAGTTTACTCGCCGAACCGCCAAATCGTCAATGTGCGGAACGCCCGCCCTTGGATTGGTACTAAGGTCGCAAGTGCCAACGCTGTTTATGTTTGGAGGCAGAGCGTCCCCTTCCCTCGACCCTTGCCAAGAGACAGATTACGCTAAGTGCAGCTTTCAATAGGAAGTCGACACACCCGAGGTTCAAGATGCGCTGGATTGCTTGTTTTCTGATTCTGCTTTCGACTGCACGGACGACGTGCGGCGACGACGCCCAGGCTGCGAAAGACGCCACGATCGTGGAGACGCTTCTGCGGCTGAAGACGGTCGACGTCAACTCGAATCCGAAGCTGAAAGATGCGGTGCTGCGGCATCTGGAATTGCATAAGGGGACGCCCAAATACGTCGATCTGATCGAGCGGCTCAACTTGCGCGGCGTCGAAGAAGCACTGCTGCAACTCGCGCTCGCCGATCCCGCCAGCACCGAAGGCGTTCGCGCGGGAGAGCTGCTCCTGAAACGAGGCCAAGCCGAGCTGATTGCGGCAAGGATTGACGGGGATGACGAGGACGTTGCCACCAAGGCGATCTCGCTGCTTGGGTACGTCGACAACAAAGACGCGTTGGAGATTCTCAAACCGTTGGCTCTCGACGACCAGCGGTCGCGGCCCCTGCGGACCGCGGCTGCCAACGCGCTCGGCCGCAGTCGGCTCGGCGAACGGTACCTCTTACGAGTCGTTCAAGACGGGAGACTTCCGGCCGATTTGAACTTTACGGTCGCGAACGTCCTGTACGCTTCGTCCGACGATGCGATTCGGATCGAAGTCGCGAAGCATCTCACACTGCCCGCGACCGCTGGCAGCAAGCCACTCCCGCCGGTTGCCGAACTCGCGAAGCGGTCGGGCGATGCGGCACATGGCCAGGAGCTGTTCAAAACGAAGGCGACTTGCATCAAGTGCCACAAGGTCCGCGGCGAGGGCAAGGAAGTCGGGCCCGACCTGTCGGAGATCGGCAGCAAGCTGTCGCGGGAAGCGATGTTTGTCTCGATCCTCGATCCGAGTGCGGGCATCAGCCACAACTATGAAACCTACACGGCTGTTCTCGACAGCGGCAACATCATCAGTGGGCTGAAGGTCAGTGAGACCGACGACAGCATCACGATCCGCTCCGCCGAGTCGATTGACAAAGTGATCGCCAAGAGCGAAATCGAAGAGATCGTCAAGAGCACCATTTCGCTAATGCCCGCCGACCTGCAAAAGACCATGTCCGAACAAGAGCTGGTTGATGTGGTCGATTTCATCAGCACGCTGAAGAAGACTGCGTCGTAGATCTCACTTGGCTCGCACGACGAAAGCTACCCACCTCGATTACGCGGAGTCTTGTGATGCCTTGTTGTTTACCGAATGCGTTACGGCTTTTGATCGCAGCCAGCATCCTCGCCGCGGTCACGAGCAGCCGAGCCGAACCAAATCCGATTGCGGAACAGTTGCAGAGCCTCCGTGCTGACGGACTCATTCCCACGGCGGTCGGCGTAACACGGCGAGGCACTTCGATCGAGGCCGTCGTTACGCCCGATGATCTGAACTATCAGACCGACAAAATGCGAATCCTGCTTGTGGCTGGCGTTGGTGGCGATCAACGTTCGACGACCGCCACGCTGAACTGGCTGCGATGGTTCTTTCATCAGGCAGATGCCGCCAAGTACCGCGACCGCTTTGCGTTGTCGGCAATTCCTTGTGTCAATCCAGATGGACTGTCGCTTGGGATTGGGCCGTCCAATGGTTCCGAGGGGAATCCGACGCGAGGCTATCCGCCGCCAGGTTCGGCATACACCTCGGAAACAAATCCTGAGGCGGCCTACATTTGGCGGTGGATTGGCATGCATGCACCGGACTTGGTGGTTGAAGTGACGTCCGGTGAGGCGATTCGCTGGCGAGTCACCACGTCGGCAAAACCAACATTGCAAGGGCTGACCCGAGCGTTGGCTGATGTTGCCTTTTTCGAGCCCGACGATTCACTGGTTGCTCAGCTTGCAATCGTGCCTCCCTGCGACACGGGGACGATCCCCGCACTACAACTTTCGTTACCAACCGATCACGGCCAAGCAGCCTTGGAGGCACTGCTCGAAGCGGCGGCCAAGGCGGAGTTCGCGGGGCCATCACCGGCGCGGCGTGAAGTACAACGACGACTCGCTCGCTCACCGCGCGAGATCGCGGACGAGCTGCTGGAGCATTACGGCAAGCAGCTCAAGCAAGTCGTCTACATTCAATCGCTCGCGGTCATCGGTCGCATGAGGCACATCGAGCGACTCGCCGCTGATCAACGGCAGAAGCCGGACTATGCTTCGATCGAAGTGACGGCCAAGGACTATTTCAGCGGCAGCGAGACGGCGGCGTTGAAGAGCGGCAGCGATCTCTCCGGCCACCTCCTCTTCAGCGAACTGGCTGGACGAGTTGAAGGAAATCGGCGCGGCCGATACATCGAACTCGCTCGCGCCGCCGCCGACCTCGCGTTTGACGACCAAGGAAACATGAAGCCGTCCATGCCGTTCCACAGCGAGATGAGCGACGCTCTCTTCATGGGCGGCCCGATTCTCGCGCAAGTCGGACAACTCACAGGCGAGACAAAATACTTCGACGCCTGCACGCAGCACTTGCATTTTATGCGACGTCTGGACATGCGCGACGATGGTCTTTACCGACACTCGCCGCTCGATGACGCAGCCTGGGGACGCGGCAACGGATTTCCAGCGATCGGCGTGGCGATGTGTTTGACGGCGTTTCCCGTCGATCATCCGTCGAGAGCCGAGTTACTCGAAAGCTTTCAGCGGCACATGTCAGCCGTCGCTCGGCATCAAGATCCGACCGGATGTTGGCATCAAGTCATCGATCGTCCGGAGAGCTATCGGGAGTTCACTGCGACTTGCATGATCACCTACGCCATGCTTCGGGGCGTCGACGAGGGCTGGCTCGATTCCGGAACGTACTCGCCGATCATCGAAAAAGCTTGGGACGCGATCCGGACTCGGATCGGCAAGGACGGTGAACTGGTTGATGTTTGCACTGGAACGGGCAAACAAAAATCGCTACGAGACTATTATGATCGCACCGCCATCCTCGGCCGCGACGACCGGGGCGGCGCGATGGCGTTGCTCGTCGCCAATGAAATGGATCGTTGACAGCGGCGTGCGGCTAGAAATAACGAGTTGCCTGAACCGCAACTTCCGCGTCGAAGAAGCGGTTGTCCGCGCCCAGCGGAAAGATGCCGCCGACGCGAACGACCCAAGCGTTTGCGAGCGTGGCGTTGAAAGCGGCGGTTAGATTCACAACATCGCTGACTCCGCTGCGCCTGCCGAATGTGAACGGTTCTGTCCCATTCGAACCCACAAAACTGCCGTTCAGGGCACGCCCGTGATGCAGTGTTGTTGTGTAATGAAGTTCGAGAAGCGCGGCCAGCCCCGTGAGGTGCGACGCAAATGGATCTCGATAGAGCCAATAGCCGGCGGATACGTCGAGGTATAGCAAGGTGGGCTGCGTGAAGTTCCCCAACGATTGCGACGGAGGCGTGCCCGTCGCATCGGCGGTACGAACGGTGTTGTCACCAAGCGGTATATCCGTTTGTAAGAAGGCGTTGATGAAGTGCTGATCGTCAGGCACATGCAGCAAACCGATGTAGGGCAGCATTCCCATCACATTGTTGTCGACAAAATAGCTGATCGGGCCAATACTCGCAAAAGTGTCTTCACCGGTTGGCGTATCCAGCACCAGTCCGGCGGCGATCACGGTATCCTCTGTTTCATAGACCAATCGCTTGAGCACGATCGCCAGATTGCCGACATTGCCGCCTCCCGACGCGATCGCATTGGGACCCGGAATTGCGGCTCCGTAGTTGTCGGTGAACGGCATGCGGAGTTCGACGGACCACAGTCCTTCGCGAAAGGTCCGTTCCCAGCCAAAGACATAGCGATTGATCGAAGCGCTGTTCGCGACTGCCATGGGGCCTACACCGAACGTTGCGTCAAGTGCGTTGTGGAAGTGATTGAAGTTGAAGTAGACTCGATCGACGGGCAAGGCCGCATTGTGATCGCCGACCTTCGACGCACGCGAACTGCCGATCGGAATGCCGAAAGTCGTCAGGACGGGAGGCGCATTGGGCTGGTTTACTAGTGTCGAGAATCCAGCGACTTGGCCGATGGAATCACCAAACATCTTGGGGACGCTGGCGAGTCTCGTTCGAGCCGGTGTGCGCTGATAGCGTGCCAACAGCAGCGCGAGATCGGGCGCGACGCTCGGAAGCCGTGGCGCGTCGCTCGGCGTGGAAGGTTCCTGAGCCGATGTGAGTGAACCGCCCGTCGAAAGGACGACCGCCAACCAAGTCCAAATTGCCAGGGCGAACGCCGCCGCTCCCCGAGATCCACAGGTTCGATACATTGACATAGTTTGCCTTCCCCGGCGACTTAGCTGCTAGCCCGCATTTCTCATAACACGGCTAGCGCGAGGCCCCCAGATTTGTCATAACTTGATTTCTTA
>JAQBZB010000089.1 GCA_027622275.1 Planctomycetota bacterium | reverse complement strand
CGCCTGCGGCTCGGCGTTAAACGAAGGTTTGATAAACAGAAAGACGGAATGAACGAAGCGTTGTTATTACTGCTGACAATCTTTCTGCCTTTGGCAGGTGCGCTGCTGATGTGGCAAGTGGGCCGGTTCGGCCAGTCCGCGGCCAGATGCTTCGCGCTGCTAGTCACGGTGGCGACCTTTGGCTTGGCGGCGGTTGTGGTCGCGGGTTTTCCTGGCGGCAGCGAAGCTTATGGCGTCACGAATTGGGCTTGGGTGGGCGGCGAGGCCGGCTCGGCGTTGGACATCCGTTTTAATGTTGGTCTCGACGGGCTGGGAGTTTGGATGTTTGGGTTGTCCGCGCTGCTGATGGTGACGTCCGTGCTCGTCAGTTGGGAGGCGATTCGCGATCGTGCGGGACTTTTCTACGGCATGTTGCTGCTGCTGGAGTTCGGCTGTCTCGGCGTCTTCGCGGCTCGCGACATTATGCTGTTTTATGTGTTCTTCGAGTTCACGTTGATTCCACTCTTCTTTCTGATCGGCATCTGGGGTAGCGAAGAACGCCGCTATGCCGCGATGAAGTTTTTCATCTTCACGCTGGCTGGCAGCGTGCTGACGTTCCTCGGATTGTTGGCGATTGTGCTTTGGCATGCCAACAGCCTGAATGGAGGTTTGCTGACTTTCTCTATACCAGAACTAACATCCGACCTGTACGAGGTGGCGGGAACTCCGAGAGGCATGCCCGTGGAGTATCAACTGCCAATCTTCATCGCCCTGTTCGCCGGATTCGCCATCAAAGTCCCGCTCTTCCCGGTTCACACGTGGCTTCCGTTAGCCCATGTTCAAGCACCGACAGCCGGTTCGGTGATTCTGGCCGGCATCCTACTGAAGATCGGCACTTACGGCTTCGCGCGGTTCAGCATTCCGATGCTGCCCAACGCGGCACTCATGGCGATGCCGTGGGTCTTGTGGCTGGCGGTGCTTGGCATTGTCTACGGCGCGTTGGTTGCGCTCGCACAGACCGACATCAAGCGACTGATCGCTTATTCGAGTGTCAGCCACCTTGGATTCTGCATGCTGGGATTATTTGCCTTCAATCCCCTGGGCATGCAAGGCGGAACGCTGCAAATGGTGAATCATGGCCTGTCGACGGGTGGGCTGTTTGCCGTCGTGGGCATGCTCTACGAACGCTATCACACGCGCGAGATTCGCGAACTGGGCGGGCTGGCGCGACGTGTTCCCTGGCTGGCGTTCTTCATGCTGGTGTTTACGTTCTCAAGCATCGGGCTGCCTGGACTTAACGGCTTCGTCGGCGAGGTCATGGTGCTGATTGGCATGTTCCAACGGGCTTGGACATCGGCACCGGAGGCTTTGCAGACACAGCTTCCACAGCTGCGCATTATTTCGGTACTCGCGGTGACGGGCGTTGTCCTCGGTGCCTGGTACATGTTGTGGCTGGTACAGCGAGTCTTCTTCGGACCACTCAAGGAACCGGCCTCTCACCAGGGAAGCGGCCACGATCAGGAAGCACCTGTGCCGGACTTGTGCTGGCGCGAGTTCTTTGCGCTGGCACCGTTGGTCGTCTTTATCGTCTGGATTGGTCTTCAACCGTCCGTCTTTCTAAGCCGTATCGAACCGACGCTCAGCGAAGTCGGAAAGGCGGTCGAGAGTTCGCTGGAGACGCCCGTCGCGACCATCGGACCAGCAGAGAACGTAGGCCGGAACAAGTCTTCGCAGTTCCGGCATGAACCAGACGTCACACCGCTGCCGGAATCGCGCGAAGCCTTGTTCCGGCCTACGAAGGAGCCATTGTCTCGTGTACGTTGATCTGGAAACGATCAAGCTATTGTGGCCGGAATTGATCCTGGTGCTGTTGGCATCGTGGATCTACATCGGCGGCACGATCCAGCCGAGCCGGCTCGGCTGGACGCTGTTTTCGCTCGCCGGATACTTGATCTCCGGCTATGCCATACTCTCGGGCGAGACTCAGCTTTGGCCTGGTGGCGAGATGGGCAATGCTTACGTCGGACGCGGCCCACTCGCGGTGGACTACCTCGGTCATATCGTGCGATTGTTCGCGGTTGGCATCGGTTTCCTGTTCACGTTGGTCACGTCTTCTGCCGCGCGCCGCGAACTTGCCAGCGAACTGCTCGCGACCTTGATGCTCTTAGTCGCCGGTTTGATGTTGGTCGCGAGGGCGAACGACCTCGTCTTCCTGTTTGTTAGCCTGGAACTCGTTTCGATACCGACGTACGTCTTGCTGTACATCGGCCGGCGCGACCGTGCGACCTCCGAAGCAGCCGTAAAATATTTCTTTCTGAGTATTCTGTCGTCGGGCTTGCTGTTGTACGGCCTGACGATGCTGTACGGCATTGCCGGAACGACGACGATCTCGCGATTGAACGGTGCGAGTTCACTGATCGGCTTGGCTCCCGTCGCGTTGATTCTGATCTTCGCCGGTCTAGGCTTTAAGATCACGGCGGTTCCGTTTCACTTCTACGCGCCGGATGTTTATCAGGGTGCAACCAATGCCAACGCCGGCTTGTTGGCGGTCGCCCCGAAGATTGCCGGCATCATAGCTTTGATTCGGCTCGTCGTGGTGGCGATGCCGAGTGTGTCTGATGTGTCTGAATTTGCCTGGCAGCTGACGATCGTGTTGGCGCTGCTCACGATGACCCTCGGGAATGTTTGTGCCTTGTGGCAGCAAAACATTCGCCGCATGATGGCCTACTCGTCGATCGCCCACGCCGGCTATATGCTGATCGGAATCGCGGTAGCACTCGCCGCGAGCGGCTCGTACGGCGGCATTTCAGCGACTTTGTTCTACTTGATTGTCTATGCCTTCGCTTCGCTGGGAACATTTGCTGCGCTGGTCTCGCTGAGCAGCGAGCAACGCGAGATCAGCAGCCTGGAAGAGTTGGCGGGCCTTGGGAAGACGAGACCTCTGGCTGCGGCCGCGATCGCGGTCTGTATGTTCTCGTTGGCGGGCATCCCGCCGCTGGCCGGTTTCTGGGGAAAGCTGGCGCTTTTCTCCAGCTCGATCCGCTTGGCGTTTGACGCAGCAAATGGCTCGATGGCATTCTGGTTTATCTTGCTTGCTATTGGCGGTGCCGTGAACGCGGCAATCGCGGCCGCATACTATCTTCGTATCGTTGCGACGATGTACTTTCAGTCGTCAACGATCGAGATCAAGGCTTGTGGCCGCAACACGGCATCGTTGGCGATGGGTTTTGCGGCACTCGTTGTCATTGCCGTGGGAGCGTTGCCGCGTTCGGTCATTTCCGAGACAGAGCGGGCGGAAGCCATGTCGGCTCAACCTCGCCTCGCGATACAGCAGACGTTGAGTACGGAGAAGGTCGCCGCGAGCAATCCCGCGCCGGGCGTTCGGAAATCCGCGTCGCAGAACTGAATCGGTCGCCGCCCCAGGCTGCCCCCTCCTGAGACGGCGACATGTTCAGTCATCAACTTCTGAAAACTTTAGGTTGCGATCCAGTTAGCAGCGGTCAAGTTGCCAAACATTGACGACGGTTGTACGGCAATTATGCGTGTATAATGACCGTTCTTGTCGATTGGATCGGTTATTAGTTGGTGTGGAAGCTGAAATGGCCCGAGAACGAGCGATCGCGAATCAACTTGCGAAGCTTCTCGGTGCGTCGAAACTGCCGATCTATGCCGTTGATGATCGACGCCGCATCGTGTTCTGCAACGCGTCATGTGCCGATTGGCTTGGAGTGACCGTCGAAGAACTGATTGGCCAGCGGTGTGACTACGACTCGGCAGACAGCGGCGACCGGCTGGCGGATTTGGCTGCCAGACTCTGCCCGCCGCCGGAAGCCTTTCTCGGCCAGCCATCAATGTTGCGGATTCAGATCCTCGGTGGGACCGGTCACGCCGTGCTTCGCGTTGCGGAATGTATCAGTTTGTCCGAAACAGAGGGCGACACTGTCGGAGTCCTTGTTGTCTTGCGAGACGCTGAACATGATCCGGCTGCGACCGATCAACATGTCGCCGGCGCGGAAACTTCTCGACATCTGCACTTGCGACTGCAACGGCTCGTCTGTGAGCAACGAATGCCGTATCGCTTGGAGCGGCTCGTTGGTCAGAGTTTCGCGATTCAGCTCGTTCGTGAGCAGGTACATGTCGCGATCGAGACGCCCACGAACGTCCAAATCACCGGATCAGCCGGGAGTGGACGCGAGCACATTGGACGGACGATTCATGGCGGTAAACAACCGGAACTGGCCGGACCTTTGATGCCTCTGGCGTGTAATTTACTCGACGGCGAGCTTTTGCAAGCGACCATCGTCGCCTTCTTGCATCGGGCGACCGCGGCCGATCCGGCTCATCCGGCGACGCTCCTGCTACTGGAGGCCGATCAGTTGAACGCCGCAGCACAGGCCGAACTGCTGGCGTTCTTTCGCGTCCCAACCTTTGGCCTGCGGACGATTGCGACCACTCGGCGACCGCTCGTTCAGTTGGCCGACGAAGGCGCGTTTCTCAGCGAGCTTGCCTACCGGTTAAGTACGATTACGATCGAGTTGCCGACTCTTGATCAGCGTCGCGAGGATCTGCCGCTGCTCTGTCAGCGATTCTTGGCGGATTTCAATGCACGGGGCGAGAAACAGTTGAGCGGCTTTACAACCGGTGCCTTGGATCACCTCTGTTCACTGCCGTGGCGCGGCGATGTGGGTGAGTTGGCGGAAGTCGTGCGCGAGACTTGTGAGCGAGCCGACGGGCCGCTGGTGACCGAGGCCGATTTATCGCGGCGCGTGAAACTCGTAACGTCCGCCATGAAGCATCCCACGCCCGCCACCGAAACGATCAAGCTCGATGAATTCCTCCTCGATGTCGAGAAGGAGTTGCTCGGGCGAGCATTGCGATCTGCAAAAGGAAACAAGGCGGAGGCGGCTCGGTTGCTGGGAATCAGCCGTGCGCGAGTGATTCGTCGTGCTGCTCAGTTAGGTTTGGAATGACAAGCGTTGTGGCTCTAACACCTGCAATGTTGTGCCGTCGTCGCCTCCAGCAGGCCGCTTGCCAGTGTTCGTACCGACACCTAGGATAGCCCTTTTGGCCCCTACAAGCTCGCAGGTCATGACTACCGCTCGATTGATTGTCAGTGAAACCTCGGGCCGCTGGTCGTTTGCGTGGCGAGCGGCATTGGCGAACTCCGGAATCTCGCTGACGGAGGTCATGGGACTTGCAATCGCGTTCGAGCGACTTCATGACGATTCGCACGCCATCTTGGCGTTCGAAGTGTCCGAGGCTTGTGCCGAAGAGGGGCTTCGCCTGTTGCAGTTGAGCCGTCAGCGATATCCCGGGCGAAGTGTAATAGTCTTGTTGGATGGTGCGCTCGCCGTGTCGGAGTCGCTATGGCAAGAGACCGGAGCGGTCGCAGTTGTTGCATCACCGCGGCATCTGGCTCCAGTTGCGCGTTTAATTCGACGATGTTTTGACACACGAGAGACTCCACCTCAGACGTTTCACGAAGATGTGTGGCAACGAATGCCGTGGAGTGAGTCGGAATTACGATCTTGATACTTTGATTGGGAGAGATGATCATGGCCGATGGCCAGCTTGATACTACCACGGTCGAAGCCGCACTGGCCGAATTTCATGACCCAGAAACAGGTCGCAGCGCCCTCCAGCAGGAACAGATTCGCGATATTCAGCTTTCTGGGAGCGAACTCTCCCTGACACTCGGCCTGACGACGTGGTCCGCGCCTGTGTGGAGCGATGTCGAAGCGGCGCTCAAGGAGCGTTTGCAAAATCAATTGCCTCAGTTAACCGCAGTGAACGTGAATCGAGTCGTTCACGAGCGGCGGCCGCATCCGCTGGGCGAGATCGGCCTGCGCGCGAAGAGCGTGATCGCGGTTGGTTCGGGGAAGGGGGGCGTCGGCAAGAGTACGATGGCCGCGAGTATCGCCGTCGGCTTGAAGCGGGCCGGCGCAAAGGTGGGCTTGATGGACGCCGACGTTTATGGCCCGAGCATCCCGCACCTGTTTGGAGTTTCGGGAAGGCCGCAGATTGTCGAAGACAAGATTCAGCCGGTTGATGCGGATGGAATGCCGCTGATGTCGATGGGGTTCATGGTCCCGCCGGGTGAGGCTGTCGTCTGGCGCGGGCCGATGCTGCACGGAGCCATCACGCAATTCCTTCGCGACACGCGCTGGGGCGAATTGGACTATTTAATTATCGACATGCCGCCGGGGACCGGTGACATTGCCCTCACTCTCTCCCAGTTGTTGCCGCTGACCGGCGCGGTTGTTGTCTGTACGCCGCAGGAAGTGGCTCTGTTGGATGCGGTCAAAGCGATCGCGATGTTCCGCAAGGTGAACATCAATGTGTTAGGCATGGTTGAGAACATGAGCGGGTTTCTCTGTCCGGACTGCGGCAAGCGGTACGACATCTTTGGCCACGGCGGCGCGCGAGAAAAGGCGGCGCAACTCGACGTGCCGTTCTTGGGCGAGGTGCCGATCAATATGGCGATTCGCGAGCTGGGTGACGCCGGCAAAACATCTGCCAGTTTCGACGATCCGGCCCTGGCTCCGGTATTCGACGCGATCTGCCATCAGTTGGTCAGCAACCTTGCAAATTCGGCCGCCACCGCTCCCCCGATGCCTCAGTTGCCGGTCCTTTGAGACCAGGCGAGCGGGGGACGTAAGTCCTCTGATGGCAATAAGATCGATCTTTTCAGTGGGCTGTGGGAGGTCGCAGAACCAGAGAACCCATGTCGCTCGCTCGCCTGCCGAAAGCGCGCAAAACTAGAGCCGCCGAAATCGGCGGCTCTTTCTCGTTGTTATCCAGGTTGTCGCCGCGAGGGGCGACCTGTCGCAAAGACAGAAGTTACTTCTTCTTCTTCTTGGCTGCTGCCTTCTTTGCAGGAGCCTTCTTGGCTGCCTTCTTTGGTGCAGCTTTCTTCTTTGCAGCTTTCTTCTTGGCCACTGTACGTCCTCCGTAAAAAAGGGATTGGGGCGAGTTCCTTCTCACAGGCTTCCAAGTTTCCTTCAAGCCAACGAGTCATCCCCAACGACAAAACGAAAACCACTAATCAAACAATCGATGTTTGCTTCATCCGATGAAGTCAAACGAGCAAAAAGATTAGTGGTTACCAAACTCATACAGGGTAGTTGTACGAATCATTGAAATTAATGCAACACGTTTTCGATGAATTTTCAAAAATTGTTTCCGATTTGTAATGCACTCGTCAAACGCAATTTGCGTCGCCCGTGTCGTAAAGAATTTGAGATGCGTTGTTGAGTTTCACGCAAAGCCTAATCGAGTTGACGTCGTGCGTCATCGTTGCTGGTCGTTGCCAGTCATTCAATAGAGTGAAACGAATGAACCGTCGGACAATTGTCTCGCAGGTTGTTCTTGTTGTTGTTGGTGCCCGAATAGGTGACGCGTTTGCGGTCGAATGCGGCGCAGGCTTGCCCAACGAAGCGACGAGTGTCGCGCCGCTGCGGTCTCTTGGTCCGGCGTCCAAGACTGGAGAATCTGCTGCCAAGCATGCGGTTGCTGGCCTCGCTTGATGTGGATCGGATCAATGCCGTACCAATGGAGAGCAGGTTCGACGACGTTCAAGTTGTACTGTTGAGCGAGATCTATCAAGTTCGCATTTAACGCTCGAGCCGTCGACAAGGCGCTATTCAATGTCAGACGCGACTGCGGGAACAGAATCGTTCGCATGGCCAGGAAGCGGATCGCGCCGAGTTCTTCGAGGCTCGCAAGCGGCAACTGAGTGATCGTGATCTGCTGCGCGATGGGCTTAAGCTGAATCAGGCAGCGCTCGACCCAACGCGTGATCTGTTCGGCGGAAGCTCCGTAAAGAATATCGTTCCCGATGTCCGTCAATAAGGCGGCTGTCGGCACTGGGGGCCGAGTCGCCAAGGCGTTCCAAAGCCCTGATTGAAGGATGCCGGGAAGCGTACGGCCGAGGACGCGGCTCGACATGCCGTACGAACGGCCGTGTCCGGTCGCGGCCACAATGTCCAGCGGGCTGCCCCACGTATTTCGAGCGGAATCGAAAACAATCGAGAGACTTCGTACGATGTTGCTCGCGCCCAGTAATACGACTCGACGATTCGGCAACTTGCCGGCTGACGACTCCATTGTCATATCACCACGGTCCGTAACCGCCGCCACGCCCCGAATAGGCTTGCAGGATTTGGTAACTGGAGAAAGCTAACATGCCGAACATCATTCCGAGCATCATGTCGTCGTGCGTTAAGCCGTATCCGGCGACGAGTGCACCGGCGGCAATCGACAGAATCAAGGAGTTCCTAAGGCCGTCTCGTGGACTGAAGATCGTGAACAATTCGCGTGAAATCTGTCCGCCGTCCAGTGGATACACGGGCAGCAGATTTAGCAATGCCCAAAACACGCTTGGCAGGATCAGGAAGTAGACCACCGCAGTCAACGGAAGCGACGTAATCAATTCGCCGGAGTGGAGCGGAATAATCGATTCCAGAAAGGGAATTCTTAGCTTTAGCGATCTCCCTGACGCCTGTAGAATCGCGATGATCAAGGCGGCCAACAGCAACTGTGCGGCCGGACCGGCCGCTGAGATCGCAATCTGTTGCTTCGAATCGCCACGTCGGCCCATCCCCGTGAATCCAGCAGCTGAGTCCGAGACTGCGAGGCCACCAAAGTGATAGAGGACGATATACGCGTGAATGCCGTAGTAACGCATTGCAAACGCGTGTCCCAATTCGTGGATGAGAATCGAGGCAAATATCGCGGCAATCCAGAGCAGCAGTAGCAAGCCAGCTCCCGGGTTTGACTCGATCAATTCCAGATCGGTCCTGACTTCAGGCTGGAGGGCGGCACGTTCCTCGATCGACATCGCGTTAACTGTCCGGGCGCTTTCGTCGGTTAACGAAAACTCGGTGTCGATTCCCGATGTCAAATTCCATCCCAACAATGCCGCCGCCAACCAAAAGAACGGACTGACCCGGATTTCGAACCCAAATATCTGAAAGTGAAGGTCGTACGGTGTTCGTTGCGGTTCAGCTAACAACACGACTCATGCTCCAGGCTTGTGCATTCTGCGTCACCGAAGGCGGGCGACTTCAAACCATTGCATCGTAACAAATCGAAGCCAACTCGACTTCACCTCATCGTGGCGGGCGCTTGGCCGGGGCAGGGGCCCGTTTGACGAAATGCGGCGCAGCAACGGTCGGCTTGCTGCTGGCGAGTGTTGCGAGGATGTACTCAGCAGCGCGAGACGACGCACCGGGGCGGGCGTGCTGCTCGCTCAGATCCTTCAGCATCGCGATCCGTGCTTCTAACTTGTCGTTGTCCGAGAGCCATTCGGTGATGTGGTCTGCGATCTGCTGAGACTTGTCACCGCAGGTAACGTATTCCGGGAAAGGGATGCGATCCGCCCCTGGTTCATTCGGATCGTAGGGCGTGATGCGTTTCGGAAAGAGGTCGTCCGTGGCAAACAAATTGACCAGCGTGATGTATTTGACCGTGCGAAAATGCTTCTGGATAAAATATCCAGCGCGGCTCACCCAATACAGGATCACGGTCGGCTTCTTGTGGTACAGCAGCTCCAGCGAAACCGACCCGGAGCAGGCCATGCAGCACGTCGCCAGACGAATCAGCTCCGGCGTCTTGCCGATGTAAACTTCGATCGGCAGCGAGCAGCTGGCGATCAACTCGCGGGCGAGTTGCGCTTGTTTCCCATTGAACGAGGCGACGGCAAAGCGGGTCTCAGGGACCGCTTGATGCACCAGTGCGGCGGCCTTGATAAACCAACGCAGGTTATTGGTCACTTCTTGCGTCCGGCTGCCGGGCAGGATCGTCACGAGTCGGCCGGGTTGGGCTCGCTGTTGCCCGATGAAGTTGCGATCCAGCGGGTAGTTGGCCGTTTCATCGAAGAAGGGATGTCCGACATACGTCGCAGGGCAACCGCGCTGGCGATACCAAGGCTCTTCAAATGGGAGCTTGCACAGCGTGTGATCGACCAGTCGCCGCATCTTCTTAATCCGCCAGCCCGCCCAAGCCCAGATCTGAGGCACGCCGTAGTAGAACACCGGAATCCCGTACCGCTTCGCCGCGCGAGCGACCCACCAATTGAAGCCGGGATAATCGATCAGCACGACGGCATCGGGCCGGTGCTCGCGAAAGTAGGCATCCGCGCGGCGATAGAGCCGCCA
This sequence comes from Planctomycetota bacterium, assembly GCA_027622275.1. GTDB lineage: Bacteria > Planctomycetota > Planctomycetia > Pirellulales > Pirellulaceae. Next base: position 21,050 of record JAQBZB010000089.1, on the reverse strand, counting down.
GAAGTGATGGATATTCAGCAGCACGCGCAGAAACCACATCACCGCGAACTTGGTGAGGTCTTCATGCAGCTCGCAGCCCGCAGCCTGCATCTTGGGCCCGCCATAGCCGACACACTCGATGGTGCGATCGCCGTTGCGCAACTCGCGCACGAGGTTCGCGCCGTGGATGTCGCCGCTCGGTTCACCAACTGAAAGAAAGATCCGCATCTACGAACTCCGTCATCGTTCAAAAGTGAAGCGGGCGAAGTATTGCAAATTGCCTAAATTGTTGGTAGAGCAATCGAGGATAGCTCGAAGTCTTCGTCGACCGAGGTGGCAGCCGCGCGGATCGGCTACTCATCTTGGAGTACGGCGTCGAGATCACGCAGGCCGTGTACGACTCGCACAATTTCAATACCGCTTATGCGTTCGAGATAAAACGCCAAGTGATTCGGAAAACCCCGGACACGGAAAACTCGCAGGTCCGCGAGCCGCCGATTTTTCGTGAGATGGATGCCGCCTATCCGCGGCGATTCCGCCAACAACTCAAACGTCGCTTCGCAGGCATCAAGAAATCGGTTGGCTGCCGCAATGCTGTCTTTTCCAATGTACGTCGCCAACTCGACAACATCCAACCGCGCTCGTGGACGAATGCCGACGTTATCACCCATTTGACAAGCGCTGTTCCACGTCACGACGGAGGTGACTCCACTCATCGGCATCGAGCCGAATCGGGTCGCCACTATCAAGCCCTTCGATCAAAAGTGCCTCAAGCTTCTCTTGTCCGCTCTTGGCCCGCTCAATCAGTGATTCGATGTAACCGGCTGGTCCGTCGAACCGACCAGCTTCGGCTTGACCGTTGACGAATTGCTGAAGTTCTTCTGACAAGTTCACGCTTACGGTTGTCATTGACTGATTCCTGTGGTTTCCTTTGGCCACCAAAAAAAGGAACGCCGGCTTCCCGACGTTCCTTTGTGAGGTTTCGCTTGAAAGCGAGAATCGCTTACTCCTCCTTCTTTTCTTCGCCGACCTTGAAGGCACCCTTCTTGAAGGCTGCGTCGCCGAACAGGGCGATTAGTTGGGTATCGCCTTCCAGCTTCTTAGCTTTGCCTAAGCAGTTTTCGCAGCAGAATTGGACGGTGGCTCCGTTGACAGTGAGCTTCGTCTTGAGCGGGCCGCCGGTGAAGACGCACTTCGCTTGCTTGGCCTGCTTGGTGGCGACTAACTGGGCATTGCCGCGTGCCGAGAGCAACTCATCCGGCTTGTCGGCGTCGACCACTTTCGCGGTAAACGCTTTGGGGCAGTTGTCGCAGCAGAAGTAAATCTTGCCGCCCTTGTAGGCGATGGAACTGCCTTCGACATCCTTGGCGGCGGCTTTGCCGTTGTTCGCACACTTGATGTCCTTGAGATCAATCTTATCGGCGGCGTACAGAGTGGCAGCGAGGACAGCGACCGATGCAACAGCTGTGAACAAGTAGCGAGCTTTCATTTGGATCACCTTCTAAATCGGGAGGGAAAGAAGTTTGTTTTGCAGTTCTGTCGTCGAGCGAGGCGTTGGCTCGACTGGGCAGGCGGCAGTATTATCGTCATACACGGATCGACAAGTCAACTAACCCGCACAGATTAACACGAATTTTTTTGGGGCTCCCTGGGAGGCGAACTGAGTGGTTTTGTGATCTGTCTCACACTTGTTGGCGGTCGCGCGAACGGACGGGCCCGTGTCCGGCGTGGGGTCGATCGAGTACCCTGCTGCTTTCTATTACTCATGTAGTTGGGTGTTAGGTCGTCTGATGCTTGAACGTTTTCTGCTGATTTGGCTGTTGCTTTCCTCCGGCCTCGCGTATTGGTGGCCGGAGCCGCTGGCAAAGATGGCGTACGCCTTGCCTTGGTTGATCGGGCTCACCATGTTCAGCGTCGGTTTGATGTTGCCACGCGATGAGGTCCAGCAAGTCTTTCGCCGCTGGCCGACTGTCTTCGGGGGGACGGCGATTCAGTACGCCGTGATGCCGCTGTTGGCCTTTGGCATGGGAAAGGTGTTTGGGCTCACCGGCGAAGCGTTCATCGGGATTGTCGTTGTCGGGTGTGTTCCCGGAGCGATGGCGTCCAACGTGTTGACGCTCAACGCACGCGGGAACACGAGCTACTCCGTCAGCCTGACGACTGCGGCAACGCTTCTGTCGCCGATTGCCGTGCCGCTGGTGTTGGCTTTGGCGTTACAAAGCAGCGGCGTCGATCCGGCGATCTTGAAGAAGGCGAGTAAGACATTGGTGATCACCGTCGTGATACCGGTAATCCTTGGACACTTGCTCAGCCGCAGATTTCCCAAGTTGGAGAAGCATTCACAAAAGTACGGGGCGCTCGTTGCGAATCTTGCGATCCTGTGGATCATCGCGGTCGTCGTCGCGATGTCGAAGTCTCAGCTCGAGCAGATTCATCTGGATTTGTTCGGGGCTCTGTTAGCCGTCAACTTGCTCGGTTACGCGGCAGGTTACTGCGGCGGTTGGGGGATGCGTTTGCCGGAACCGATGCGACGGGCGTTGACGCTGGAAGTCGGCATGCAGAACGCTGGGCTGGGGGCCGCGCTGGCGGTGAAACTCTTTCCCGATCAAGCGGGTGTCGCGATCGCGCCGGCCATGTATACGTTCGGTTGCATGTTGACGGGAACGATGCTGGCTCACATGTGGGCCGGCATGGCGGTGCGCGGAGACGCAACGCGCGGAATTGATTCGTAGGATGGACGCCCTCGTCCGTCCACGGCAAGGCAGAAGGACGGACGAGGGCGTCCATCCTACGGGAAGATAAGCGTACTACTCGCCACTCAGCACGACGGCCGGGTCTTGTTTCACGGCGACTAGCGTCGGCAGATAGCTGGCCATGGCTGCAACAAGCGGTGTTCCCAGGATGGCACAGGTTGACGCAAGCGTCGAAGGCGTGAAGCTCTCGACGGTAACCTCGAATACACTTGCCGCCAACCAGCGAGCCGAGAAATAACCAAGCAGGCACCCGACGACTCCGCCGACCGTGCCGAGCAAAATCGCTTTGCCCAGAAACATCGCGGCAATACTGCCGCTCCGCTTGCCAATCGCACGGAGCAGGCCGATTTCCGCTCGCCGTTCGCGGACGTTGGACCAAGCGAGCAGTCCGACCCACAACGCACAGACGAAAACAATCAGGGGCGTAACGACGGAAGTGACGCCGGACAGCAGGCCCGCGACCTGATCGCGGTGGCCTTGCTCCTGTTGGGCGATCTTCGCGCGATTCGCTTCGTAGTCCTGCATCGTTTGCGAGTGGTGTGCCTCGACCAGTTTGCGTTGATCCTCGCGGGCGACCGCTTGCAGGCGATGCTCCGTGACCTTGGTGTCGGGCAGAACGACTTCGAGTTGAGCGGTAATCTCTTCGATGCGTTCGACGGTCTTGCATTTGCAGCCGAGAGCCAGAATTTCACTGATCTTGCCCGGTTTATTGAGAACCTCTTGAGCGTCGGCCAGATTCATGAAGATCGCGATGTCCTCATCGGCGCGACCGTGCGCCGGCAGGATATGCGCGATCTCGAATTGTTTGCCGAGAATCTCGACCTTGTCACCGACGGCGTGACCTTCGGCAGCGAGTTGCCCCAGGTAGACCATGCCCGGTTTGACTTGCAAGCCCATCGGCGCTTTCTTCTCGACGTGCGACTGAGTCGCTTCCGGCGCGATGCCGACCACCAATCGCGGCTTCTCTTCCCATTCGACCATCTGCTTCAGCGACGCGACGAGATGCACGATCTTGGTGATCTCGGGGCTGTCCGCCAACTTCTTCACGTACTCCTCAGGCATGTCGAACGAAACGAAGTTCGCGTACAACTGGGCGAGATCCGTGTTCTGATGCACGATCCGCAGATTGAAGCCCAGATCCCGCATGATCCGTTTCGTGCGTGTGTCGAGATCGGCGAGATCGGCTTTGGCTTTATCATGCATGGCTTCCAACTCGTGATCCGTCTCTTGCTGCATCACCAGCAGCCGTCGCCCAGACTCCTGCTGATAACCGCGCAGCAGTGTCGGGCTGGCGACGAACAGCGTTGCGGCGGCGATCAGCGCCAATAGGCTCAGCGTGACATTCATCTTCCGATGCCAAAGCTCGGCGCACAGCAGTTGGAAAGTACTCATAACAAATCACTCGTAATGGTGTGACCTCTGACTTCTGAACTCTATCCCCGCCTCGGCTCTTGCAGCCGAAACGTCAACAACCAACTCGCCATTATCAAACCCGCGATCGTTAAGAATACGGCTTCGAAGCCGAGTCGGTCAATGAAGTATCCGGCCAGCGGCGAAAGAAACATCGGGCCGGCCATGCACAGGCTCAACGTGCTCAGATAAACCGCGTGGTCTTCCGCCTCGCAAACCTCCAGTGTGTAGTTTTGCAGCGTTCGCAGCACGACCGGCGTCATGCCGACCAGCACGAAGACCGAGCCGTACAGCCGGACGCCGAGACTCCCTGAATGCAGCAGGCCAATGGCCAGAGCTGGAGCAGACGCGATGCCGAGCAAGGAAAGAAGCAGCACCAAGCGGTTACCATAGCGATCGGCGATCCAGCCGGTGGGAATGCTTACCAAGCCCGTACCAATGTTTTGGATAATGACCCACCACATCAGGCTGCGCGTTGGCAGATGCATCGTCCGCAGGCCGAGGCTTTGGTAGTGCGGGAACAGCATGAACGAGACGCCGAACAGCGCGGCGACCAGCGTCAGCAGCCGAAAGTTGCGGTCATTGACCAGCACTCGATAGGCATCGGCAAAGTAGTGCATCGGATTCGCGGCGGCTGCTTGTTGGAACGAGTCCTTCGGTTCGACCAGCAGCAACATGGTGAGTGCGGACGCACCGAACAGCACGCCCGAAAATCCGAAGATCAAATCGAACCGCGCTCCGTCGTCGCGGAGCCATTGTGAAAGTAGCACGAACGCACACAAGACAGCGCAGACCGCACCGACGGTGTTGGCCACGAGCAACAACCGGCCTCGCCGATTGGCTTCGACGAGTTTACCTTGCAGCGTCGTGAACGCGAGTTGATTGATCCCGATGCAGACAAAGAACGCCGCGTAGATAATCAAGAAGGCCAGCGGCAGCCAAGCCGCTTTCCGCTCGGCGAAGCCCATGAAGAACAACCAGGTCAGCAGCAAAAACAGAGCCGACATCAGTGCGGTCGTGCCGAACACCATCCACTTCTTTCGTGGCTGGAGTTTGACTTGCCTGGCCAACAGCACGGGCGGGACGCTGTGCCCAAACCGGTTCAACAGCGGCAAGCACCCCCGAATCCAACCCGCTCCCGAAATGGTATCGACCACGGCGGGCATGATGATGCTCTCGGTCTTGAAGATCCAACCGGTCCGCATCACGATTTGATAGAGAGCGAGCATCAGGAAATTGCGCGAAGCGGCCCGTTGATCGGACGGATTAGCGGGCGGCAACGCGGTCGATGGTTCGGTGGCCGGATCATCGGCGTCGCGGGCAGGAGAAAGCGATGAGGGCATGCGGCTAGTATAGATTCGATCGGCAGCGGATTCGAGGGCGGCTGGTTCCCAGGCTCCTGCCTGGGAACCCACTGCCAGCGAGGCTCCTGCCTCGCAAGGGGCCAGAGGAGCAGGCGGAGCCTGCCAGACAGTGCGTTCCCAGGCGGGAGCCTGGGAACGAGAGTTACGCGCTCTGCTTGAAGTGGATCTCGTGCAGGCGGCTGTAAAGCGAACAGCGTTTCAGCAAGTCGGCGTGCGTGCCAACATCGATGATCTGGCCGGCTTCCATGACGACGACTCGATCAGCGAGCGTGAGTGTCGAGAGCCTGTGCGTGATCATGATGGCCGTTCGATCGCGGACGAATTCCTCGAGAGCTTGATGGATCAGCTGTTCGCTCTCGATGTCGATCTGGCTGGTCGCTTCGTCCAGGATGAGCACCTCCGGGTCGCGGAGGATCGCGCGGGCCAAGGCGATTCGCTGTCGCTGGCCGCCGGACAAGCGGCTGCCGCCTTGGCCGACATGCGTGTCGTACCCGTCGTCGAGCTTGTCGATGATGAAGCGATGTGCGTGAGCCTTCTTGGCGGCTGCGATGGCTTGTTCGTCGGTGGTGCCGGGCGAGCCGTAGCGGATATTGTTCAACACCGTGTCGTCAAACAAGTGGGTTTGCTGCGTGACCAGACCGACTCGATGGCGGACGTCGCGCAGACGCATCTCGCGAAGATCAACATCGTCAAAACGAATCGAGCCGCGGACGGGATCGTAGAAGCGGGGCAGCATGTTGATCAGCGTACTCTTGCCGCAGCCGTTCGGCCCGACGATGGCAACGGTCTCGCCGTACTTGATCTCCAGAGTGACTCCCTTCAGCACGGGTTGGCCCGCTTGATAGTGGAACTCGACGTTGTCCAGTAGCAACCGATGGTGTGGTGTCGCGGTTGTCTTGGGCACGACCGCTTCAACGACCGTCGGTTCGCGATCCATGACGGGGTAGATTCGCTCGCAGGCGGCGATGCCGGCTTGGATCAATGCAAAGACTTCCGACAACTTCCGCGCCGGATCGCTGACTCCCGCCAGCAGCCCATAGAACAGCAACAGGCTCCCCAGGCTCATCGGTGTGTCGCAGATCCGGATGCCGAGCAGGTGGGTCTGCTGGTTCAAGACGAGATGGGCTCCGGCGACGAGCGCAAGCGAAAGGACGCCGATGCCGAGCAATTCGGTGATCGGTCTGGTCAAAGAGTTGTAAAAAGCGATCTTCAGCGACTTGCGAAAGAACTCCTTGGCCGACTGATGGAAGCGGTTCCTCTCGAAGCCTTCCATCGTGAACGCCTTGACCGTTTGAATCCCCGTGAACGTCTCCGTCAGGGTGTTGTAAAGTTGCGACATCTCTTCCATGGCCCGCAAATTGGCTCGCTTGATCGATTTGGCGAGACGCTGCATCAGATAGGCCGCCGGAGGCGCGAGGATGAGCGAGAAGAGCAGCAGCCGCCAGCTGATGAAGCAGGCACCGACCAGGCAGGCCGCCATCTTCAGCGGCTCGCGCAATGCCTTGCCGAACAGCGTGTTGAGTCCCTGGACGACGCAGTTCAAATCGTAGGTGAAGTGGCTGAGCAATTCGCTGTTGCGCGAGTCGCCAAAGGACGCCAGATCCAATCGCAGCGTTTGGCGAAAAAACTGCTTGCGGAGATCGTAGGCAGCCAGTTGCACCAATCGCTCGACCAGCAACAGGTTCGCGACGAGGAAGGCATCCTTCAACGCCGTGCCGACAAGCAACACTCCGACAATCAACAGCAACGTCTTGAACGGGGTCGCCGGCAGATAGGCGTGAATGTACGGCTGGACCCAACGATAGTGCCTCGCGGCCAGTGACTCGGCGTCGCGGTCCGCGTCCAGATAGTTGATTCTGGCGAGTGCGAGCTGGTAATCATCGCCGGTGAGATACGGCAGTGTTTCGCCCAGCGCGTTACTCTCCTTCGCCAGCTCGACCGCTCGCTTGTCGGAGGCTTCAATCTCGCGGTCGACCCATTGCTGTAGCGACTGGCCTTCGAAGACGACTTCGACGAACGGATAGACGACGCCGATGTTAGCACCCCACAAGACTCCGACCGCCAGCGATGTGAAGATGACGCCGAGCAGCGTCGGGCGGTGGCGAATTGCGAGACCAATAGCGCGGGCGAAGCTCTTCATGGGGTCCATCCGGGGGTCGGTTCGAGCGGAAGCGAACTTGTATCAGATCGCCGCCGGTGGTCCAAGACCGCTGGAGCTGCTAGCACGCACCGTGTTCACGGTTCGGATTGCCCGGCGCCAGGCATTCTATTAGACTCACCTCCCGCTTATTCATCGTCGAGTTGAATGACCAGCCAGGAAGGCACCAGCACATGTCAAGGACGGCATTGATTACGGGGATCACAGGGCAAGATGGTTCGTATCTTGCCGAGCTTTTGCTTGCCAAGGGGTACGAAGTCCACGGCGTGGTTCGTCGATCAAGCAGCGACAATTGCCAACGCATTCAGCATCTCCAGGGTGCCATTCAGCTGCATCAAGGCGATCTGATCGATCAGCATTCGTTGACGCAACTGGTCGCGGACGTGCATCCTGACGAGGTTTACAATCTGGCCGCCATGAGCTTTGTTCCGACCAGCTGGCCACAACCGATTCTGACTGCCGAGACCACGGGACTTGGTGTGACGCGAGTCTTGGAGGCGATTCGATCGATTGATCGACAGATTCGTTTTTATCAAGCTAGTTCGAGCGAGATGTTCGGCCGCGTTCAGGAAACACCCCAACGTGAAACGACACCGTTCTGGCCGCGTAGCCCCTATTCAGTGGCAAAAGTTTACGGCCATTGGATCACGGTGAACTATCGCGAGAGTTATGATCTGTTCGCTTGCTCGGGAATCCTCTTCAATCACGAATCGCCGCGGCGCGGCATCGAGTTCGTGACGCGCAAAATTTCTCGCGCCGTCGCGCAGATTAAGCTTGGGCTGGCCGACGAGCTGCGTCTGGGAAACCTGAAAGCGAAACGCGACTGGGGCTTTGCCGGCGATTACGTCGAAGCGATGTGGTTGATGCTTCAACAGGAAACTCCCGACGATTACGTCGTCGGGACCGGCCAGACGTATGAAGTCGAAGAATTCGTCGCAGCCGCGTTCGACCATGTCGACTTGGATTGGCACGACTATGTCGTGATTGATCCGAAGTTCTACCGGCCTGCCGAAGTCGATCTGTTGGTTGCTGATTCCGCCAAGGCGAAACGCGAACTTGGCTGGGAGCCTAAAGTCAGCTTTCGTGAACTGGTCGCGATGATGGTGGAGGCTGACTTGGCAGACCTTGCTTTACACGCCCCGGCTCAACGCCGCGCGCGAAAAGCCGCATGATGTAGGGTGGGCTGTGCCCACCATGCTGGCTCACGGGCACGAGACTCAACGCTGCTGTCTCGGTGGGCACAGCCCACCCTGCCGTCATCAATACACATCGAGATTGAAGTGATGGCCCCAGTGATAGCGGCGGCCTTCAGGATAGTAGTTGTGCCACTGCTTGTTGTAGACGGGCACTCGCATCTCGGGCGGATAACGGTGGTACAAGCTTCCGTTGCTGCGATAGTACTCGTTCCCGTAGTAGTTCTGCGGATAGAACACATACGGGTAGTGATAGAAGCGTTCCCAATCGTGGGCTGAGTACGACTGTCCCCACGTCTGGCTGTAAGCTCGCTCTTGAGCTTGGCTTTCGCTCGCGCAAAGACACAGTCCAACAACAGTGGCACATAACAGGCTCAAAACAGCTCGACGCATGGTCGATCCCCTCCCTTTGAATTCCGCCAGCTTCGCGCAACTGGGTCGTTGCCAGTGCCGCACATTCCTTTCAATCGGCCCGTGAAACGCCGTACATTGAAAGAATATCCGGCAAAATCGGTATGAGTGGAGCGGCAGATGAAAACTTACCAACCAAAGTGTTTGGGAGGGCGAAGCTCCTGCTGAGCCGGTTCGGCAGGCGCCTCGCCCTCCCGGTAACTTTTTATCTGCCGCTCGCCTAAGGAGCGAGAGGGAGCGATTCGACAAGCCCTTCGCCAGCTTTATGCGGGCGGCTTGCCTTCGGCGATCTCCCGTTCCCACTCGTCCATCAAGGGCCAATCGACGGCACACGTGCCAAAGTCCGCCATGTGCGAATAGCCTTCGACACGGGCGATCGTGCGGTCCAGCAGTTCGTCGTCTTTGCGAAAGATCGGGCCGTGACTTGGCAGCAGCCACTCGACATCGCTCTCGCGGATTCGCTGCAGCGATTTGACAAACGCCGGAATATCGCTGCCATGATGAGCATCAATCGCTCCGACGCATCCATCGCGATAGATGTTGTCGCCGCTGAAGAGAAGATTGCCGAAGCGGAAAGACAGCTGGCTGTCGGTGTGACCTGGTGTGAGCCAGACCTCCAGCTTCAAGTCGCCCACCTTGATCGTGTCGCCATCGTCCACCAAGTGTTCGACTTCGACCGGCGGCATCTCCATATCGATCTTCTGCGGCTCGATCACGGCGAAGGTTTTCAAGCGGTCGCCGATTCGAAGCGGCTCGGCGGCTAGCGGATGAGCGGTTACCGACGTGCGCAGCAACTGTTTCGCCTTGGCCAAGCCTTGCGTATGGTCGACGTCGGCGTGAGTCGCGACGAGCGTCTTGCATTGCGAGAGCGGGAAGTCCAACTGGCGAATCAATTCGACGATCTCGTCAACCGTGTCTTCGTAACCAATGTCGATCAAGATCCACTCGGACTGGTCGTAGACGAGGTAGACATTGCAACCGAGAATCTGCCCCGCTTGATAATTCAGCTCGATCACGTTTGGGAAGACAGACTTCCGCTCAAGCATCGACACATCCTCTTTTTGCAAGGTAACTGCCAGCCGAATGGTGGCGACAAACAGAACTGCAAGGATTGTAGAGCGAGGCGCGAAGTCCTTCAACCAGCGGTGATCTCGGAACTTATGGCCGCAATGCAGTGCTGCGTTTCTCGGCCAGCGTGACTCGCAGCCGCTTGACTTCGCCGTCGCGGAAGACAACAACCTGAACGTCTTTATTGACGGGCGTGAAAGCGACGATCTTGATGAGATGATCGTCGTCTTCGATTTGGCGGCCATCAAACTCCAGCACCACGTCATCGGTTCGGAAATCAGCCGCTTCGGCCGGCGAACCACCGATGACGCCAGTGACCAGCGCCCCGCGGGCACGAGGAAGACCCAGTCGTGCCGCATACTCGGGACCGAAGGATTTGGTTCGATCTAGATTGACGCCTAGGAAGGCTCGCACCGGGTGACCGTGTTCGATGAACTGTTTCGCCACGGTGATCGCCATGTTGATGGGAATCGTAAACCCGATTCCCTCGCTACCACCCGAGCTGCTGGCGATCGCTGTGTTGAGTCCCACGACCTCGCCTCGCAAATTCAACAGCGGCCCGCCACTGTTGCCCGGATTGATGGAAGCATCGGTTTGCATAAAGTCTTGGTAACGAATGCTGCCGTCGCCGAGTTTCAAATCGCGGCGTCCCATCGCGCTGATGATGCCATAAGTGACCGATTGGCTCTGGCCAAATGGGCTCCCTACCGCGATGACAAAGTCGCCGCTTTCGATCTCGTCGCTGTTCCCGAGCCGTGCCGCGACGAGGTCGGTCGCATCGAGGGCCATCACCGCGATATCTGTTTCGGGATCGGACCAGACCGTCGTTGGGTGGAGGACGCGCCGGTCCAAGAGCTTGATCGCGATATCGCTCAGTTCTGCCTCGTCGATGACATGTCGATTCGTCAAGATGTACAGCTTCGAATCCACCTCGATGACGATCCCCGAACCTGCCTCTTGAACGGGCTTGCGTCCAGTCCGTGTGTTCGAGGCGGCTTGCTTCGACGCTTCGATATGCACGACGGTTGGGCGTACGAGACGGATGACTTTCTTGAGGAGTCCCAGCTGTGCTTCGAGAGCATCGACTTCCGTGGCAAGCTCCGCGTAGAGCGTGTCGCGTTCTTGCGACGTTAAGCTCGCCTGATCAACGAGCTGTGCTTGCACAATGGGAGGTGCCAGGGTCACGAGCAGGCTGGAAACGAATGCGATCCGAACGGCTCGCGCACAACGCAGTGAAAACTTCACGCCCGACCTCCCTGTCAGCGAAGCAATGGTGTATCAACGTGAAAGAGCCTGCTCGAGCGAGACACTTTCCGCCGCCGAGCGACTCTCGCAAGAGGAGTTAGACGTCGACTTCAATATCGCTAAACGAAATGTCGTTGTCGCCTTTGTCGGTGTCGAGGATGCGGCTCCAATCGGCACTTCGCCCGCCGCCCAAACCGATTTTCTCGGCTTCGCGTTGACACTCGATGCATGTTATCGCATACGGCAGTGCTTGCAGCCGCGCCAACGGAATTGGCTTGTCGCAGCCTTCGCAAATGCCATACTTGCCCTCACGCATCAGCTCCAGCGCACTCTCGATCTGCGCGAGTTCGCGGCTTTCAACTTCCGCGAGTTGCGAGCTGATTTCGTCTTGGGCGGAATCCAAGGCAAAGTCGACGACGTCGCCCGACGTTTGCTCGCGCAGTTCCTTCAGCAGGCTCAAGTCGCCCGCGAGCGCTTTACGCAGCGCATCACGGCGTTTAATCAACACTTGCCGCAGATTGAGAATTGCATCTTTGCGTGCCATACGACTTCACCTTTACGGTCCGAGTTTTGGCTTCACGGAAGGTGGCCCCCCTTCGTTCCGCCTTGATCGAACTTCCTGAAATGAATTGCCTTGTTCACTGTTCCCGGTTGTTCCGATGCCGCCTCCCCCACAGGTTTGGCAGCAACCAAACTATAGTACGCACTTGCAAATAGTGGAGGGACAACGGCCAGTTCCCTCCGGAGCGTCCGGAATTCAGTCGTTAATACCGCTATAACATGCTGTCGCAGCGGTATTTGCGTCGGGAGAGGGGCGGCGGGCGGTCGCCGCTCTCCAGCCCCCATTCCGAAGATTTTGGAACGGACACTTTGTGGAGATGCGCGTGACGACCTGTTGCTGTTCCCTGGGACCCTTTTATCCGCTGCAACGGTTTGCTTAGCGTTAATCGGCAAAATCGGCTCATTGGTACAGCCCTTCTTGTCAGAACGCGGAGGATTTACCGGCTGGGCGAGCCGTGACGGTCTTGCGACTTGCCGTATCTCCTTTGACGGAGCGTCTGTTGTGAGCTACATCCCTGTGGTGGTTTCGGACTTAGCTAAGTTCTGGTGACTGGCCGCGACCACTTCGCATTTGATTCATCATCGCCCGTGTCCGGACACACGCTCATGACGATCGTCGATACTCAAGATGTTGTTTGCCAGGAACTTGCTTCCTCTACGAATGGCGTTCGCGAATCTACCAGCTTGCTTGGGCTCGTTGGACGCGGCATGCGTTTGAAAGTCTCGCGCGACGAGCCCCGGGCTAGCGACATCGTCGAACTCGCGTCGCGGAGGTGTCTTGTCGGATCGGCTCCAAGTTGCGATGTGCGGGTTAACGAACCGGGAGTAGCGCCGGTCGAGTGCCTGATCTTTCACGGAACGAAGAATAACGTCGTCCGTTGGCTTGATGCGTCGCAGGAGTTCGCGGGTGGCGAGTTGTTTGAGGACGAGATCCTCCGCGCTGGCGATCCACTCCAGATCGGTCCCGTCGAATTGGAATTGCTCGTCGATGAGATTATGGCCATGAAGGAACGTTCGAACACCGAGGAAATGTCAGGATCTAGCGAAGATCGGTTGACTGAATACATGTCGCGGCTTGAACGACTTGAGGTTCAACTCGTCGAATTCAACCTGTTGCAAGAAGAAGTGCAGCGGTTGCGCGACGAGTTGCTGACCGTGCGCAGCGAGTACGGTCACCACGCTGCCAATGTGGACGCGAGCGACCGCCTCGCGGAAGTCTCATTAGAGTTGGCGGAACGTTCGGAAGAGTTCGAGCAGGAGCAGACGGATTGGGAGCGCGACCGCCGCGCGTTTCAACACCAGCTTCAAGAGAATATCGAACGCTTAGCGCGGTTCGAGACGCAACTCGCCGAACAGAATGAACGTCAAGCCGAGAGCGAGACGGCTCGTCAGGCTGCCGAGGGGCGAGCCGATCGCCTGCAGCAGTCCGTCGACGAACTGTCAACGCGACTGGCCGTGCAACGGGAGCAGAACGAAACCGATCAGCCCGTCCGAGACTTCACGTCACCACCGCCAGAGAGTCGCGACGTTGTTGAATCGGAGTATCCAGACGCCGCGTACTCGGACGACGAGTACACACCGTCCGCCTACGGGGCTCGAGACGATGAGGAGCACACGCTCAGGGGTTTGGAATCGGCGGCCTACCTGAACGACGCGGTGCCTGACGAAGATATCGTCGAAGATCCGTCGCTTACGGCGATGGAGGCCAATCGCTATGCCCATGCTAACTATGCCAGTGCTAACTATGCCAGTGCTAACTATGCCAGTGCTAACTATGCCAGTGCGTTCGAAGCGTCAGAACCTGTAATCGACGATGAGGAAGAAGTTGCCTTCGAGACGGCATCATCCGATCCTCCAGTAAGCACGGCGGACGTATTGGCCCGGCTAGGCTCGTCGGGGGTGTGGAACGACGACGAATCCGGCGCGGACGAGTCGAGCGACTCACGATTTGCCGATGCAGGCAACTCCCCTAGAGATGCGATCTCGCGGTTTGCGGAACCAGAGACTTCGCAGCCTCGATACACACCCGCCTGCAAGACGCCTTTCGCCGCGTCGTTGGGAAACGCAGCAAGTCAATCAGAGGAAGACGAAGAATCCATCGAAGCCTACATGGCGAGGCTGATGAACCGAGTTCGTGCTACCGATGATCGGGACCAGCCGTCCAAGCGTCCCGAGGCCGCGACCGAACGAAGTCCCGTGACGGAGTACACGGAGGTCGCGGCGCGTCCGCAGTCGGTGCGGGAACCCGAACCAGAGAAGTTTAACGCAGCCGAGTACAAGCCGCGCAGTCAGGCACCGGAAATGGCGAACCGCATGACGGCCATGCGAAGCCTTGCCAATGATTCGGCACGGTCGGCCATCGCCAGTCACGCGAAGCGGAACTGGTCGAGCGTCATGAAGTTGAAGCTGCTTGTCTCCGTGTTCGCTTTCGTGGCGGTGCTGGCTTCAACCATCTTCTTTTGGGGCAACCCGTTATTGATGGGATTGGGATCGCTCGTTGGCGTCGGTGTTTTGGTTTACTGGGCACGCACAGCCATTACCTACCGCAAGCTGTTGCTCGATTCGTTGATGCTCGAACCGGGCGGCGGCGATGACGACGAGTCGCCCTCCGACGAAGACGCCGCCTAGGGCGGCGCTATAGCTTGCCCTGCCGACCGCAGTAAGGACAACTGCCAGCATCCACGGGCTGGAGTTCTTCGGGATCATCGGAGCGGAACGCCGTTGTCTCGCGATAACCACACTCGGCACACTTGTGTTCCCACGAGTCGATCCGCAGTTCGTCATTCTCGAAGTGGTTATAGCGGCAGGTAAGATTCTCGGCGTCGCATTTCGGGCAGTCGCCAACCGTTTGGGTATCGCGGGCCATAAGCGTTCTCAAAAGCCGCGTGCGGCTCGCAGGTCGTCGATGTCGCGGAGATGGTAGTCGATGCCGACGTAGTCAAGCACGCGGCACAGCCCGCGCAGGGCGATCGCCATCCCGTCGGGGCCGCTGAAGCCGCCGAACTGTCCGCCCCCTTTGACGTGTGGCTCCAGATCCAGAAACACGCCGGGGATGCCTCGCTTCTTCAGCTTCCGTTGCAGCGCTGGGATCGCTTCGCGGAAGTCGCTCAGAATCGCTGCGTGCCCGCTGTCGCCGATATCGGCGGGAACAAAGTTCTTCAGGGACGCTTCATCAACGTGGCCGACCTTTGCGATCGGACCAGGGTGCTTGTAGTCCTTGATGTGCATCCAGCCGATGCCGCGCTTCATGTCCGAGTACTGGTTGAACACTTCGTGCGCCGTGTTGCCCATCGACGAGATGTTGCCGGCGTCAAAGATCAGCATCAACGCCGGGTGATTCACCTGGCTGTAGATGTCGGCCAGCAGTGCGCCGCTTTGGCCAACGAGATTCGCTTCGATTTCGAGGCCGAAGATCAGGTCGCTGCGATGGCAAGTCTCGGCGATTTGTCCGAGTTGATCGACGACTTGCGGAACATGCTCGCGCGCGTCCGTGCGGCGCGGGTGATAGAAGGAGAAGCCGCGAATCAGCTTGGTCTCGAAGGCGTGCGCCAACTCGCAGGCCTTCTGCACGTCGTTCTTCAGGTACTTCGCAAACGGCACGTATTTGTTGTGCGAACCGTCATCGACGTCTTGCAGCTTGACTTTGCCGATGGGCGAGCCGAGCGATGACACGTTCAAGCCGTATTCGTCTTCCAAGTGGCGGATGCGGGTGATCTCGGACTTGGTCAACTGCATCACGTTCTTGACGCCCTTGCCGGCGTCGATGAAACGGATCGTGTAATACTGCAAACCCATCGCCGCAAAGGCCGAGAACTGTTGGGTCGCTTCCTTTTGGTTGGCCGCTTCGTCGGCAAACCCAGTGAGGATGACGCTTGGATTATCGGCCATGATTCAGTTCCTTGCCTTGCAATGATGAACCCCGCATTTGCGGGCTGGAAGCTTGCAGCGATTGGATTGGAATGGCTCAAGCTGCCACCTCGGGGACCATTACCGTACCGTATCGCGGGTTTGTCTGCCAGACGCGGTCGAGCTTCGCACGACAAAGCGAGGTTCCCGTACGTGGTCGTTCGCTCCGCGAACGAACGCATTTTCGCGGAGCGAAAAGCCACGTACCTGTACCGTAGAAAGTCCCCTGAAACTCCGCTATCCTTGGGAGCATGACTGCATCGACAAATCTTGCTGCGTTGCCCGACAGCCAGCGCCTGCGCGGCGGCATGGTTGGGATGGGAATGATTTTCGACGAGACCTATCGGCCGTTCTTCGAGAACGTGTTTCGCGATGGCTTGTACGACCGGCGCTTTGGCGTGTGTGAAGTCGACCTCGCCGCCGTGGCCAGCCGGACCGGGGGTCGCGCGGCGGCTTATCGTTCAAGCTCGCAGGGCAAAGTCGGCGAATTCAACAGCTTCGTCGAGCCGGATTCGATCGGGCAGTTGCTGGACGTGGATGTCGATTTCGTTTGCATAGCAACGCCCGACGACCGGCACTTCGCGGCTGCCAAAGCGGCACTCGAAGCAGGCAAGCACGTGCTGATCGAAAAGCCGTCCGTGCTGTCGCTCGCCGAACTCGATGAACTCGAACGCATCGCCCGCGAGAAGAATGTGCTGGCGAAGATCGTCTACCACAAACTCTTTGATCCGGATCACAAGAAGCTGCGAACCTTGGTCCACGACGGCATCCTCAACCACGTCAACAACGGTTACTGCTCGCTGTTGGAGCCGAAGTTAATCTCCGGTTCGCAATTCTCGGAATGGATCACGGGGCGGAATCCCGGCACTTATGTCGCCGTGCATTACATCAAACTGATTGACTTCACATTCGGCGGGCGGTTGAAGCGCGTGACTTGCAGCGGGCAGCGCGGGATCGTCGGCCCGAGCGACGGCCCGACGTGGGACTCGACGCAGCTGCGAATGGTTTACGAGTATGGCGACGGACGTGAAGCCGCCTTCGACATCCATACGAGTTGGGTAACCCCCGATAATTTCCCAGGCTATGTCGAGCAAGAGGTTCAGTTCCGCTTCGACAACGGCGTCTGGAACGGGCACAGCCGCAAGCGTGGTGTCGAATGTACGGTCGAAGGCAAGACGCCTTTTGCCATCAAGAACTCGATCAACAACCATTACAACGGCACGTTCGTTGAACCTTACGGCGACCGCTCGCAGCGCGGTTACGGTATCGAAGTGTTAGAGCGCTTTGTCCGCGAAGTTGGCTACGTCGAAATGGGCGGGGCGGAAACTTCACGTGCCGACCGCTTGAAGCACATGCGAACCTACCACTACAACGATGTGTCCGCCGACCGCCAAGTCGTCGCGGCGGTCCAAGCGATGGAAGCGATCTTGGCGGAACACGTAGCAGGCAATCCCGATTGTGTCGTGAAAGTGAACGACGAAGCTGGCGGGCTGGCACTGTACAGGCCGGGATTCAGCGAGCCAGAAGTGTTGTACTTGCCAACTGTTTAGCGGTTCGCGAAAAGTCATGTTGTGTGCGATGTGAGCGAAGTCTGAGGGAACACTTATCTTCACTAATTAGCGACGATGAGCGTGGATTAGTGTTCCCAGAATGTTTGAATTCCGACTCTCCATCCTGCCCCGCAACGCAGGGCGATCTCATTGAGAAACCGATAGCAACTATGACGAACGAAGTACCCGCCATCCAGCATCCGGGCGAAACGCAATCGAACGATCTTCGCCAACGCGTGACCAAAACCGAGCCGCTTGCGCTGCGGACCTTTACGCCTTCGTTGGCTTTACTCGACAAGAGCGCGGGGAGTTACCACTGGACGCCGGAAGGCAGAAAGCTCGCGGATTTCAGTTCGGGCGTCCTCGTGGCGAATCTCGGCCACAACCCGACCCGCTGGTGGCGTCGAGTGTTCGACTATCTCGGGGTTTCGAATCTCGACGAAAGCCAAGAGTTCACTCCCGCCGCACCGCTCACGGCCTACAACGCCGTGAACAGTCTCGAGGTCCAAGCCAACGAGCGTTTGCTGGCGAACATGCGGGCCGAATCTGGCGGCGGCCGGATGGAGCAAGTTCTGTGGGCGGCCAGCGGCAGCGAAGCCGTTCAAAAGGCTTTGTGGGCGTCCCTTGCATATAACCCCAAACGCGACGTGATTGTGGCCACCCGCCGCGGCTTTCATGGCAAGAAAGGTTTGGCGGGAGCAGTCACGGGCAGCGAGACCGACAAGGAACGCGATCCACGCGTGAAGTTCATCAGTTTTCCGATGGTCGAATGCGGGGACGTCGATCTCCGCAAGCAACCGCTTGATCTCGAACCGTATCAGCAGGAACTCGACAAGCTGAGCAGCGAGGTCGGGGACCGATTGAGCTGCTTGATTACCGAGCCGTATCTCGGCGGCGGCGGTTCGTATCACCCGCAGCCCGAGTATTTGCAGTTGCTACAAAAGTTCTGCCGCGATCACGACGCTCTGTTCGTTCTCGACGAGATTCAATCGAACTTTGGCCGCACCGGGCCGATGTACGCTTACACGCATTACGGTGTCGAACCCGACATCGTTTGTCTCGGCAAGGGGCTCGGAAACGGCATCCCCGTGAGCGCCGCCGTCGGCCGCGCGGATGTCTTCCAGGCGTTGCACTATGGGGAAGCTTCCGACACTTGGAGTGCCAATCCGCTGTCGAGTGCCGCCGTGTTGGCGACGCTCGATGAATTCGAGAGTGGTGACGTACTCGCACAAGGCCAGGCACTGGCTGCGATCATTGAAGAAGGGCTACTGCGATTGAAGACAACGGGTGTGATCGACAAGGTGCGTGGTGAAGGCTGTGTCTGGGGCATCGAATGTGCCGCCTGTGGCTCGCACGAGCCGGAAGAAGTCGCCAACGAATGTGTCGAAGCCTGTTACCTCGGCGACCGGCAAGGACGAGCCATTCATCTGCTTGGACCGTTGGCGGGCAAGGTGATCCGCGTCAGTCCTCCGCTCACGATGCCGCCGGACGAATTGCGCGAATACATGGAGGTCATGCACAGCATTTTGGCGAGTCTGCGATTGAAGTTGCGATGATCACGGCAGGCCGAATGCGGCGTTCTAAACGTGCGCGATGACCATCAACGTGCTAGTACCGATACTCTAAACCAAATCGCAACCCCTGTGCCCAGAAATCGTCGGTTCGTTGTGGGAACGCAGGCCGTGCCGTACCGACGAGATTACCCAGTGGGATCTGAGACGTGTTGACCGTCGTGTCCACTTGCTCGCCTGCTCGCGCGACGTTGCTCCAGTATAGAAAGTTGTACCCGAAGGTCGCAGCGAGTCCGCAATTGAGTTCGCGGCGCAGGGTGATTCCAAACTCGGACATCGCGGCAAAGTCGTCCCACTGATAGCTGCCAATGTTCGTCCCTTGTGCGAGCAGTCCGCGTTGTGCCGTTGTTGACGCTCCCGCGACATCGGTCGTAACCGTTTGTCCAGCGACTCCAGCGCGATAAGTCGTGCCGCCGATCGCAACCTTGGCAAACGCATCGCAGGACCAACAGTTGTCGATTTGCCAATCGCCAACCAGACCGAATTCAGCTCCATGAAACGTGTTTCGCGTATCAAATTGATCGAACAAGTCGAACGTTGTCCCGGCCGTCGGCCCGGTCAGCGAGGCGGTCGACTCGTCGATGCGCAACCGATCTTTCAACTCGGCAAAACGATAGCCGACCACCCAATCGATGTGACATCCCCACGAGCCACAGCCTTGTCGCCTGTACAAGACTTCGAGCCCTTGAAGTTCGGTGGACGCGGCAACGTTCATGGTCCCTTGTACCAGCCCAGGGAAGGCGATCAGCCGCGAATCTTCCGCGGCACCGACGGTGTCGAAAAACGGACGGGCCAGGATGTTGAACTGGTTCAGGCCCGCGTTGAACGCGTCCGTTTCGCTGCCCAGCGTCAGATAGTTCACCTCGATGCCGTTGCAATGCGCCGGATCGAGCCACTTGCCAATCGTAAACCGCGCCCCCGATCGCGCATGATCGGCAAGGTCGTCGTTTCCGAACAGGATCGTCGTGCCGGGTTGGCCGAGAACACCGGCTTGAGCTTGCGGGGTGCCTGCCGGACTGGTCGTCACGAGCGGCGGCGTGTTCATTCCCTGCGTCCACCACCACAAGTACTCGGCGCGCATCCAACAACACGAGCTATCGCCGCTCCAGAGCTTGCCACCCTTGACGTCTTCACTGAATTCGATGACCTCGCGCTCGAATCCCGGCGGAAGCGGTGGTTCGCCGAGGATGTGTTCTTCATAGGCAACGGTGGTCACGTTCTCTGACGACTCGTAGCCCGAGCCTGGGGACGTTTCGTTGGCGATCTTTTTGAACCGCGGCTGATCTGGTTTGCCTTTCAAATGGGCTGGCACAAACCCGATAAACTTTTCTCCGTGCTGAAAGCCGGGCGTTCGCGGTGCCGTGGCGTCCGATTCCGATTGGGCAAGTGCCAGACTGATCGAAGAAAGCAGGCACAGTGAGGCCATCAAGGCAACGCGACATGTCGACATCAGACAATCCTTCGAGTTATATCTACTAGACCTTTCGCGCAATGATCTCACAGACTGGGAACCTGCGCACTGCGCCAGCGTGTTGCGAATTCATCGGCGATTGACGGAACAACCGTTAATCTTTCTTCAACCGGAAAACTTTTCCGCGTTCTCCCAGACTGCGAAAAAGGAATGCGGGTTGGAGAGGAAAGACAGGCGATCCGCAGTTTCGACCGCTGTGCTATCACCGGCAGCAGGCCGCGCTAGCAGAACCGGGAGGGCAGGGCTGGCGAGTTGAAAACTTGGCCTTGACGCGATCCTTAGTTCTTCCGGGTTTTGTAGCCCCAAGGGGGCGATCCCATGTCAGCCCAGGGCAAGCGAAGCGCCGCCCTGGGTGTCGGTTGCGAGCGTCGCCTGAGCCCCAACGGGGCGGCCCTACATCGTCGCGCCTG
>JAQBZB010000452.1 GCA_027622275.1 Planctomycetota bacterium | reverse complement strand
GGCCGCCAAGCTGATCATCGACGGCGTGGTCTATTACCAAGTCGTGATGACACTGCCGAGCGAACTATCCGAGTTGGCGTTGTCCAACCGTGAACTGCTGGGAGGCTTGTTGCCGAAGTCGGCTTGGTCGTCGCTGGACCGATCGATCCGTACGGAGCAAGGCTACGAGGCCGCCGCGGTCTCGGTCTTGCACACGTGGAACCAGCAGTTGATGAATCACTGGCACGTGCATCTGCTCGTTCCTGGCGCCGGGCCGAGCGTCGAGGGTGACCGCTGGGTCGAAGCGACTCCGCCCCCAGGCAGTCGCAACGGCCACGGTTTCTATCTCGTCGATGCGGACAGACTGCGATCGCGCTTTCGCAAAACATTGTTGCGTCGACTCGGGCAAGCACGTGCCGCTGGCAAGCTCAAGCTGACCGGCCAGCACGCTTATCTGCAAGACGACGACAACTGGATGGCCTTCGTCAACGGGCTGGCATCAAAAACTTGGGTCGCCTACATCCAGCCACCACCGACGACCGAAAGCAAAGCTCGTCACGTTGTCAATTACTTGACCCGCTACCTGACCGGCGGCCCGATCAGCGACCATCGAATCGTCTCGGCCAATCGGCGGAGCGTGACGTTCTTGGCTCGCGAAGGCCAGCAAGTCGGCGGCCAGCGGACCCAAGTCCCGATCACGATCTCGACCAAGGAGTTCACACAGCGTTGGAGCGAGCACATCCAGCCCGACCACTTGACCAAGGTGCGATACTTCGGTGGCTGGAGCATTTCAAAAGTCGGCCAATACATGCAGTGTTGTCAGGATCTCTCCTCAGCCACCACCAGCGAAACCGCCGCCGAGCCCGATTCACCCGAGACGGATTCACCGGACACCGATCGACAGCCAGCGGACCTCGTCTGCGAAAGCTGCGGCAGTGATCGAATGGTATTGCAGAGCGAATCGTCCAAACCAAGCTGGCGCGAGCTTCTGGGTTACGGATCATCGGCGAGTCCACCGTGGTACGCGACTCTCCGCGACGAGTCCGATCGGATCTTTTGGGACGGTCTGATGGGTGAGGGTTTTAACGCCTGGTACCTGGAAACCCTCATAGAAAGTGCAAAGGAAGCGGAAGTCCAACCGCCACCACCGCTCCAACTGCACCTCCCCGGTTTTGCACCGCCTGACCCCTATCTGCTAAACTCATTCTGAGTCAGGCGTCCCCTCCGTCGCGGCGCCGCCAAACTTCAACGCACGATCTATGCCTGCACCTCCTGTGCCTCCATAGATCGCAATTCGTTCGTTGGACTAAATCGCATGGACTTCATCGAGCGTTTGACCCTCGCGTGGACCGAAGAAGGTGTTGAACGTCGCGAAGGTGCATCGCGCGCTACCGTTGCTGAATTTGAAAATCGACATGGCATCACGCTTCCGGATGACGTGCGGCGCTTTTACATGGAATTCAATGGGACGATTGGTACGGACGAGGAATTGAATGCCTTTTGGAGTCTCGACGAAATAGATAGCGTGCCCAAGAAACTGTCGGACTTTAGGGGCGTCCCTGACTACGGCGGAATTGAAATGAACTTGGCCGACGCTGAGAACTACTTCGTCTTTGCCGACCACTCCATTTGGGTTCATGTGTTCGCCATGCAATTGCGGGGACAACCTCCAGTGAACGCACCGGTACTGTGGATCGCGAATGGACGAACATTTGATAGAATTGCTGAATCGTTCGCACAGTTTTGGGAACTCTACCTCGCTGATCCCAATCGTTTGATTGCGACCGAGCCCCGAAGGCGCTGACTGTCCAACGAACTAACGGATGCACGGGAGACCTCGGCGCAGTCGGTTCTGAATTCAATATTTACTCCTCGGTCCCCGTGATCCTGGACGTTGAACGAAGCCCGGCTCTCGGGGCGGTTAGGAATTGCGATCTATCCGGCTCAGGACGAGACGGATAGAGCTGAGTGGACTTCTCTTGATCAGCTTCTCTGATCACGGCCGGTTGTACCGGTCGTTTCGATAAAAAGGACTTGCGCTTTTTCTGCGCGCAAGCATGCTGGAAGTACGAACGATGGTCGTTCGGCTTCTCTTCTCATTTTCGAAAGGCACCAGCATGACTCCTTATCGCAATCACAAACACCGGACAGTGCTGACAGCGTGTTACGCCGCCGGCTTGAGGCTGAGCGAAACCACGCACCTGAAGGCCGCACACATCGACAGCCAGCGGATGCAGATCCTCGTCGGCAACGGCAAGGGGAACAAACAGCGGCTGGTGCCGCTCTCGCCCCGCTTGCTCAGCGAACTTCGCGGGTATTGGCGAGCGACCCGGCCGTCCAACTATCTTTTCCCTGGCAAGACGCCGGATGTCCCGCTTTCGGGAACCACCGTCCAAAAGGCCTGCAAGCGGGCGGCGACCGACGCGGGGATCCGCAAGACCGTCACGCCACACACGATGCGACACAGTTTCGCCACGGCACTGCTGGAAGCGGGCGTCGATCTGCTGACGATCGGCCGCTTGCTGGGCCACAAGAGCTTTACCACGACGTTGATCTACCTGCACGTGCGGCGTCCGCATCTGGGCCGAACGCCCAGTCCGTTGGACTGGCTGCCGATTCGGCACGCGGAAACCCCAAATCCAAATGACCAATGACCAACAAGATCGATTGGACATTGGTCATTCGGATTTGGTCATTTGTTTTCGCTGTCGCTCTGCCGCACGGCGGCCTTGGGCGGCCACGTCCACGCCTGTCCGCAGTGCGAACATCGCTGTTGCGTGTACAACTCGTGTGGCGACCGCCACTGCCCGCAGTGCCAGGGCGCCCGCCGCGCCGACTGGCTCAACAAGACCGCCGAGTTGTTACTGCCCAAGATCAACTACTTTCAAGTCGTGTTCACCTTGCCGGAAGAATTCTCCCACCATCTCGCACTGCCAGTGCGAGATGGTGTGTCTCGAGGCGAGCCAACGTCCCAGTTGGCGAGACCTCTTGGCAGACAATGCCACGTGTCCGTGGTGGTATTCCGCCATGGGCTATCGCCAACCGGCCTACCGCCAGCGCGGTGCGGAGCCTTGACCATGCCGTTGGGTAACCGCTGCGCCAGCCGCCTGACCATCACGCGTCGATGCTTGATCCTGCGCCTCGTGCTGCCCCGCAGGCTCACCAGATCCGATTCTAGGGATCCTGCGGGCGCTGCTCGCTCAATACCGCGCTGCCCACTCAGCTCAGGCAGCTTGTCGCCTTCGGTTGCAGCGGTCTAAAATACGTTGCAGTGAATCGCGGGCGTATTGCATTCCGCATAGCGCGGTCTCCCCGCGACCCCGGCTCCGCTCAACGAACGATCTATCCGTCTCGTCCTGAGCCGGATAGATCGCAATTCGTTATGCGACTCCTCGAACGTGGGTTCAACCTTTCTCCGTCAACACTACTCCAAGTGTCATGCCCAAGGCGTCTGCGTACTTCATTAACGTATTCACAGTGGGATTGGCGTCCGCATTGTTCTCCAACTTAGAAATGGCCGATTTGCTCAGCCCCGTCTTTTCCTCGATATCCGCCAACGACAGGCCTCGCATCTCTCTTTCCGCTTTAAGAAGCGTCACAGCCTCTCCAATCTTTGCCTGGCGACCTTGGCGAATCGCACGTGCTTCGGCTTTGATTTCC
Source organism: Planctomycetota bacterium (assembly GCA_027622275.1). Classification (GTDB taxonomy): domain Bacteria; phylum Planctomycetota; class Planctomycetia; order Pirellulales; family Pirellulaceae. The sequence goes on along the minus strand of JAQBZB010000452.1, from coordinate 1,528 downwards.
GGAATCTCCTCGGCGATCATTTCTCGGATGCGACGATACTTCTCAGCTTGTTCTGCTGTCGGCTCCCGGTAAATGCGTTTTCCCATTTGTCGTTTAGCCACGGCTATTCCTCTATTTCAAAAGCTGTGATCGGGTATACAGTGCATTCATCAATTTGCTCGTACACAACCGCAATTTCGCGTCCGTCGTCGGTAAATCCAAAGGCAATCGGTCGCCCCGAAGACCGACTCACGCCAAGTCGATCTGGATTCAGAATGATCGGCTCGATATCCTCAGGGGTAAGGCCGTGCTCGGCGATGTGTGCGACGTTTCCATCTTCGGTCATTTCCCAGATAAAATCGAAATACGGCATTCGCTCATCCTTGCGTCCGTTGGTTTCTTAAACTATAACGCATGGACGCACATAGTCAACCGCAATCTAAAAAACGTCGCATAACCAAAACGCTGAACCGGAGCGGGAACAACGTCGCGCGTTCGCTGCGCTCATCAACGTCAACCGTCGCCGCCCGGTTACGCCAAACGTTGAACTTAAGCGGCTCTGCTCGTTGTTAGTTTGGGTTGAGTGTTGGCGTTCTGATGGGTTGGGATGTGATCTGGCCGGCTGCTTCTTTCTTGTGCGGTGATGTGATCTGGGGTGGTTGGGCGCGGGCTGTTTGCTGGGTTCGTGTGGCTCTGGCGGGGGCCGGTTGTAGCGAATGTTTTAATTAGACCCTAATTAAAAGGACTTGCGCTTTTTGTTTTTGTGACCATGCTGGAGTCTTACCTCTTCTGGGACTTCAACGAAAGCAAAGCACCATGACTCCTTACAAGCAACGTTCTTGCCCGATCACGAAGCGGCTCGCCGAAGATCTGATGATCCGAAACATGGCCGACGCGACGATCGATGCCTACACCTACCATGTACGGCGACTGGCGGACTTCATTAAGAAGCCACTCGATCGCGTAACCCCGGAAGACGTCAGAACCTTCCAACTTCATCTCATCCAAGACAAGAACCTCGCTTACAGCACGTTCAATCAAGCGGTCTGCGCGCTACGCTTCTACTACCGGCACACCGAGCCGATGCCCTGGCCGGTAACGATGGTTCCGTTTGGGAAACGGCCCAAGACGCTCCCGGTCGTTCTCAGCCGACATGAAATCGAGAAGCTCTTTCAATGCACGACCAACCTCAAACAGCGGACCTTCATGATGACGCCGGGCACCAACCGTAGGGTTGGTCGTCGGGCGGGCTGCGGTTCTCCGAAGCGGCACGCTTGAAGGTCGCCGACATCGACAGCCAGCGGATGATGATTCACGTCTCGCATGGCAAGGGAAAGAAAGATCGATTCGTGCCGCTCTCGCCGCGACTCCTCGAACAACTCCGAGCCTACTGGATCAAGTATCGCCCGACCGGATCGCTGCTGTTTTCGGGCAAGACGCCGGAGAAACCGTATGCCGACACGTCGATCCGCAAATCGATCAAGGCAGCCGCGATCAAGGCAGACATCCAGAAACGCGTTTATCCGCACGTGCTGCGACATTCCTACGC